>JALCRP010000007.1 GCA_022652735.1 Faecalibacterium sp. | reverse complement strand
ATGTAACACGCTCGAAGATGCCGTCGGTGAAGGTCTTATACCAATCTGCCTCGGCACCGTTCAGGATGTCGGTCAAATCAGCGGCAACGCCCGGATTTACGTAGACATCGAGGTTCGGGCCGGGGCTGCAGATGAACACATCCGGCGTCTGGTTTGCAGCAACCAGCGCGTTCAGCTTGGTGTAGTACTCTTCGAGGTTAGTAGTAACCGGTGTGCAGTGATACTGGCCATTGTACTGCTCATTGAAGCGGTCGATGACATCCTTGTAGCCCTTCGAGATCAGATCCTCGGTAGCTTCCAGGTCATCCCAAAACATCCACTGGATCTCGGTAGCGGAACCGGCTGCCGCAGTAGAACCGGCCGTAGAGCCGGCGGCAGCAGAACCCGTGTTGGTAGAGACGCCGCATGCGGACAGAGCACCCATTGCGGCGGCCGCGCCGGCCACCTGCAGGAACGAACGACGAGAAATCTTTTTCATAGTTGTCATAGCCTCCTGTTTTTCTTCTTTTTTCTCCATCCCGTTGGATCGGGATTTCTTCTGTCATTATGGTAGCAGAGAAGTGCTATAGATTCATCAAAATTCTTGCTCTATGACTTTCAAATCTTGCTAAAAATGTTTACAACAAGTTTCATAGTTTCCAGTTTTCACAATAAGCGGTCTCAATTTTTGTGACATTATCTAATTTTCATTCTTATGAAACCGGGCCAAAGCCATAAATGTCAAAACTTGGCGGGCAACAAAGAAACAAATTATTGATTTTGCTACTGTTTCTCGTTATAATGAAAAGCACAAATTCGGTATTTTATTTTTTCGATATTTCGCATGGATTCTTATCGTCAGAAAGGCAGCTTTTATGATTGAGAACTTGAACGGCATCCATGAAACCGTGAACTATAAACAGAATACGCGCCTGCGTCTGTATGTCAATAATGAGTGTGAGCATTATCCCACGCACTGGCATGCGCCAATCGAAATTCTGTGCCCGCTGGAAGACAGTTATGACGCCATCTGCAATCATCAGACGTTTCACCTGCGCACCGGCGACATTCTGTTCATCTGCCCGGGCACAATCCATGATCTTCCCGCGCACAAAAACGGCGTCCGCATTATTTTTCAGGCCGACTGTTCCCTGCTCAACTCCATCAAAGAGGTTGAAACGATCATCACCCTGATTGCACCCGCGCATTTGGTTACGCCCGAGCGTTTCCCGGATGCATACCCCGAACTGCACCGTTTGATCCTTGCCATGAAAGAAGAATATCTGCGCAACGATACCCTGAGCGAAAGTGCGATCTATGCCCGCCTGATCGAAATGTTCGTCGTGATCGGCCGCAATCATGCATGGGAGCATGGCCGCCAGTTCGCCAAACCCTCGAAGCGGCAGGAATATAATGAAAAGCTTCTGGCCGCCTGTGATTATATCAGCGAGCACTGCGCCGAAGAGCTGACGCTGGAGCAGGTTGCCAGCGAGGCGGGCTTCAGCAAGTATCATTTCGACCGGCTGTTCAAGCAGTTTACGGATGTTTCCTTCTATAAGTATTTAAGCCAGAAGCGCATCGCCCGCGCCGAGCATTATTTGATCGACCCCGACATTTCGATCACCGAGGCGGCATACCGTTCCGGCTTTTCCAGCATTTCCTCGTTTATCCGCATGTTCAAAACAACGAAGCAGTGTACGCCTTCCGAGTTTCGCCGCCTGAACGATACCTGTGAGACGGATTTATCCGCCCCCGACGAGAAGGACAAGCAATCCGGCTAATACTTTGCAAAACCACGCCGAAGCAGCGAAAAAGCCGCTTCGGCGTTTTCTTTTTAGGTAAGGTCCGCGGCTTCGTAGGTATAGCCGCGGTCGGGCCGGAAGTGCCGCGGCGCAGCCTCCCAGTAAACCACCGCGTTTTTGCCGAGCGTCACGGTAAACGAAGCCTGGCCGTTTTCGGCCGTTACTATTTCAGAAGTGATCTGTGGCATGGCGCTGCGGCGCAGCAGCTCGTTTTGTTCTTCGCTCGGGTTCGCAGGTTCGCCCAGATCATGCCACACTTTCCGCGGGTTGGCGGTTTCTTCGTCCACTGTCCGGCAAACGAGGCTCCACTGTTTTGCCGCTTCGTCAGGCAGCACAAAGCGCAGTTGTTTTGCCTGCTCCTGCCCAGTAGGCGCATAATTCCATGCAATGCCGCGATATTGCCCCGCATCTGTGCGCACCACAAGCGCATCCTCGGCGCGCAGCACGCAGGCGCCCTCGAGCCGCCGATAGAAAGCAAACGTCCAGAAGGTCGGCTTTGGAATGCCGCCGTTTGCCACAAGGCCAAACCCGCCGTGGAACGGCGTAAACGGCTCGCCTTCCTCCTCAAACACATCCCCGAATGTCCAGTAGGAGTACGAGGCGCAGTCGTCGCCAAGCCACGAAAGCATCTGGGCCAAAAAGGCCGCATTTTTGTTGGTGTCGTGCAGCGGGCAACGTGGAATATAAGAAGTGTTGAATTCCGTCAGGTACAGCGGCAGGCCGCGAAATTCAGCAAAGGTGTCGATCAAAATGCGCGTGGCATGCAAATCCTTTTCGGCCCAGTCGGTGTCGTGCAGTTTGACATAGCCATAGTGGCCTTGATACACCGGTGCTTGTGCCGTATAGTGATGGCGCGAAATGAAATCCGGCCGGAGATTTTCGTGCCGGCAAAATTCCAAAAAGGCCTGAACCCACTCGTTGCAGCCAATGTCGCACACGGCCGGCCCACCGACGCAAAAGCGCGCATCCAGCGCCTTGACGGCGCGATACGTTACCGCGAAAAGGTTCAGGTAGGCGGCCTGATCGGCATGCTCCCAGAAAATTTCAAGGTTCGGCTCGTTCCAAACCTCCACGGGCCACGTTGTCACTTCCTCTGCGCCGTACCGCGCCATCAGGTGGGCAAGCGTCGCCGTAACCAGCGCGCACCACGCTGCGGCATCCCGCGGTTTGGTCACATTTCCGCGATAGTAAAACACCGTCTGGGTGCCGCTTGCAAGCTTTTCGGGCATAAAGCCCAATTCAAGAAAGGGCTTTAGCCCCAGCCGACGGTAGCTGTCCATCACGCGGTCAAGGCGGGTAAAGTTATATTCTACGCGGCGCTGCCCGTTCCCATCGGTATATTCCTGATAGATGGCCATATCATCGCAGAACAGCCCGTGCCCGCGGATATAGCAAAATCCGATCTCCTTCTGCACGAGGGCAAGCTGATCGAGATATTCCTGCTGCAAGGCAAGGCTCATGTGTCCCGTACCGATGCAGTCGCAGGTACGGTTTTGAAAGGGAATCGTGTTTTTGGGGTCGAGAGTATAGCAGTTTTCCATATGCATTGCTGTCTCCTTTTCTGTCGGCGGCCGGCTTGTGGGCTTGTCCTCTGTCACCATACCGCCATACGACCATCGCCGTCAACCCGATTCTTGCGAAAATATGCTTCCAACTTTTTGTAATTCTTGCTCGGCTCGCCCCAAAAGCGTTTATCGGGCGGTTTTGTGGCGGGCCGCATGCCAAATTTTTCTTTCAAAAAAGCCGCTTCCGGTTTCCCGGAGCGGCTCTTGCTTGTTGGTGAAAATCGGCAGCTTACTGCTGTGCCTGCTGGGCGGCTTTTTTCGCCTCCAGATCAGCGATTGCATCCTTGCGGCTCAAGTTGATACGGCCCTGCTGATCGATGTCCGTCACCTTAACGACGATGGCATCGCCGACGGCAACCACATCCTCCACGCGCTCGACCCGTTTGGTGTCCAGCTTAGAGATGTGGACGAGGCCCTCTTTGCCCGGGGCGATCTCAACAAACGCGCCAAAGTTCATCAGGCGCGTGACCTTGCCTTTGTAGATTGCACCGACTTCGGGATCTTCCACGATCGTCTTGATGGTAAAGATCGCGCGCTTTGCATCCTCAGGGTCCGTGGCGGAGACGAACACATGCCCGTCCTCCTGCACATCAATCTTGCAGTTGCAGGAAGCGCAGATGTCCTGAATCACCTTGCCGCCCTTGCCGATCACGTCCTTGATCTTATCGGTCGGGATCTGCATGCTGAACATCTTCGGCGCCCAGCGGCTCAGCTCCGCGCGCGGCGCGGCGATCACCGGCTTGATGATCTCGTCGAGGATGTACAGGCGGCCCTTGCGGCACTTTTCAAATGCCTCTGCGATGATGTCATACGTCAGGCCGTCGATCTTAATGTCCATCTGGATGGCCGTAATGCCCTTGCGGGTACCGCCCACCTTAAAGTCCATATCGCCGTGGAAATCTTCCACACCCTGAATATCGAGCATGGTCATCCAGCGCTCGCCCTCGGTAATCAGGCCGCAGGAAATGCCGGCCACCGGCGCTTTGATCGGCACACCGGCATCCATCAGCGCCAGCGTCGAGCCGCAGATGGAAGCCTGCGAA
Organism: Faecalibacterium sp.; assembly: GCA_022652735.1. GTDB lineage: Bacteria > Bacillota > Clostridia > Oscillospirales > Ruminococcaceae > Faecalibacterium. The sequence goes on along the minus strand of JALCRP010000007.1, from coordinate 100,363 downwards.
GTCGAGCCGTTAGAGCTTAACACCTCGGAAACGCAGCGGATCGTATACGGGAACTCGGCCAAGCTCGGCAGAACCGGGATCAGGGCGCGCTCGGCCAATGCGCCGTGGCCAACTTCGCGGCGGCCGGGGCTGCGCGGGGCGCGCGCCTCGCCGACAGAATACGGCGGGAAATTGTAATGGTGGATGTAGCGCTTGGTCGGCTCGTCAGAAAGGTCGTCCATCAGCTGGTTATCCTTTGTGCCGCCCAGCGTACATACCGTCAGTACCTGCGTTTGGCCGCGGGTAAACATGCCGGAGCCGTGGGCGCGCGGCAATACGCCGACCTCTGCGGCCAGCGGGCGAATTTCATTGATGCCGCGGCCATCCACACGCTTGCCCTCGTCAAGCAGCCAGCGCCGCACAACGAATTTTTGCATTTTGTAGCTGATAAGCCCCAGCGTTGCCTCGTCGAGATCGGGGTATTCGTCGGAGATCTTGTCCATAATCGGCAGCAGCGCTGCATCACGAACGTTCTTATCGTCGGTATCCATCGCGGCCTTGAAATCGCCCAAGTACTTTGCGCTGATCTCTTTAAGCAGCGTATAATCCAGCTCAGCCGGCTCGAAGCTCTTTTTGGGTTTGCCGCGCTCGGCCACAATCTCGTTGATAAAGGTAATAATCTTCTTAATTTCGGTATGTGCCAGCTTGATCGCTTCGAGCATCGTTGTCTCGTCGACTTCGTTTGCGCCGGCTTCGATCATCACGATCTTTTCCATCGTGCCGGCCACCGTCAGAGCCAAATCGCTCTTCTGGCGCTGCTCTGCGTTAGGGCAAACCACCAGTTCGCCATCGACAAGGCCCATCTGTACGCCGCCGATCGGGCCTTTCCAAGGAATATCCGAGACAGCCAGCACCAGCGAGGTGCCGATCATGCCGGCCACTTCGGGCGCGCAGTCGCGGTCAAGGCTCATAACGGTCATCGTCACGCAGACATCGTTGCGCATTTCCTTGGGGAACAACGGGCGGATCGGGCGGTCGACTACGCGGGAAGTAAGGATCGCGCGCTCGCCGGGGCGGCCTTCCCGGCGCATAAAGCTGCCGGGGATGCGGCCGTCGGCGTACAGCTTTTCCTCGTACTCGACGTTCAGCGGGAAGAAGTCGATGCCCTCACGCGGCTTGTCGCTCATGGTGACGTTGCACAGTACACGTGTGTCGCCGTAGCAGATCATCGCACTTGCGTTGGAAAGGCCGCACATCTTGCCCATTTCTACCTTGAACGGATGCCCTGCCAGCGTCGTCTCATAGACCTTGAAATTCGGGAACATTTCTTTGCGGGAACCAAATTCGATTGCCATTTTTCTGCCTCCTGCCTATTATTTTCAGCAGAAATACCCCGCGGGCTTTAGCAATAAATCCGGCCGCCGTACCTTTTGCACGGAAGCTCGATTTACTGCTACAACACGCCGGGCCTCTGCCAGTTCCGAAGCCGTTTGGTTTTAGCAACCTGCACGATTGCCGGATGCATTTTTTGTGAAAAAGCAGCACCCGTAAAATAAGAAAGGGGCAGGCGCCGCGGTACGGTGCCTACCCCATTTTCTATTACTTGCGAAGACCCAACTTAGCGATCAGTGCGCGGTAACGCGTGACATCCTTCTTTTCGAGGTAAGCCAGCAGGTTACGACGGCGGCCGACCATCTTGAGCAGGCCACGGTGGCTGTGCTTATCGTTCGGGTTCTTCTTCAAATGCTCGTTCAGCTCGTTGATATGCGCGGTCAGCAGAGCGACCTGTACTTCCGGCGAACCGGTGTCCTTTTCGTTCATTGCGACGGACGCCATTACATTTTTCTTATCCATGTTTCATACCTCTTTCAAATTATTTGCCGGCGGCAAGGCAAAGGGCAGCGGTTCTCCCCAAAAGGGGCATACGCCCGAAACCGGGCCGCGGTAATACAAGTATTATAGCACAGGCTTTTCGGGTTTGCAACGGAAAAAGCCCTGTAAAACGCATGTGTTTTATGCAAAATAAGCTTTTGCCTGCGCCGCCGCATCCCGGATGCAGGCTTTTAGCTCGTCCAGCGTATCAAATTTGCGGCTGGGCGAAAGGTAAGCATAGAATTCCACCTGCGGGCGCTCGCCGTAAAGCGAACCGCTAAAGCCGGGGATAAAGGTTTCGCATGTCACCTTGGTGGCGTCATCGTTCACGGTAGGGCGTGTGCCCAGCCCCGTGGCCGAAGGATACCATACGCCGCCGATGCAGGTGCGCGTGATATAGATGCCGAACCGCGGCAGCTGATATTCTTTCGGGAATACTTGGTTGATCGTGGGAAAGCCCAGCGTATGCCCAAGCCCCGCACCGTGCTGCACCGGAAAACGTACTGCGTAGGGCTGGCCCAGCATCGCGTTAACCACGGGCACATCTCCCCCGGCCAGCGCCATGCGGATGCGCGTCGAAGAGACGGGCTTTTCTTCAAACATTGCCGTCGGCGCAACAAGCAGCGCCACGCCGTACTGCGGGCAGAGCTTTTGCAGCATTTCCACGTTGCCGGCCGCCTTGGCGCCGAAGGTGAAATTTTCGCCGCAGCAAAGTGCCTTCGCATGCAGCTTGCCGATCAGCACATCCGAGACAAACGCCTCGGGGGAAAGATCCCGAAACTCAGAAAACTTGGGCGCCGTATAATATGCCACGCCCAGCTTTTCTACGGTTTTATGCTTTTCCGCCGTGTCCAGCAGGCGGCCGCCCTTCAAGGTATTGCGCCGCGGCAGGCTGAACGTAAACACCGCGGGCGCCGCGCCGTGCACCGCCGCCCATTCCACAGCCGAGCCGATCACGGCGCGGTGGCCGATGTGCAAGCCGTCGAAAAAGCCCATCGCCACGGCGCATCCGGCGGAATCGGGCAGAGGTTCAAGATGAGAAAAAATCTGCATTTTCACGGAATTGTTTCACTTTCCTGTTGATGTTTTTACGGGCGCAGGGTATCCGGCAGGTATGGGCCAAAACCATTTTATGCGGCAGCTTTTACGCCAAGCGGTGGGCGCTTACGTATTTTCAGGCGTCCGCGCGCAGAACAGTTTTTCTACGTGCAATACGCCCTGCTCTATCTTTGCCAGCCCGAGGAATTCCCCTGCTGCATCATGAACGCGGTAACGCCCATCCGCCGCCGGATAGTGGCTTGTCGGGCAGCCGTTTTCGAGATGTTTTTGCACAAATCCATCCACGGAAAGCACCGGCAGCTGCAAAAACACGCTTTCTACCGGCAGCAGCAAACTCTCGAGCGTATTGGCCTGTTTCGCCGCCAGAATTTCTTCTAGGGAATGCGCATCCGCCTCGGTATATGTGCCGGCTTTTGTGCGGCGCAGCGAGGCCATGCAGCCAAGCTGGCCCATTTCCCCCGCGATCGCTTCCAATAGGGTGCGAATGTATGTGCCCTTTGAGCAGGACACCGTCAGCACATAATCGCCGGGGGCCGGGCTTCCGCCGTATTCGATAGCGTATACGGTGATCGGGCGTGGTGTGCGCTCGATTTCGGGCAGAGCGCCGTTTTGGGACACGGCCGCACACGTTTTATCCTGCTTTTCGGCCTGTGCAGCTGTTTTGGCCGCGTTTTCGTCCGCGGCCCTCGCCGCACGCTGTTTGCGCGCGATTTTGTACAGCGGCACACCGTTTACCTTCACCGCGGAATACATCGGCGGGATCTGGCTCTGCGCGCCGAGAAAGCGCGGCAGCACGGCCAAAAGCTCGGCTTCGCCCGCGGTAACAGGGCGGGTTTCCAGCGTCTCGCCGGTAATGTCGCCCGTATCCGTGCGGGCGCCGAGCCGCAGCGTCGCACAATAGGTTTTATCGTGGTTTTCCTGCAAATCGACGGCCTTGCTGGCCCCGCCGCAGAACACCGGAAGCACCCCTGTCGCCATTGGGTCAAGGGTGCCGGAGTGGCCAAGCTTTTTGGTGCCCAGTACGCCGCGCAGCTTCGCAATCACATCAAAACTCGTCCAGCCTGTCGGCTTATCTACGATCAGGATACCCTGCATTTACTGCCCCTCCAGAGAACGGGAAAGTTCTTTTTCCGCTTCGGCGAGGATCGCGTTTTTGGTATTTTCGAGATTGCCCTCCAGCTCGCAGCCGGCGGCACGGTTGTGCCCGCCGCCGCCCAAGCACCGCGCAATCGCGCAGGCATCCACGCCTTCCGCGGTACGGATGCTGATGCGGTAGCTGCCCGAAGGCTGCTGGCGCAGCGTGATACCGATCTGTACCCCTGCCACGCGCAGCGGCAGGCCCGTCAAATCTTCCAAATCAGCCGGGTCAACCTTGCTCTCGGCGATTTCCTCGCGCGTCAGATAGATCAACGCACAGCGCCCGTCAAGATAGTATTCCAGATGATCCAGCGCCATACGCTCGGCGTCCATCCGCTCGCGCGGGACGGTGTCGAACAAGATCTTGTTCAGCTGCCCGATGCGGGCGCCCGCTTCAATGAGCTTGGCCGCCGTCGTATGGGTACGGGCCGTTGTGCTCGAAAATTTGAAGCAACCCGTATCGGTTGCCAGCGCTGTATACAGGCAATCGGCAATTACCGGCGAAAAGGGCACCTGCATGGCCTCAATCACCTGTGCCATCAGCTCGGCCGTCGCGGCCGCCGTCTCGTCCAGCAGCGTATAATCGGCATAGCCGCCGTTGCCGGCATGGTGGTCGATGCAAAAATCCACATGATGTGCCAGCTCCGGCACATGATTTTTCTCGCCGAAAAGCTGTAGGCTTGCCACATCTGCGGCCACCACCGTTGCCGGCTGAAACGAGCCGTCGTACAGCTTCATATCCATGTAGCCGAAATTCGGCGGCACAGGGTCAGAGCAAAGCACGGCCGCGGTTTTCCCGAGGCTGCACAGCGCATGATACAGCGCCGCGCCGCAGCCCATTGTATCGCCGTCGGGATTTTTGTGGCAGAGGATCAGAATGTCGTCCGCCTCTTTCAGGCGGGCCGCCATCTGCTCCACAGTCAGTTCTTCTGTCATAAAATGTCTCTCCTTTCCCAGCGGCGCTTATTCGGCGCTTTCGGGCGCAGGCGGGTCGTTTTGATGCAGTTCGCGGATCACCTGATTGATATGCTCCGCATACGCAGCGCTGTCGTCCTCATAAAAGATAAAGCGCGGCGCTTTGCGGATATGCATTTTGCGGCTGACTTCCGTGCGGACATGGCCGGCGGAATGATTCAGCGCATCAAGCGCGGCCTTCGGCCCTTCCGGGCGGCCCAGTACGCTGACGTACACTTTCGCCACATCCAGATCCGATGTGATGTCAAGGCGCGTCACAGTCAGCAGGCCGCCCTCAAGGCGCGGGTCTTTCAAATGGGAAACGATCCCGATGACCTCGCGTTTCATATCTTGGGCCAAACGGCCCATCGTTTTTTCAGACATTTCTCTCTCCCATTATGAGGCAGCTTTTCTGCTTACTCGCGGTATTCTTCCATCTTGAAGGCCTCGTATACGTCGCCTTCCTTGATGTCGGCAAACTTTTCGAGGGTAACGCCGCACTCAAAGCCCTCGGCCACTTCCTTGGCATCGTCCTTAAAGCGCTTCAGGCTGGCGATGGTATCCTCTGCCAGCACGATGCCGTCACGCACAACGCGCACTTGGCTGTCGCGCGTGATCTTGCCGCTGGTAACGCGGCAGCCGGCCACGGTACCGACGCTCGAGATCTTGTATACCTGGCGTACCTGCAGCTCGCCGAGCTGTACCTCGCGGAACTTCGGCGCGAGCATGCCCTTCATAGCGTCCGTCACATCGTTGATGGCATCGTAGATCACGCGGTACATACGCATTTCGACGTGTGTCGTCTCTGCCTCTGCCTTGGCGATGGCATCCGGGCGGACATTGAAGCCGATGATGATCGCGTTCGAGGCATCGGCCAAGTCGACATCGGATTTGCTGATGGCACCAACGCCGGCGTGGATCACGCGCACACGCACTTCCTCGTTGGAAATCTTTTCGAGGCTCTGCTTGACAGCCTCGGCCGAGCCCTGCACATCCGCCTTGACAACGATGGCAAGCTCCTTCATATCGTGTTCGGCCATCTGGCTGAACAGGTTATCCAGCGTAACCTTGGTATAGCTGGCAAACTGCTTTTCCTTTGCGGCTGTGGCGCGTTGGTCGGCCAGCTCGCGGGCGAGGCGTTCATCCTCAACGGCCTCGAACTGATCGCCGGCAACAGGCACTTCCGTCAGGCCGGTAATCTCCACAGGCATCGACGGGCCGGCTTCTTGGATGTCGCGGCCTTTGTCGTCGCGCATCGTGCGGACACGGCCCACGGCCGTGCCGGCAATCAGCACATCGCCGACGTGCAGGGTGCCGTTTTGCACCAAAAGCGTTGCGATCGTGCCCTGCCCTTTATCCAAGCGGGCTTCCACAACGCTGCCCTTGCCGCGGCGGCTCGGGTTTGCTTTCAGCTCCATGATCTCGGCCTCGAGCGCGATCCGCTCCAAAAGGTCCGGGATGCCCTGCCCTGTCACGGCAGAAACCGGGATGCAGGCCACATCGCCGCCCCAATCCTCTGGGATCAGGCCGTACTTCGTCAGGCCCTCTTTCACCATCTCGGGGTTGGCATGCGGTTTATCCATCTTGTTGATGGCCACGATTACCTTAACGTTGGCGGCCTTGGCATGGTTGATGGATTCGATGGTCTGCGGCATAATGCCGTCATCCGCCGCCACAACCAGCACGGCAATATCCGTCATGTTTGCGCCGCGGGCACGCATCGAGGTAAACGCCTCATGGCCCGGAGTATCCAGGAAGGTGATCTTGCGCTCTTTGATCTTGACCTGATACGCGCCGATTGCCTGCGTGATGCCGCCGGCTTCGCCCGCGGTAACGTTGGTTTTACGGATGGCGTCCAGAATCGAGGTTTTGCCGTGGTCGACATGGCCCATAACGCAGACGACCGGCGGGCGGGTGACGAGATCCTCGGCGGAATCGTCCTCCTGTACAAACAGACGCTCTTCGATCGTCACACGCTTTTCGCGCTCGACCTTTACGTGGAACTCTTCGGCCACCAGCGCGGCCGAATCGAAATCGACCGTATCGTTGATGGTGTGCATCTCGCCCATCTGCATGAACTTCGAGATAACCTTGCCGGCCTGCTGCTTTAAGCGGGTAGCCAGCTCGCTGATCGTGATTTCATCCGGCAGTGCGACCTTCAGCTGGGCGCTGCGCGCCTTTTCCAGCTGGATGCGCTGCAAACGCTCGAACTCTGTCTCGCGCTTGCCGCGCTGGAACTGCTGGCGCTGGCGCTGATTGCGCTGGGTAAATTTCTGCTTGTTGCCCTGCGGCGTCGGCTTGCGGCGATTTTCCGTATTTTTGGTGGAAGCCAGCTCATCATATTTTGCGTCGAAACGCGCCACGTTCAAATCCACCGTGCGGGTATCAATCTTCACGCGGTTTTCTTCGCGCTTGACTTCGACCTTTTCGGTAGCTTTCGCACCGGTTTCTTTGGCAAGTTCGCTCAAAGATACCGTTTTGTCCTCATGGCGCTTTTTCAGCTCTTGCATCGGCTTGTTCGGCTGCTGGGCCGCCGGCTGGGCGGCCTGCGGCTTTGCATTGGCAGGCTGCGCAGGCTTTTGCGGCGCCACCGGCCGTTTGCCGGATGTAAGGTAAGCCTTCAAATCCTGCTCGGCGTTTTCGCGGCTCAGTTTTTCCAGCAGGAAGTTCAGCTCCCCTTCTTCCAGATTGGAGCTGATCTTTTTCGGTTCTCCGCCTAAGGCGTTCACCATTTCCAGCACCTTTTTGGTCGGCTGGGCAGTATCTTTTGCAAAATCGCTCACTTTATATTTAATAATCATTGGCTGACTTCCTCCTTCGTGATGAGGTCTTCGCATTGTTTACGTTTCATTTCGCACAGGCGGTTCAGGTTTTCGTCTGTCACCGCATAAATGGCCACGGGCTTGCGGCTGATCTCCAGCAGATCCTGCTGGGCCAGCGGCAGCGGTTTTGCCGCTGCCAGCCCTTCCGTCTCAAACTTCAGCCTGCTCACTGTGCTTTCGCTGGCATCTGCGGCATAGAAGATGCGGACGATTTTGCCCGCCACGGCAGCTTCCACGCAGGCATCGTAGCCCATCACCAGTTTGCCGGCCTTCCGGCAAAGTGAGAACGCGCTGAACAGCGCCTTTTTTGCTTCCGGCAGCGTGGGCGCCGGCTGTGGCTGTTTTTTCTTTGCTGTCATTCTTTCGTCCCCTCTGGGCGGGCCGCCTGCGCCAGCTGGGTTTGCAGGCTCTCGTACACTTCCGGCGGGATCGCGCCGAATGCGCGTTCCAACGCCTTTTTCTTCTGTGCTTTGGCAAGGCATGCGGGGTCAGGGCACAGATACGCGCCTCGGCCCGGCTTTTTGCCGGCCGGGTCAAGGCTGATGTCTCCGGCTGCATTTTTTACCACACGCACCAGTTCTTTTTTCGGGCGGGATGCCCCGCAGCCGACGCACTGGCGCATCGGGATTTTCTTCTGTACCATTCCCCGTTCCTCCTGTTATTCTTCGTTGGTCACGGTGTCATCATTCTCGCCGTAGTAGCCGCTCTCGGGGCGGATGTCAATATTATATCCCGTCAGACGGGCGCACAGGCGCGCATTCTGGCCCTTGTTGCCAATGGCGAGGCTGAGCTGATGATCCGGCACCGTAACCTTGCAGCTGTGCGTTTCGCCGGGCAGGATGTCAACTTTAACGACCTTTGCCGGGCTGAGCGCCGCGCTGATGAATTCGCTGATGTCTTCGCTCCACTTTACGATGTCAATCTTTTCGCCGCCCAGCTTTTCGACAACGGCGGCCACACGGTCGCCATGCGCGCCGATACAGGCAGAAACAGGGTTGACATTTTCATCGGCAGACCAAACCGCCATCTTAGTGCGGGCGCCCGCTTCGCGGGCAATGGCCTTGATTTCGACGGTGCCGTCAAAGATTTCCGGCACTTCCATCTCGAACAGGCGCTTGACAAGGCCGGGATGGGTACGGCTAATCATCACGCGCGGGCCGCGCTCGGACGATACGACATCCACCACATACACCTGCAGCGGCGCGCCCTCGGAATATTCCTCGCCGGGCACCTGCTCGTTGCGGGGCAGAATCGCTTCGCCGCCCTTGCCCAAATCTACGCTGATAATGCCCTTTTCGGGGTCGATGTGCGTCACGGTCGCCGTAACGATCTCGTGGCTCTTCGACTGCATCTCGGAAAGCTGCTGATTGCGCTCGGCTTCGCGGATGCCCTGGCGGATAACGTGCTTAGCCGTCTGGGCGGCGATACGGCCGAATTCCTTGGTTTTAAGCGGAGTTGTCATGCGCTGGCCGGCCTTGTAGGTTTTGCGCGTCTGCTGGGCAGTGCTTTCCTCCACCTGCGTATGCTCGTTTTCCACTTCGCCGTCCGGCACAATGTCGCGCACCAGCGAAACGCCAAACTTTCCCTTTTCGGGGTCGATCTCGACGAGGACGTTATCTTCCTCGACATCATAGTTCTTTTTCACAGCGATCACAATCGCCGCTCTGATCTTTTCGACGAGGTACTCTGCGGTCAGGCCACGCTCACGCTCGAGCATGGAAAGTGCCTCAAAGAATTCATTATTGCTGCTAGCCATTTTCCGGTATCCTCCTAATATAAATCCTTCTCAATCATCTTTCAGTTTATGAAAACAGGTCTTCGTCATCCGCAAGGCGGACGCTGCTTGCCGCATTTGCGGCAAACTGTACTTCGCCGGCCGGTGTCGCCACCGTCACGGTGTTTTCCGTCCGCCCTACCAGCGTGCCGCTGTATTCGCGGCAGCCTGCGGCATCCGGGCGGATCAGCTTAACTGCTACCTTTTGGCCTTTCAGCAGGTCGTAGTGCTCCTGCCGGGTCAGCTTTCGGCCAAGGCCGGGGCTGCCCACCTCAAGGTAGTAGCTCTGCTCGATCGGGTCCGCCGCATCGAGGATGGGATCAACGGCGTGAGAGACATTCGCGCAGGTATCGGTGTCCATCGCCGCGCCGTCGGGCTTGTCGATCAGGATGCGAAGATACCAATCCGGCCCTTCTTTTTCAAAAACCACATCCCAAAGGCGCAGCCCCATACCCTCGACGACAGGGCGCACAAGGCTTTCTACTTTCTGAACGGTACTGCCGCCCGAAGGCTTTGCCATATAAAATTCCCCCATACAAACAAGAAAAGCGGACCTTGCGGCCCACTTTCCTATCCGTTCATTCTCGTACTAGAAGAATATACCACACCTTTTCGTATTATGCAAGTTTTTCCGGCTTTTTCGCCCTTTTGTGCAGCATTTTGCTTCGTTGCTCGTTATGGTATAATAGAAAGACACCCCGGAGGTGAGGTTATGAAAAAGAAATGGATACGGCGCAGCATCCTCGTGCTGCTGTGCCTTGCCGTATTGGCGCTGGCATCGGCCGGCGGCGTTGTATTATACCGTGGCTACCAAATGTACCGTCAGGCGCTGGCCGCCGCGCCGCTGGAAGAAAAGATCGCGGGCGTCCGGGCACAGCCGGGTTATACCTCTCTTTCTGCGCTGCCGGCCATCTACCCGGATGCCGTCGTCTGCGTGGAGGATAAGCGTTTTTATTCTCATTTCGGCATCGACCCGATCTCTATCACGCGCGCAGTATTTACCAATCTCGCCGCCGGCAGCCTGCAGGAGGGCGGCAGCACAATCACACAGCAGCTGGCCAAAAACCTATACTTTTCACAGGAAAAGCGCTTTGAGCGCAAGGCCGCCGAGATGTTCATGGCGTTTGCGCTGGAAAAAAGCTGTTCCAAAGATGAGATCTTGGAGCTGTACATCAACTGCATTTATTACGGCAGCGGCTATTCCGGCATCTACGATGCCTCCGAGGGGTACTTCGGCAAAACGCCCGCTCTGCTGACGGACGCCGAATGCACTTTGCTGGCAGGCCTGCCGAACGCGCCCTCTGCCTATTCGCCGGACGAAAGCCCGGCGCTTGCGTTGCAGCGGCAAAAACAGGTACTTACCGCTATGGTAAAAAACAAAAAGCTCACGCAGCAAAAGGCCGACGCCCTGCTGGCCCAAAGCAGCAGCGCAATCCAATAAGCCCTGCATTCAAAAAATGGAAGCGGTCATGGAAGCAGCTGCACAAAAAGCATTTTCTAAAAAAAGCCACGCCTTTCTGAAGCGGAATTGCTCCGAAAAGGCGTGGCTTTTGCTTTTTATGCGATTTTTCCGGCAATGCGATGATAACTTTTCCGTGCCGGGTTTACGAAAGCATCATGCGGTCGTTTGCAAACTCGCCGCCGCTGGCAAGCTCGAATTTTTGCAGCAGATCAGCGACCTGCAGCTTTTTCTTTTCCTCGCCGCGCACGTCGTAGATGATATGTCCCTCGTGCATCATAATCAGGCGATTGCCATACTTGATGGCATCCTTCATGTTATGCGTAATCATCAGCGTCGTGAGGTGGTTTTCCTCCACAATCTGGGCGGAAAGCGTCAGCACCTTCAGCGCAGTTTTCGGGTCAAGCGCGGCGGTATGCTCATCGAGCAGCAGCAGCTTCGGCTTTTTCAGCGTTGCCATCAGCAGCGTAATCGCCTGCCGCTGGCCGCCCGAAAGCAGGCCAACCTTGCTCGTCATGCGGCCCTCAAGGCCGAGATCAAGCGATTTTACTAGCTCGCGATACTCTGCGCTCTCTTTTTTTGTGATGCCCCACGCCAAGCCGCGCATCTGGCCGCGGCGCGCCGCCATCGCCAGATTTTCGTCGATGCCCATCGTTGCGGAGGTACCCGTCATCGGGTCCTGAAAAACGCGGCCCAAAAACGCGGCGCGCTGATGCTCGCTCGTCTTGGTGACGTCTTTGCCGTCGATCAAGATTTTGCCGCCATCCAGCGGCCACACGCCGCAAATCGCGTTCAACATTGTGGATTTCCCGGCGCCGTTGCCGCCGATAACGGTGCAGAAATCGCCGTCCGCCAGCGTCAGGTTCAGGCCGTCCAGCGCCACTTTTTCGTTTACTGTGCCGGGGTTGAAGGTTTTATAGATATTCTGGATTTCAAGCATGGTTCTTTTCCTCCTTCTTCGCGGCACTGACAGGTTTCGAGAAATACTTTCCTTTCAGATACGGCACCGACAAGAAGATTGCCACCACGATTGCCGTCAGCAGCTTCATGTCGTCGGAAGGGAACTTCAGCCACAGCACAAAGCCGTAGACAATGTAGTAAATAATGGCGCCCAATACCGTAAAAATGAGCTTGAGCAAAAAGTTCAGGTGCTTATGGAAGATCGCCGTGCACAGCACGTCGCCGATGATGACGGCGGCGAGGCCGATTACGATCGAGCCGCGGCCCATGTTGACATCGGCAAAGCCCTGATACTGGCTAATCATGCCGCCCGCCAACGCTACAAGGCCGTTGGAAAGCGCCAGCGTGATAACCTTCATCAGATCGGTGTTCACGCCCTGCGCGCGCGCCATATTCGGGTTGCAGCCCGTCGCACGGATAGCCGAGCCCTGCTCAGTGCCGAAGTACCAATACAGCAACCCGATCAGCACCGCACAGAAGATCGCGCCGACCACAATCGCCATCGTGATCTTGCCCGAAGAAATCAGCACGACCGTCGAGCTTACGTTAAAGGATTGGTTTGCTTTGCCCATAATGTTCAGGTTGATGGAGTACAGGGCGATCTGTGTCAAAATGCCGGCCAAAATGTCCGGGATGCCCAGCACGGTATGCAGAATACCCGTCACCATGCCGCACACCACGCCGGAAAGCGTAGCCGCCACCAGCGCAACCCCCGGGTTGCAGCCGGCTGCCAGCAGCATGACACACACCGCGCCGCCGGTTGCGATCGAGCCATCGACCGTCAAATCGGCAAAGTTCAAAATTTTGAACGTCATGTAGACGCCCAGCGCCATGATGCCCCATACCAGCCCCTGCGCAATATCGCCGGGCCAGACGCGCAGCAGCGCGGCCGGGTTCAAAGATGCCAAATAGGCTGCCATAAATCGAAAACCTCCACTTTCCAAAACCAGAATAAGAGGGGCACTGCAGAACCTGCGGTGCCCCTCCTCGGGTACTTTAGTTACCTACTTCAATAAAGAATACCTTTATTCGGCAGACATGTCAATAGCTGTGTAGTCTTCCGGCATCGTCACGCCGATTGCTTTGGCGTAATCGGGGTTGTATTCCTTCGTGGCGGTATCGGCCGTTTCCACAGGCATCGTCGTGATGTCCGCGCCTTTTGTCAGGATGTCAAAGGCCATCTCGCCCGTCTTCTGGCCGATCTCCGTGTAGCTGATGGAAAGTGTTGCCAAGCCGCCCTTTTTGCACATATTTTCCTCGCCGCAGATTACAGGGATGCCCTTGCTCTCGCAGGCATTTGCCACGATTGTCATGTTCGAGGCGGCCGTATTATCGGTCGGGATGTAGATCACATCGCACTCGGCCGCGCAGCTCTCGACGACGGACTGCATATCGTTGGAATCCGAGAAGGTGTACTCCTTGTAGGCCATGCCCAGCGTATCGAAGCTGGCCTCGATCGTGGTCGCCTGATAGGCGCTGTTTGCCTCCGCAGAGCAGTAAACAATGCCCACCTGCTTGGCGTCGGGCGCAATCTCTTTCACAACATCCGCCTGCTGATCGAGCGGGGCAAGATCAGAGGTGCCGGAAACGTTCATGCCTGTCGTGCCGTCAAAATTCGTCAGCGAAAGCGCCGTGGCGTAATCCGTAACCGAGGTGCCCAGCACCGGGATATTCGAGCCGTTTGTGGCATTAACGGCGGCCTGCAGGGCCGGCGTCGCATTGGCGAGGATCAGATCAACGCCGTTCGAAACAAAGCCGGTGCAGATAGTGGCGCAGGCCGTGGCTTCGTTCTGTGCGTTCTGTTCGTCGAAGTTCACATTGCCCTCGCCCAAAAGCTCGGTCAGCTTATCGCGGAAGCCCTTTGTCGCCGCATCCAGCGCCTGATGCTGCACCAGCTGGCAGATGCCGATATTGTATACCTTGCCGGCAGAGGCCGAAGAAGCCGCCGAGCCTGCGGCGGAAGAAGCCGCGGAAGAAGCCGCCGAGGAAGCGCCGCAGCCGGCCAAGGCGGCCGCAACCGCGGCCGCTGCGCTGGCGGTAAGGAACGAACGACGAGAAATCTTATTCATAATATGGATACCCCTCTTTGCCGCGGTGTGTGCCGCGGATACTCCAAAAGCGCACCGTTTATGCGCCCATTGCTTTACGAGAGTGAAGTATATCACACTTCAGGAAAATAAACAATCGGGAAGCCCACAAAATGCGGGCCTCCCGATCGCTAAGTTTTTTGCAGGTTGTACAAAACACTTCAGCCTTGTTTTTGCTTTTGCCCCGCAGACAGCGTTTCCATCTCGGCGCGCAGCGCGGCAAGGTTGCGCTCAAACTGCGGCGCGTAGGGCGCGGCGAAATCATAGCTGAGATACAGAGCCTGATAAAATTTGCGTTGCAGCAGCTTCATCCGGGCCGGCGTAAGCGTTGCTTCCAGCGCTTTTGCTTCGCGGGAAAGGCGAATGCAGGTAAACGCCCATTTTGTATCCAGCGGCTCACGCGCTTCGATGTCATAGCGCGCTAAAAAATCGGCCACACGTGCGCGGTGGATCTCGCCGCCGCAGTCGATCTCTTGTGCAAAGTAGCTTACCGTGCCATCCAGCTCGATCTGCTGGCCCAGCGGATACAGCGCGCACACCAGCGGCTCGGCTTCGTGGATGGCGCAGTGGCTTTCATGTAAAAAGGGGCAGTTGTTTTTTTCGCCGGCCAGCGGTTTGAGGCGCACCACGGGCAGATGGCTGTTTTCGCCCGTATAATGGCGGCAGAACGCATGGATGACAATTTGCGGCGGCAGGCGCAGATACGCACAGATACGCCAGAGATCATACCCCGAAAGCACGATGTCCTCCCGCCCGCGGCAGCAATCTCCGCATCCGTTGCAGGCAAATTCAAACGTATCCGTCCGGGCCAAAACCGGGAAACTGTCGTCCCCTTCATATCCGATCTCGCCGCAAAGATCTACGCTGCTGTCTTTCATTCGGTTCCTCTTTCCGCCGGGCGCAAAGGGCCGGCCTCTTTTTCGCCTTTTATCTTACCGTAATGCGCGCGCCGGCGCAAGCCTTGTCTATGCGCCGGGCGGCAAAAACCCGCCGGTAAAATCCAAAAGGCTGCTCTGTGCGTTACGCCTTTTTGCCGGGCAGCCAAAAAGCCGGGGCGCTTTTTACAGCGCACCGGCCTTTTGGGCGCAAAGCATCCCGCGCCGGCCCCGGCGCCGCAGAACCGCTTTGCGGATGTCCTTCTCCCCTGTGGCAAATCTCGTTTACAAAATAATGCAGATCAGCCCCGAGCAGCCGTCGTTGATAACGCGCTCGAGCGTCTCCTGCAGGCGGCAGCGCGCCTCCTGCGGCATGTGCAGCAGCTTATTCTGCAGTCCCTCGTTCACAAGCTCATGCAGGCTCTTGCCGAAAATGTTCGATTCCCAGATCTTGATCGGGTCCGATTCAAAATCGGAAAGCAGGCTTTTAACCAATTCTTCGCTTTGCCGCTCGCTGCCTACAATCGGGTTGATTTCGGTATGGATCGTGGCTTTCATCAAATGAATGCTTGGCGCACAAGCCTTCAGGCGCACCCCGTAGCGCCCGCCCTGCTTGACGATTTCCGGCTCCTCGAGATGCAGCTCATCGATCGTGGGCATCACGATGCCGTAGCCCGTTGCCTCCACCTGCTCCAGTGCGTTGCGGATTTTTTCATACTCGCGCCTTGCCTTTACCAGCTGGATGATGCAGGGCATCAAGCTGGCTTCATCGCAGATTTCGAGCCCCGTCTGCTCGCCCAGTACCTTGTAGAAAATATCCGGCTTCAGCTCGACGGTGATCTTTACCACGCCGTTGGCAAGATCCATCGCAGAAATGTGGGATTCCTTGACGGATTCGCAGATCGGCCTTTCGGCCCCTGCGGCCGAAACATCCTTCATGCGCGTAATGTGAGAGGCAAGATCGAGCGCAGATTCGTAGACGGACTTTTGCAGCCAGTGGTTGCCGTCCAGCATGGTGATCCAGCGCGGCATCGCAAAATCGAGCTGCCGTACCGGGAACTCATACAGCACCTTTTGCAGGATGCTTTCGATCTGCTCGGCCGTGAGGTCGATGCAGCTGACGGGCACAACGGCGCGGCCGTACTTTTTTTCCATCGACGCGGCCAGCGCGGCAGTTTCCGGGCTTTCCGGCGCAGTGGTGTTCAGCAAAATGACATACGGCTTATTGATTTTTTCCAGCTCGGCGACGATCCGCTCTTCGGCATGCTCGTAGTTTTCGCGCGCAATCTCGCTGATGGAGCCGTCCGTCGTGACAAGGATGCCGATCGTGGAATGTTCGGTAATCACACGCTGGGTGCCCGTTTCGGCGGCGACATCGAACGGGATTTCCTCGTCGAACCACGGGCTTTTCACCATGCGCGGCTTATCGTTTTCCTCGTGGCCCATTGCGCCTTCCACCATGTAGCCCACGCAGTCGATGAGGCGCGCGCGGAACTCTCCGCCGCCCTCCAAGGTGATGGAGACAGCCGTTTCCGGGATGAATTTCGGCTCCGTCGTCATAATGGTTCGCCCTGCGGCCGATTGCGGCAGCTCATCCCGGGCGCGGGCCCGCACGGCTGCATTATCAATGTTGGGCAAAACCAGCGTCTCCATAAAGCGCTTAATAAAAGTGCTTTTGCCGCTGCGCACCGGGCCGACCACACCGATGTAGATGTCGCCGCCTGTGCGCGCGCTGATCTCCTGATAGATCGTACTGTTATCCATAGCGGCCTCCTTACCCTACGCCCGGCACAAGCAGGCGACGGCCGGCGGAGAGGGTTTCCTCGCTCAGCTCGTTTACGCGCATCATTTCGCCGGGCGAAACGTGGAACCTGCGCGCGATGTCAAACACCTGCTCGCCGGTATGCGCGTAATAGATGCGCAGCGCCACTTCCGGGTCGGCAGGCTGCAAAAGCTCGCCCACCGTTACGCTGGCCACGCCGGGATAGCGGCGGCGGCACAGCACAAAGCCATCCAGCCGCAGCGAAACGGAAAGTTCCGCCATGCCGCCCGAGCTGCCTGCCGCGATGTTTTCGACACCTGCCCAGCACTCCACATGCAGGTCCTCGGCTTTCGCCGTGCCGGCCAGCGGCACCGTAAGCTCAAAGGGCTTGTCGGCGCTTTCGATCTCGCCAAGGCTGTTTTTATACAAAGCCGTGGCAAGGCCCCGTACCCGCAGCTGCGTTTTATCGCCCGCAGGCGCAAGCTCCGGCGCGGCCAGCGTCGCAAAGCAAGCTGTCAGCTGCGCGCTTTCCTCGGAAAGCGGCACAGCCACCTGTACCGTTTCGCTTTCGCCGATTTCCTTTTCCAGCGTTTCTGCCAGAATTTCGTTTGCGGCGGATTCCGTTTCGAACTGCGTGGAGAACACATCGCTTACGATGTCGATCTCATAATCGCGGAAGGCCCGCAGATGCAGCATCGCCGAAACCGAGAGCTGGTTTTTGCCTTCGCCTTCCTCGGCGGAAGAAAGCGTGAACCCAACCGGCTCCACCGTGCAAAAACACTTGCAATCTTCCGAAAGGCCATCAATATCCAGAATCTGGTTAAACGGCAGCGTGATCTTTTGGTCCAGCAGGGTATCCTCCGGGCCAGTCCGGTATGCCAACTGGGCCGCAATTTCCCCTTTGACGACGACTTTTCCGCTGATGACCTTCATTTCCCGCACCTGCGCGAGGCCGGTGACATCCAGCACGGCGGCCGGCGGCTGCTCAAAGTCAAACTCGCTGTCGGCCGTAATCAGCTTGTCGAGGCTGGCACAGCTTTTTGTGCCGGAAAGCGCCAGCTGCTTTTGCTCGGTGCCGCAATCGGATACGGCGGTGATAACCTCCTGCTGAAGCTGCGTAAACACGGAGGCCGCGATGGAATACGCCCCGCGCACCTCCACCCGGCGCTGGTTTACCGCGCGGCAGTTGAGATATTCCGTCTCACCGCCGACGATGGCCGACCATGCCGAGTACTCCAGCTCGGGCAGCTCCAAGGCCTTGTTAAACGGCAGCTTTTGCTCCGCTTGGCAAAGGCCCTGCCCATTTTCCCCCTGATAATAGACGACGCAGCGCAGATAACCGTCCAGCGTCAGGCGGCCGGATTGCAGCTGTTTTTGCAATACGACCATTTTCACAAAGCATTTTACGATCTTAAACACCTGCGGCAGATAATCGGAGATGAGGATCTCCGTTTCGATAGGGATTTCGGATTTCACGGTACAAAAGCTCCCTGCCGCCGAAAGCGTATCGCGGAATACTTTCAATTCCATAGTTACGCCCCTTTCGCATAGCATGGTAATGTATATTCTCTATTTTGCCGTGCTATGCGCAGGCTGCGGGAAAGAGAAAAAAAGACGCCTGCCGCAAAGCAGGCGCCGATACATCAGCTTTCTTTTTTGATTCCGAACAGCATCCGGAGGATGCCGCTGAGAAATCTGGGGCTCCGAATCACGATGACCTGCATACGACTCCCTGCCTTTCCTTTGAAGATTGCTTCTGCCCCAGTATATCCATTCCGGAGCAAAAAGGTTCCTCAAAGGTCGCTGATCGTCTCAATCACGGCCAAAAATCCGGTTTTGGCTTGGATTGTCACCGTTTTCTCTATAAACTCGTTACTCACGCCAAGCGGATAGGAGGCTTCCAGCACAGCATCCTGCAAGGGATAAAACGCGCCGTCGATGCACACGCCCTCGGCGCGGCCCTCGGCCGGGAAAACGGAAAGGTACAAATATCCGCCGCGGTGATACTGCCGCGGCACACCCGGCCGTACAAAGGTGATGCGGCTGCAAGCATCCTCAATCGACACGGATACCCCGTGCTTTTCCAGCCACAGCCCTGTGCCGAGGTTTGCCAGCGTATGCTCCAGCCGTGCGCCGCCTAGCGCGCCCAGCATCCGCACCTCGGTAAAGCCGCGGCGCACCGCCTCTTCGGCGGCATACTGTGTATCCGTGTCGTCTTTGATGTGCGGCAAGATGATTGTATCCGGGCTATCGTCCGGCTGCGGCGCAGAATCAAAATCCCCCACGATGAGGTTCGGCCGCAGGCCCAGCGCCGCGCAGTTTTTCCAGCCGGCATCGCAGGCGATGATGAATTCCTTTTCCGGCGCAATCCTGTTTTTCATCTTTTTGTCGACGGAGCCGGCCGAGATCAGCAAACAGGTCTTTCTTTGTGCATTTTCCATATTCCCGCTTCTGTCCTTCCCCGAAAAAAAGCGGCAGGATGCCCCGCCGCTCGCCAAAAGCGCCGCTTTTACCGCGGCAGCTCCCATTCTTTGACATCCTTTACTTCCTCGTACATGGCGAGGTAGCTTTCATAACGACTTTTCGAGAGAATCCCCTGCTCGACGGCCTGCCGCACGGCACAGCCCTTTTCGCTGCGGTGCGAGCAGCCGGTAAATTGGCATTTGCCGAGATACGGCGCAAACTCCGGAAAAGCCAGCGCAAGGTTCTCCTTGGGGATATAGCAGGCGCGCCCGGTATCCAGGCTGGCGAAGCCCGGCGTATCGGCCACTCTGCCGCCAAACGCCTTAAAAATCATCACCTCGCGCGTAGTATGCCGCCCGCGGCCCAGCTTTTGGCTGATGGCGGCGGTTTGGCGCGCAACATCCGGCAGCAGCGCGTTCAGCAGCGTGGATTTCCCGACGCCCGAGTTGCCGCAAAACGCGCAGAGTTTGCCCGTGATGCGGGCCTTTACCTCGGCAAGGCCCTCGCCCGTGGCATAATCTACGCGCACAAACGGCAGCGTCGAGGCCGCATAGGCCTGCTCCAGAAAGCCCGCACCGGCGAGGTCGCTTTTCGTACAAATCAAAACCGGCTGTACGCCCTTATCCACGGCGATAGCGGCCAGCTTATCCAGCACCAACGTGCTTGGCACCGGCTGTGTTGTGCTCGCCACCAAAAACAGCACATCAAGGTTGGCGATCGGCGGCCGCACAAAAACGTTTTTGCGCGGCAGAATTTTGGCGATCACCGCCGCGCCGTTTTCGGTTTCCAGCTCGACAGCATCGCCGGCTACCGGCGTGATATGCTGCTTGCGGAAAATGCCTTTCGGCTTGCATTCCACCACAGTCTCGCCGGTATCGACGTAATAAAAGCCCCCGATGCCCTTTTGGATATATCCCGTCATATTATTTTTGCCCGCGGCCGTTTAGGCCGTTGCTTTCATTTTCTTTGCATCTATAAATCGGATGTTGGCACTGCCCGCAGTGTCGATCCCCGGTCCCGCATGATGGCAGGAGCAACCCTGCCATTCGGATCCGTCTTATGTTCCTGCGTAGGAGTTCAGGCCAAAGCGGTCGGCTCTGTCACCGGAGCCTGCGTCGGCGTCGCCGTCGGCATAGGGGTGGCAGGTGCTATGGTCGGGACAGGCGTAGGGTCAGGCGAATGGGCCGGTTCAGGCGTAGGGTCCGGTGAGGGCTCAGGCCCATCCGAAATATACACCGGAATACGCGAGTTGATCTTGGCCTCTGTGCCCGGCGCGATGCCCTGCGCGCAGACGGTTCCGGCCGGATAGTCGGAATACATGTGCGTCTGTGCGCCCATCGCAAGCTTGTTTGTCGAAAGCGCCGACAGCGCATCCTCGTAGGTCAAGCCGGTAAGGTCAGGCACCGTCGTTGTGGTATCCACGGCCGCACGGCTGACATACAAAACCACGGTTGAGCCTGCCTCGGCCGATTCTCCGGCCGCCGGATCGGTGCGGATTACCGCGCCCACCGCAACCGATTCGTCCACGTTTTGTACCACCAGAACGTTAAACCCTTTTTCTTTCAGCATTGCCGCGGCGTCATCCTGCGCCATATTTGTCAGATCCGGGATGTCGGCATACTGTGTGCCCATCGAGATCGTCAGCGTCACCGTCTGGCTTTCCTTTACGGTACGGCCGGCGCGCGGCGTCTGCTTATATACCACGCCTTCCGCCACGCTGCTGTTATATTCCTTCTGCCATTCGACCTTGATCTTGGAATATACGGAATTCTGTTTTACTTCTGCTTCCGTCAAGCCGGTCAGGTCCGGCAGCTCAATGTCCGCCGCCTTAGAAAACAAGGGGCTTGCGGAGTTTCGCAGAATCAGGTTGCACATAACCGCACAGACGAGGCAAAAGGCCACCGTGATCCCGAACAGGATCGCCAGAAAATGCGTTTTGCGCTTTTTCTCCGGTGTCACACCGCCTGTGCCGGTGTTCTTTTTCTGGTTCATCACTCGATCAATCACCTTCGCGGAGGAATTCTCCGTCATATATTTATACTCAAACCGAATTTCGGGGTCCTGCTTAAACTTTTGCAGATCTTCCAGCATCGCGGCAGCCGTAAGATAGCGGCTTTCGGGATTTTTGGCCATCGCGCGCGCCGTGATCTGCACCAGCGCCTTCGGCAGATCCGGCTCCAGCGTATCCAGCGGCACGGCCTTATCCGAAATTTGCTTGATAGCCACCTTTACCACGCTGTCCGAATCAAACGGCAGCTTGCCCGAAAGCATTTCGTACATCATCACGCCGACAGAGTAAATATCGCTTTTCGCGTCGGTGATGTCGCCTTTGGCCTGCTCGGGGCTGATATAGTGGACGCTGCCCATCGCCTTGCCGCTGACCAGCTGATTTTCGGCGCGCGAGATACGCGCAATGCCGAAATCCATCATCTTCAAATCGCCATTGGGAAGCAGCATGATGTTCTGGGGCTTTACATCCCGGTGCACAACGCCGTTTTCGTGGGCATGCTGCAGGGCGTTTAGGATTTGCGTAATGAAATGCACTGTCTCGCGCCATGTGATCTTGCCGCCGCGCTGATTCAAGTAATCCTTCAGCGTGATGCCGTCGATGTATTCCATCACGATATACTGCAGCTTGTCCGTCACGGAGACATCATATACTTTAACGATGTTTGGGTGGTTCAAAATCGAAATTGCCTTAGATTCGTTTTTGAAGCGGCGCACAAGGTCCTGATCGTGCATATATTCTTCTTTCAGGACCTTGACCGCCACCGTAACGCCGTTGCGCAGGTTTTTGGCCTTATAAACGTTGGCCATGCCGCCGCTGCCGATGAGGCTTTCGATCTCATAGCAGCCGTCGAGCTTTTTGCCGATCAGTTTATCCATTTGTATCCTCCGTGTCCGCTTCCAACAGCAAAGCCGTGATATTGTCCGGCCCGCCGGAGGAATTTGCCGCGTCGATCAGCGCATCCACCGCAGTATACAGCGCCGCCCCGCTTAAAATCTCCTCGATCTTATTTTTGGATACGGCATTGGTCAGGCCATCCGTACACAAAAGCAGGATGTCGCCCTTTGCCACGGTGGCACAGGTATATTCCGGTTCCACACTATTTTCCACGCCAAGCGCGCGTGTAATCACGTTTTTGTGGGGATGATGCTCTGCCTGTGTGGGCGTGATCGTGCCGCTGTCAACAAGCTCCTGCACATAGGAGTGATCGTGCGTCAGCTGGGCAAGGTGCCCGCCGCGAAAAAGATAGCAGCGCGAATCGCCTACATGGCACAGATGCACGGTATCGCCGCGCAGCAGCGCGGCCACGGCCGTAGTGCCCATGCCGGCAAATTCTTTCCGCGTACAGGAGGCCTGAAACACATCCGTGTTCGCTTTTTCCAGCGCATGCACCAAAAAAGCCCGCTCTTCGCCGGGCTGCAGCGCCGGCAGCGCTTCGGCCATATAGGCTTCCACCGAATCGCAGGCAATGCCGGAGGCAACCTTGCCGCCGCGCGCGCCGCCCATGCCGTCGCACACCAGCGCCCAGCCGCTGCCGTCCGTCAGCTGCGCCGCACGGTAATTGTCCTGATTTTCATTTCGCACGGAACCGATGTCTGTTCTGCCCGCAAGTTTCATGGGATAGCCCCCCCTTTACGGATTTTTCTGCATTTCCTCGCGCCGGAGCTGCCCGCAGGCGGCGCTGATCTCGCTGCCGAGGCGGCGGCGCACAGTTGCGTTTACGCCAAGCTCGGTCAGCAGGTTTTGGAACCGGCGGACATTTGCCGCGTCTGTCGCGGAATATGGGCTGCCATCCACCGGGTTGATCGGGATCAAGTTTACATGCGCGCCCATGCCGCGGATCAACGCGGCCAGCTCATGCGCGCAGGCGGCACTGTCGTTCACGCCGCGCACCATCGAATATTCAAAGCTGACGCGGCGGCCGGTATCGTGTTGATAGGCGCGCACGGCAGGCATCAGCACTTCCAGCGGATAGGCATCGTTTACCGGCATCATGCCGCTGCGGATCGCGTTATTCGGCGCATGCAGCGAGACAGAAAGCGTAAGCTGCAAATTCTCTTTTGCCAGCCGCTCGATGCCCGGCACAAGGCCGCACGTCGAAAGGCTAATGTTGCGCATTCCGATATTTACGCCCTCGGGCGAAGAAATGTTTTCCAAAAAGGCCATGACATTTTCGTAATTATCCAGCGGCTCGCCGATGCCCATAAGGACGATATGCGAAATGCGCGCGCCGATGTCCTTTTGCGCGGTGTAGATTTCCGCGCAGATTTCGCCGGCTTCCAAATTGCGCACACGGCCCGCCTGCGTCGATGCGCAAAAGCGGCAGCCCATTCGGCAGCCGACCTGTGTGGAAACACAAACGGTATTCCCATAATTATACCGCATTACAACCGTTTCGATGCAGTTTCCGTCCGCCATGCGCAACAGATATTTTACCGTGCCGTCTTTGGCCTGCTGTCGGCGCTCGATTTTCGGCACAGCAAGATACCAGCTTTCGTCGAGTTTTGCCAGCAGCGTTTTGGGCTGATCCGTCATCGCGGCAAAATCTGTCACAAGGCGCTGATGCACCCAATGAAAAATTTGTTTGGCGCGGAACGCGGGCTGCCCTAACTCTTTCATAGTATCCGTCAACTGCGCCAGCGTCAGCGAAGAAAGGCACTTTTTTTCCATTATCGTTTCTCCATCGCACAGAGAAAGAAGCCGTCAAGGCCCGTTTCATCCGGCAGCGAAAGGGCGCCGAAAGGCCCTCGGCAAAAATCATCCGGCACAAAATCCGGCATGTGTACGTGAAACTCCGGGTGATCGTGCAAAAAGCTTTCGATCTGCCGCTCGTTCTCATCCGGGTTGAGCGTACATGTAGAGTATACAAGCCTGCCGCCTTTTTGCAAGCATTTTGCGGCATTTTCGAGGATCGCGCGCTGCAAAATCACCAGCTGGGGCACACTTTCCAGCGTCTTATAACGGATGTCCGGCTTCTTTTTCAGGATGCCGAGGCCCGAGCACGGCACATCCGCCAAAACGAAATCTGCCCCGGCCAGCGCCGCGTTTTCCTTGGCCGCATCGCTGCACAGCGCTTCGGCGCAGGTGATTTTTTCCCGCGCAAGGGCCGTGCGGATCAGCGACACCCGGTTTTCGGAAACATCGCAGGAAAAAAGCTTTCCCTCGTCGTGCATTTGCTGCGCAATCGTCAGCGTTTTGCCGCCTGGCGCGGCGCAAAGGTCAATCACTTTACATCCCGGCTTTGCCTGTAAGGCAAGCGCCGCAAGCTGGCTCGGGATGCCCTGAACATGAAACAGGCCCGCGCCAAAGGCCTTAGTTTCCGCGGGGCTGCCGTGGAATGCCGCCAGCAGGCAGCCGGGGATTTTTTCCTGCGGCACGGCCTGAACGCCCTCTTTGGCCAGCGCATTCGCCAGCGCTTGGGGCGTTGTGCGCAGCGTGTTGGCGCGGATCGCCGTTGTTACGGCGCCCGCCTGCGGCGCAGCCATCAGAATCGCCTCGGCATGCTCGGGGTAGCAGCGCCAAAAGTGCTCTGCTACCGGGCGGCTGACAGAGCCTAAGATCATCAGGCGCTCGACAGGGCCGGAAAATGTTGCCGCGGCCAAGTCGAACTCGCCTGCACGGCGCAATACCGCGTTGACAAGGCCCGAGGCGCTGGAAACGCCGAACGCCCGTGCCAGCTTGACAGCTTCGTTCACCGCGGCGGAAGGCGGTGTGCGCAGATTGCGCATCTGCACCAAGCCGCTGCGCAGGATCGCGCGCACAGGCGCATCGAGCTTTTCTACTGGCTTTTTCAAAAAGTGATTCAGAATAAAATCGAGCGTGTTGCGATGCTCGAGCACCGCATAAAAAACCGCCGAAGCAAACGCGCGGTCGGCAGGCGGCAGCGGGTGCTTTTTGCATTCCGCATCCAGCACGAGGTTTGCATAGCCGCCCTGCTCTACCCGCAGCAGCGCCTGCACGGCAAGATAACGTGCCGTCATAGGCTGTCGCCTGCCGCCAGGCGCAGGCCCGCCGCCCACGCGCTGCCGTCCATCGGCTTCGAGCCCTCAGGCACCACGCGCCGCAGCTCCACAGCGCCCTGCCCGCAGGCGATAACCAGAGGCCGCGCGGAAAGCACAGTGCCGGGCGCCTCGCCCGCGCTTTGTGCTAAGCGGCATTCCTGCACCTTAATGCGTTTGCCGCCGTGCATAAACCATGCCACAGGCCACGGATTCATGCCGCGCACCCAGTTATGGATATGGGCGGCATCCTCGGAAAAACGGAACTCGGCCATTTCTTTCGTCAGCCGTGGGGCAAGGCTTGCCTTTGCGTGGTCCTGCTTTTCGCCGTGCACCTTGCCGGCCTCAATGTCGGGCAGAATCTCCGCCAGCGCCTGCCGGCCCACCGCCGTCACCTGCTCGAACAATTCACCGCTGGTGGTTTCCGGGCCGATGGCCACCGTCTTGCACAACAACACGTCGCCGGTATCCACGCCCTCGTCCAGCTGCATAATGGAGACGCCCGTTTCGGTGTCGCCGTTCAAAACAGCCCATTGAATCGGCGCGCTGCCGCGGTATTTCGGCAGCAGCGAGACGTGCAGATTGATGCAGCCGTATTTTGGCATCGTCAAAATCTGCGGCGGAATGATACATCCGTATGCCACCACAACGATCAGATCCGGGGCAAGCGCGCGGATGTTTGCATCCTCGCCGCCGTCGCGCAGAGTTTTCGGCTGGTACACGGGCGTACCGTGTGAAAGCGCCGTCTGCTTGACGGGCGGCGCCGTCAAAATCTGCTTGCGCCCCACCGGCTTATCCCGCCGCGTATATACGGCGCAGATCTCGTGCCCGGCCGCATACAACGTTTCAAGGCAGGCCGCGGCAATGTCGGGTGTGCCCATGAACAAAATGCGCATCAGCGATTCTCCTTTGCCTCTTGTTCGGCCTCGGCGCGGCCTTCTTCGGTGTCCTCATAAAAGTATTTGGACGACTGCAAAATCGTCACGCCGTCAAGATGATCGTTTTCGTGCTGGATGCAGCGGCCCAGCATATCGCCGGCCTCCAGCGTAAACCATGCGCCGTTTCGGTCCTGCGCACGAATCTTGACGCGCGCCGGGCGCTCGACGGCGCCGTTGTGCCCCGGAAAGGAGAGGCAGCCTTCGTACTTGGTTTCCTTTTCCTCGCTCAATTCCAAAATTTCGGGGTTTACAAAATCGATAAACTTATATTCGTAATCTTCCGGGATTTCTTCCGGTGCGTCGGTGGTATCCCATACGACAAACAGGCGGCGCAGCATCCCCACCTGCGGCCCGGCAAGGCCCACGCCGTCGGCGTGGATCATCGTCTCGTGCATATCATCGAGTAAATCGGCCAAATGGCCGTCAAATTTCGTTACCGGGCGGCAAACCTTATTCAAAATCGGGTCGCCTTCTTTTACGATCGTGCGCAGAGCCATAATGTTATCCTCCTAAATGAATGTTTATAAATCTCCGTCCGAATGCAAATCGAGTATCACGCCCGCTTTTGCGGGCAGCTTTTCGGCTTCGTAGGCCGCCAGCACACTGCGCATCAAATCGCGAAATGTGCGGTCGCCCCGGCATTTCACGGTGAGCTTATAGCGGTAGCGATCATTGATTTTTGCGATGCTGCACGGCGCGGGGCCTAAAACGCGCAGCGGCACATCCGGCTTTTCGGCGGCCCGCGCGGCTAAAAGCTGTGAAAAGCGCAGTGCCGCCGCGGCCACGGCCGCCTCGTCCGGGCCGGAAAAGCCCGCCATACAGATATGGCAAAAGGGCGGGTACAGCCCTAATTTGCGGAATTGTATCTCTTGTGCAAAAAAGGCATCGTAATCCTGTGCGGCGGCCAGCGCCAATACCGGGTTGTTCGGGTCGACCGTCTGAATCACGGCATGGCCCGGGCTTTCGGCACGGCCCCCGCGGCCCACCACCTGCGTGATCAGGCTGAATACATTTTCGCATGCGCGGAAGCCCTGCGCAAACAAAAGCGAATCAATGCCCAGCACCCCTACCAGCGTCACATCCTCAAAATCGAGTCCCTTTGCCACCATCTGGGTGCCCAGCAAAATGTCATATTCATGCCGTGCAAAGCGCGCCAAAAGGCGCTCGTGCGCGTCTTTGGCGGCTGTCGAATCTTGATCCATGCGCAGCACCCGCGCCGTGGGGAAAAGCGCCGTCAGTTCTTCCTCGGCCTTTTGTGTGCCAAAGCCCGTATACAGCAGCCTGCCGCCGCATTTCGGGCAAATTTTCGGCACAGGGCGGATCGTACTGCCGCAGTAATGGCATAAAAGCTCCCCTGCCGCCTTGTGGTACACCATCGGGACGCTGCACTTTTCGCATTTCAATACCTGCCCGCAATCCTCGCACAGGGCCACCGTCTGGTAGCCGCGGCGGTTCAAAAGCAGGATCGTCTGCTTTTTTGCGGCAAGGTTTTCGCGGATGGCATCTGCCATGCGGCGGCTGATGTCGCCGGGGTTGCCGGCGGCCAGCTCGGCGCGCATATCCACCATCTCGACACTGGGCAGCGGGTTGCCGCCGTATCGGTTTGCGAGCTTCACCAGCTGATACCGGCCGCTTTGGGCCATCTGGTAGGTTTCCGTCGAGGGCGTGGCCGAAGCAAGCAGCAGCAGCGCGCCGCTTGCCGCCGCGCGCATGTGCGCCACCTCATGCGCCGAAAAGCGCGGCGCGGATTCCGAGCGGTAGGTATGCTCCTGCTCCTCATCGATTACGATCAGGCCGAGGTTTTCAAGCGGCGCAAACACGGCGCTGCGCGTCCCCACAACGATGTCCGCGCCGCCATCCTGAATCATCTGCCACTGCAAAAAACGCTCGGTGTGGTTCAGCGCCGAGTGCTGCACGGCAACACGCTTGCCAAAAGCCGCCTTCAGCCGATAAATCATCTGCGGGGTAAGGCCGATCTCCGGCACAAGCACCAGCGCCTTTTTGCCCAATGCAAGGCAGCGCGCAATGAGCTTTAAGAACACCAGCGTCTTGCCGCTGCTCGTTACGCCGTACAAAAGCGCCGTGTGGGCTTTCCCGGTTTCCAGATGCGGCGCCAACGCCGCGTAGGCGGCCTGCTGCTCGGCTGTCAGCTCGGCAGGCACCGCGTTTTGCGGGATGTCGGCGTACAGGTCGACGGTGCGATTGATCTGTTCGCTAGCCAAAACCCCTTTGGCGCAGAGGTTATCGGCCACGGCGCGGCTGATGCCGCGCGCTTCCAGCTCGGAAAGCGTTTTTGCCCCGCCCGAAAGCAGCGCCACGGCCGCCAGCTGCTTTGCCGTCGGTTTCGGCTTTGCGGGCAGCGGCGCAGCCACACGGTACTGGGTTTCGGTGTGGCGGATGAGCTGCTTTTGCAGCACAGGCGTCACGCCATCGGCCGCCAGGGCCGGCTTATACAGCGCGCCGTATGGCAGCACGGCTTTTACCGCCTCATAATACGTACAAAACGTGCGCTCGCGCAAAAACAGCACGAGGCGCATGCCCTCGGGCGAAAGCGTGGCGGAATCGGGCGCCACATCAAACACGGCCTTGAACTTGGCGCTCACAGGCACCTCATCGCACCCCAGCACCACGCCCATCCGCGCTTTGGAGCCGGCCCCGAACGGCACCAGCACCATGCTGCCGCAGCGCACCAGCGCCTCTTGGTCGGGCATGAGACAATAGGAATAAAGCTTATCGAAATGGAAAGCGGTGTTGCTGACGGCCACTTGTACGGTTTTCGGCATATTCCGCTCTCCTTTCTCGGCAATCGGTTCGGCCCTTTGCGGCGGATACGGCCGCGGGCCGTCAGCGGCTGCGCGCGCGGATCAGCGCATAGAGATCGTCGGCGCACTGATCGACGGTGCGGTTGACAACTTCGGCATCATACTCGGGCGCAAGCGCCAGTTCCTCGCGGGCGCGGGCCATACGCTTTTGGATGGTGGCCTCGTCTTCGGTGCCGCGGCCGCGCAGGCGGCGCTCCAGCTCCTCAACGCTCGGCGGGCAAATAAAGATCGTCGTCGCGCCGGGGTAAATTTTTTTAATATTGCCCGCGCCGTTTACGTCGATGACGAGCACGACGATCTTGCCCGCGGCAAGGCGCGCTTCCACATCGCTGCGCAGCGTCCCGTAATAGTTGCCGCAGTAAAAGTTCGATTCCAGTACGCCGCCTTCCGCTTTCAGCGTTTCAAACTGCGCAACAGTACGGAAATGATAATGCACACCGTCCACTTCGCCGGGGCGCGGGGCGCGCGTAGTTGCCGTTACGCTGCGCTCGATCTCGGGGTGTGCGGCGCGCATGGCGGCCACAACGCTGTCCTTCCCGACGCCGGCGGGGCCGGATGTAATAAACAGGCACTTTTCATTGTTCATGGGTATTTTCTTCCTCCAGCATTTCTTCGGCAGAATCCTCAGCGCCGCCCGCCGAACGGTTTGCTACCGTCTCCGGCTGCAGCGCGGACAAAACAACATGATCGGAATCCATAATCAGCACGGCGCGGGTTTTGCGGCCGTAGGTCGCATCGATCAGGCCGCCCTTTTCGCGCGCCTCCTGCACGATGCGCTTGACGGGCGCGGAATCCGGCCCCACCACCGCGATCAGGCGGGTGGCGTTAACCATATTGCCGAAGCCGATATTGATAAGTTTCATAGAGCATTCCTCTTTTCCGCGCGGCTCATTCGATATTTTGGATTTGCTCGCGGATCTTTTCGATCTCGGATTTCAGGTTTACCACAAGGCGGGTGATGTCGAGATCCTGACATTTGGAGCCGATCGTGTTCACCTCGCGGTTCAGCTCCTGCGTCAAAAAGTCGAGCTTGCGGCCCACCGGCTCGTCCATCGCAAGGATGGCACGGTACTGTGCGATGTGGCTGTGCAGGCGCACAGTCTCCTCGTCGATAGCCGTTTTATCGGCAAACAGCGCCGCTTCCGTTAAAATGCGGCTGTCGTCGATCGTTTTATCGGCCAGCAGGGTTTTCAGGCGCTCATACAAGCGGCTTGTATAGCTTTCGACACGGCCCGCGCTTAAGGCTTCGATCTCGCCGACCATGTTTTCCACGCTGCTGAGCTTTTCCAGCACGTCGGCTTTCATCTTTTCGCCCTCCACGGCGCGCATCGCCAGAAAATGATCCAGCGCCATACCGCAGACAGCCGCAACGTCGGCAGCCAACTGTGCCTCGTCGGTTTCGGCGCAGACGGTTGTAAGCACATCGGGCATGCGCGCCAGCGTAGTGGCGTTGGCATCATTTTTCACATCGAGCGTCTCGCTGATCTCCCGCAGGGCCTTGGCGTAGCCGCGGGCCAGATCCAGATTGACACGCACAGTGGAATCCGGCGCGTCGATCGTCTGGATCGTCAGCCCAAGCTCCACTTTGCCGCGGCTGATGCGCGCGTTCAGCTGTTTTTTCAGCGCCGCATCCAGAAAGTTGCAGCTGCGCGGCAGCCGCGAGGTATACTCAAAATAGCGGGAATTCACGCTGCGAATTTCTACGGTAATATCCCGGCCGTGCTCGACGCTTTCGCCCCGGCCAAAACCGGTCATGCTCAAAACCATATTCTTACCCCTTTTTCTTGTGCTTCGTTGTGTTTCGTTGTAGGTATCTTTCGGGGGCACTTTGCGGCCCGCCGCGCTGTACATACTTTTTTATTGTACTATTCTTGCGGCGTTTTTTCAAGAAAGCAGCAGGCTGCACCGTGCCAAAAAAGGCGCCTTCCGCGGTCTGATTCCTGTAGAAACCGTGAAAGGCGCTGTTTTTTGTGTTTTGCGCATAAAAAAGCGGGGCCGGCGCCCAAAGGCCCGTCTCCCCGCGGCAGGGCCGACATACGGCCCATTTTTTTATTTTTTGCCGTCGGCGCGCTCGTCGACGTTTGCCTTGCGCAGCTCGGAAAGGGGCGTAACCAAGATCTGGCCGTTGCCTTCCAAAAGGTTATCCGGCATGAACAGGCGCTTCGAGGTATCCAGCCCCTCGAACTCCTCGCCGATCAATTCGTAGATCTCACGCTCGGCCCACTGGGCAGCCAGATCGTACACCGGCGTGATGCTGGGCAGCTTTTTTTCGCCGCGCACCTCGTAGGAATCGACCGTTGGCCCCAGAGAATACTCATACGAGATCACCGGGCCGTCCTTGTCGTCGATATAGCCGTGGATCATAATCAGCTGAACGCCCTGCTCCTTCATTTTCTTGGCGATGGGCAGCACATCGTCTTTTGTGATATACGTTTTTTTGTTGTCCTGCATGGAAAGCACCTCTCCTTTTTGATGGTAAACGGCAAAAGAAAATCAACAGATCCGCGGCAGCTGTGCCCCGGCGAGCTTCGTCAGCACACGGCTTCCGCCGAAAGCGGTATGCAGCGCCACACGGCCCGGCCAGCGCTCGGTCACCGTGCCGATGACGGCGGCGTTTTCACCGCCCGGCGTGGCGCGGAGGGCGGCCAGCACGGCGTCTGCCCGCTCGGGCGAAACGACAGCCAGCAGCTTGCCCTCGTTGGCGCAGTACAAAGCATCCAGCCCCAGCAGCTCACAGGCGGCGCGCACATCCTCGCGCACAGGCACAGCGGCTTCTTCCAGCTCAATGCCGAAATTCTGCCCTTCGCAGAATTCGTTCAGCGTCGTTGCCACGCCGCCGCGCGTCGGATCGCGCAAAACGTGTACGCCGCCCGCCTCACACGCAGCGGCGGCCAGCGCATGCAGCGGCATGCAATCGCTTTGCAGGCTGCTTTCCAGCCCAAGCTCGCTGCGCGCCAGCATGATGGCCGTGCCGTGATCACCGGCCGTGCCCGAAAGCAGCACTTTATCCCCCGGGCGGATGGCCGCAGGCGAAAGCCCCGGATATTTTACCACGCCAATGCCCGCCGTGTTCAGATAAATTTTATCGCCGCGGCCACGCTCGACAACCTTGGTGTCGCCCGTTACCACGCGTACCCCGGCGCGCGCAGCCGTCTCGGCAATGCTGTGTATGATCTTTTCCAGATCCGCCATCGGCAGGCCCTCCTCGATCACCGCGCCGAGGGAAAGATAGCGCGGCACCGCGCCGCACATGGCGAGGTCGTTCACCGTGCCGCACACGGCCAGCTTGCCGATATTGCCGCCCGGAAAAAAGATCGGATCGACCACAAAGGAATCCGTCGAAAAGGCAAGCTCGCCTTTCATCTCCGGCAAAACGGCTCCATCGCCCAGCGCCGCGAGCGCAGGGTTTGAAAACGCCGGCACCATCAGCTTTTCGATCAGCTCACTTGTCTTTTTGCCGCCGCTGCCGTAATCCAGCGTTACGATCTCGTCCATCGTCAGCTCACGCTCCTGTCCTGATTTGCATATTCTCGGCGCATTTACGCTTCGACGCCACGATATTTGTAGGCCGCCGCGCAGGCGCCTTCGCTCGAAACCATGCACGGGCCAACGGGGTTTTCGGGCAGGCATCCTTTGCCAAACAACGGGCACTGCGCGGGTTCCAGCGCGCCGCGAAGGATCTCGCCGCAGCGGCATCCGGTGCCGGTTTCGCAGTTTTTTGGTGTAAAGCCAAATCGCTTTCCGGCATCGAAATCAGCGTAGCGGGCTTTCAGCGCAAAACCGCTTTGCGGGATGGCCCCCAGCCCGCGCCAAATGTCGTCTGCCGGGCAGAACACCTGCGCCAGAATCGCCTGCGCCGCGGCGTTGCCCTCCGGCTTCACCGCGCGCGTGTACTCATTTTCCAGTTTTGGCGCCCCGGCTGCAAGCTGGCGGCAGAGCAGATACACCGAAGCCAGAATGTCCCCGGCCTCAAAGCCGGCCACCACGGCCGCCTTGCCATACTCTCGCGGGAGAAAAGCAAAACGGCCCGCCCCAACGATTGTCGCCACATGGCCCGGGCACAAAAAGCCATCAACCGCAAAATCGGGCTGGGCCAGCAGCGCACGCACGGCCGGCTCTGTCTGTTTGAGCAGGCACAGCACCGAGAAGTTTTGAACGCTCTCGGCCTCGGCCGCCAAAATGCAGGCCGCGGTGCCCGGCGCAGTCGTCTCAAAGCCGACGCCCAGAAAAACGATCTGCTTTTCCGGCTGCTCTTTTGCCAGCGCCACGGCGTCCATTGCCGAATAAACTACACGCACCGCCGCGCCCAACGCGCGGCAGCGGGCCAGATCATGCCCCGGCACCGAGCCGGGCACCCGGATGAGATCGCCGTAAGTGGCGATCACGACGCCGGGCATTTGTGCAATGCGCAGCACCTCGTCGATCGCGCCAGCCGGCGTGACGCATACCGGGCATCCCGGCCCCGAAAGCAACCGCACCGAAGGCGGCAGCACCTGTTTGATGCCCGCCTTTGCGATGGCCATCGTGTGGGTGCCGCATACTTCCATCAAGCGCACGGGATGCGCCGCATCATGCCCCGGGAAATGCATGTCCGCCAGCACAGCCAGCAGCTTTTCCGGCGCGCCGGCACGGGCAAATGCCTGTTCAGAGAGCATCGGCGACCTCCTGCAAGGCGGCAAGGTTTTCTTTTGCCTGCTGCTCGCCCAAAATCTCAATGGCAAACCCGGCGTGGACGATCACATAATCGCCCAACTGCGCCTTCGGCACAAAATCCAGCCGAATCCGGCGGCGGACGCCGCCCGCCTCACCGACGGCATCCGGGCCGTTTTTTTCTACAATATGCAGCGGAACCGCCAAACACATGCTGCGTCGCCCCCTTTCAAAAAGAACGTATCTTGCTGTTTTCCATTTTTATAGTGCCGTGTGCGCCGCAATGGCCGCCTGCCCGAGGGCGATCCCCTCATCGTTGGCCGCCACACGGCAGGGATGATATACGGTAAAGCCCTGCGCCTTGAGCGCTTCGGGCAGGCGCGCCAGCAGCAGCATGTTTTGGAACACGCCGCCGGAAAGCACCACACGGCCAAAGCCGCTTGCTTCGCGGGCAAAGCAGCATTGCTTTACCCCTACCTGCACCAGTGTTTCCAAAAAGCGCATCGCCAGCGTTTCGGGCGGCACCCCGGCGCATTTCTGTGTCCAAAGTGCCCTCAGCATCACACGGGTATCCCAGCGCGGCAGGGCGTTATCCCAATAGAACTCCACCGGGAAAGGCGCCGTGCCGGTTTTGGCGCCGCTTTGTTCCGCCATCGCCTCGAGCAAAACAGCCCCCTGCCCCTCGTAGCTGGCGATAAGCCGCCCTGTCAAAAGGGCATATACCCCATCGAACAGGCGGCCCATGCCGCTGGAAGACGGGCAGTTCAGCCCGGCGTTCAGAAGTTTATCCAGCCTCGCTTTTTCTGCGTCCGGCAACGGCGAAGCCTCCGAAATACCGGCATCCCGCGCCAGCGAAAAGCCGATGCGCCCGATCTCCCGAACTGCCCTGTCCCCGCCCGGCAGCAAAATCGGCCGCAGCGACGCCGCGCGCGCAACGTGCGTGTAATCGCCGGCCAGCGCCTCACCGCCCCAGATCGTACCATCCGTGCCGAGGCCGGTGCCATCCCAGATCAGGCCGATGCATCCGCCGTCGAGGCCGTTATCTGCCATGCACGAGGCCATGTGTGCCCAATGATGCTGTACGGGCAAAAGTGGCAGGCTTTCCTTCTCCGCCAGCCGCTGCGCGTACTCGGACGAAAGATAATCCGGGTGCAGATCACACACCAAGCGCCGCGGCGCCACGCCAAACAGGCGCTCAAACCGCGCGATCTGCGTCTCGTAATGGGCCAGCGTCTCGGCATTTTTCAAATCCCCGATATGCTGGCTGTAAAAAAGGGTATGCTCTTTGCCAAGGGCAAAGCTTGCTTTCTGCTCGGCCCCAAGCGCCAAAATTCCGCTCGTGTCAAAGGGAAGAAACAACGGCTGCGGCGCATAGCCGCGGCTGCGGCGCAAAAAATAAGGGTTTCCTTCAAAAATGCGCACCAGCGAATCATCGCACCGTGCCTCGATTGCACGGTTATGCAGCAAAAAGCCGTCCGCAATGCCCGCCAGCTTTTCCAGCGCCTCCGCGTTATCCGTAATCACCGGGCAATCGGAAAGGTTTGCGCTCGTCATCACCAGCGCCGGAAAAGAAAATGCGTCCGCTTGCTCCGGCGGCACAGCGCCGCCCTGCGCAGCGATAGTTCCAAAATCTTCGCTGTGCAACGGCATTTCCGCGGCTTGTTTTTTCCCGCCGCCCTGTGGCAGCGGGTCAAACAGCA
The DNA here is from genome assembly GCA_022652735.1 of Faecalibacterium sp. Taxonomy (GTDB): domain Bacteria; phylum Bacillota; class Clostridia; order Oscillospirales; family Ruminococcaceae; genus Faecalibacterium. Next base: position 65,044 of record JALCRP010000007.1, on the reverse strand, counting down.
AATAGTGCAGCGGCGTATATGGCAGCATTATACCGATCGCGCCGTTTTCGCTGATTTGGGGCAACAGGCCCGGCGTGCGCTTTTGCAGCAGCACGATAGGCCGCCGCCGGCTTTCGAGCAGGGCGGCCTCCTGCGGCGAAACCTGACAGTAGGTTTTTGCCGCCGCCACGCTCGGGCACATCAGCGCAAACGGTTTTTCATCGCGGTGCTTGCGCCGGCGCAGGATGCGGGCCGTTTCGGGGTCGTCCAGCGTACAGGCCAGATGAAACCCTCCCAAGCCTTTCACGGCAAGGATGCCGCCGCGCCGAAGCAGCGCTACAGCCGCGGCGATCGCGTCGCCGGGCTGCTCTTTCCCGTCCGCGCCGCAAAACCACAGGCGCGGCCCGCAAACCGGGCAGCAATCCGGCTGCGCATGATAGCGCCGATCCTGAATATCGGCATATTCCGCGGCACAATCCGGGCACATGGGAAACGCCGCCATCGTGGTATTGCTGCGGTCATACGGAACCGTTTTTGTAATGGTAAAGCGCGGCCCGCAGTTTGTGCAGTTGAGAAACGGATAGCGATAGCGGCGGTTAGCAGGGTCGCGCAGTTCGCGCAGGCAATCGGGGCAGGTGCCCACATCTGGCGAGATCATCGTATCATGCACACCGGCCAAGCTTTTGCGGATCGTAAAATCCGTATACCCCGCTGTGGTTTTCTGCGGCGCCGTCTGCACGGCCTCAATCACCGCCAGCGGCGGCGGGTTTGCCGTAAGCTCCTGCAAAAAGCCGCCGAGGGCGGTTTCTTCGCCCTCCAGCTCCAGCGCGACGCCCGCGGCCGTATTCCTCGCCCAGCCACACAGGCCATATTTTTCGGCGCACCGATGCACAAACGGCCGAAACCCGACCCCCTGCACGATGCCGGATACCGTCACGGCAATGCGCTTTTTTTCAGGCATGCGTTATTCTGGCTTCGCCGGGGCAGCGGGCTGCGCGGGTTTTTCCGCCGGTTTTGCGGCGGCCGGGGCGGCTCCGCCTTCCTTAGCGGCTTTCGCCGCGGCAGCCTTTGCCAGCGCAGCTGCTTTCATTGCAGCAAGCTGCTCGGGCGTAAACTTCGGCTTCGGCGGGGCCTTTTTAATAAAGGTGCCGCCCACCGCAAAATCCTCGGGCTTTGTGCCGACGATAATGCAGTCGTCCGTCAGCGTGATCGCCTTTTTGGCGCAGAAATCCGCGCACAGGCCGCAGTACGTGCAGCTTGTCAAATCAAAGGTAAAGCTCACCTCTAAATCGCCCGGCTCACCGCCCGGCGCAGGCTTGGAAGTGCGCGTCATACAGTGCGGGGCACACACGCGCTCGCACATGCCGCAGTTGATACATTTTGTGGCGTCATAGGCGATGCGGCCGCGATAATGGGGCGCGGCTTTCGGGGCCGGCCCTTTCGGGAAGCTTTCTGTGGAAGGCTTTTTGAACAGGTTGGCAAGCGCCTTGCCGGTATACGGTAAAATCGGCAGCATTACTTACGCATCTCCTTCCGCTTTTGTGCTAAAATCTCGGTTGCCTTGGCGATGCCGGCGATAATGGCCTCCGGCTTCGGGGTGCAGCCCGCCACGCTTACGTCCACATGCACATATTTTTCAAGCGGCCCGCAGATGGCGTAGCTGCCCTTAAACACATTGCCGCTGCACGGGCACGAGCCGACGCTTACCACGCAGAACGGCTGCGGCACCTGCGCCAAAGTACGGATAAGCCGATCACGACTTTGCAGCGTAACCGGGCCGCTGACCAGCACAATATCCGCCTGCCGCGGGCTGCCGCACAGCCGGCAGCCAAGGCGCTCGGCATCATAGCGCGGTGTCAGCGCGGCCACAATCTCAATATCGCAGCCGTTGCAGCTGCCTGCGTTGATATGAAACAGCCACGGGCTTTTCGCGGTGGCATGATCGATCATATTCTGAAACATCTGCACACTCTCCTTACAGCCCGAGCCAGACGAGGATTAGGCTGACACCCGCCAGCCCGGCGACCCATGTCCAGTAAAATTTGAACACCTGCTCGACGCGCAGGCGCGCGCTTACGGCATGCGGCAGGCTCATCGAAAGGAAGGTAACCACAATGGTTTCGAGCACAAAAATCAGCACATTTGCCCACACCATGCCGGTATCCACATAAAGGAACATCACGCAGAAAAGCGCAGCCATAATGTACATTTTGATGTTGTGCATCAGCTTATAGCGCCCGAGCGGATGGCCCGAATACTCGGCCAATACACCTTCGCAGATCTCGGTTTCCGCCTCGTCGATGTCGAACGGCTGGACGCCCGCTTCACACGGGATGACAAGCAGCATGGCGATGGCCGCCGGGATGAGCGCCCAGTGCGAAAGCAGCATACCGTTCGCGCTCTGGTATGCGAGAATGTTTGCAAACGAAAACGTCATGCCACCATAAAGGCTGCTGCTGTTTGCCGCAGCGGCCAAATCGCTGCCTGCCACACGGCCCACGGCCAAAATCGCCAGCACGAACGGCAGCTCGTAACTAATCATTGCCACCATTTCGCGCGAAAGGCCCACGCCCGCAAACGGCGAAGCCGAGGCCGCGCTGCCCACGATCACCATCACCGAGGCAAGCGTCAAAAGATACAGCACAACGATCAGATCGGCCGTGCCGCTGAACGGCCATACGCCGCCCACCGGGATCAGCGCCGCCGTGACGAACACGCTGGCGAGGCCGATCATGGGAGCCGCCTTAAACCAAAAGCGGTTGGCTTTGCGCGGAAGAATCGTTTCTTTGCCGATGCACTTTAAGTAATCGTACAGCGGCTGCAAAAGCGGCGGGCCAACGCGGCGCTGCATACGCGCCACAAATTTGCGGTCCAGCCCGGAAAGCAGAACGGACATCCCGAAGGTAAACAGACATCCGGGAAAAATCAGCAGGAAAAACAAGAAAAGCAGCACCATCTGAGGCAGGGAAATTGCGACACCGATTGTAGACATTCTTTTCCCCTCCCCTTACACAAACAGGATGCAGTACAGCATCACCGCAGCCAAGCATACCACACCGTACAGCTCGTAATCGTTCACGATGCCGCTGTGCCAATCGTGCATAAAGCTGAAATATTTGCGCCAGTTGTGCTTAAAGCCCCAGAACAGGTCCGAGCCGCCTACCTGCGAATATTCGCTCTCCTCGCCGGAGAAGAACGGCTCGTACTTTGCGTTTTCGGGCGCAACCTGCACATCCTCGACATCGCCTGCCTGAAGCGGCGCGGGCGCAAGCGTCTTGCCGATGCCCTTTTTGCCGCTGCATGCCACGATCGTCAAAGCAAATGTCACCACCAGCAGCAAAATCAGCCAGACAAGCGGATTCCACGCGCCCAAGAAGCTGATCTCCATGCCGGCGCTGGTCGGGCCTGCGCCCTCCAGCATCGTCGCAATATAGTTCTGCGCATCAAACGCTGCAGCAGCCGCCGGCGAAAGCAGATACTGTTGCACCGCATTCGGGAAGATGCCCAGCACGATGCACAGGATGGCCAGAATCCACATGGGAAGGCGCATCGTAAGCGGGCACTCTTTCACGTTTTCGCAGGATTTCGGCAGCTGCCCGAAGAAGACCGACTGCGCCACTTTGACAAAGCTCGCCAGCGTAAGCACCGAGGTGATTAACGCCACGATGCACACGAACACATAGAAGAAGTTGCCCGTATCGGCAGCCTTTTCCATTGCGGCCTGATAGATCATCCATTTCGAGGCAAAGCCGTTAAAGGGCGGCAGGCCGGAAATAGACGCCGCGCCGATCAAAAACAGCGCCGTCGTTTTCGGCATCTTGCGCGAAAGCCCGCCGAGGCCATCGAGGTCAAGGCTGCCCGTCTCGTGCTGCACGGCGCCCGCCGCCAAGAACAGCAGGCCCTTGAAGATCGTGTGGTTCATCGCATGGTAAAGGCCGGCCGTCAGGCCAAGGCCCGAGCCAAGGCCCACTACGGCGATCACATAGCCCACCTGCGAGATGGAGTGGAACGCCAGCAGACGCTTAAAGTTATGCTGGTTAAACGCCATCGTCACACAGATGAACATCGTCAGCGTACCAAGGCCCGTAACAAGATACTGCACCGCGTTCTCGTTAGAGTTCTGGAACAGATCATACACAAGCCGGATGATGCCGTATACGCCGCACTTCGTCAGCACACCGGAAATCATCAGAGAGATCGACGCCGGGGCAACTGCGTGTGCGTCCGCCGCCAGCGTATGGAACGGGAACAGGAAGGCTTTTGTCGCAAAGCCTGTGAACAGGAAAGCAAACGCTACCACCATCGTGGCATTGACATGGCTGGGGGCAAGCGCCGCGATCTGCGCCATATTCAGCGTGTGCAGATTGGCATAAATCAGAATGGTGCCCGTCAAGATGCAGGTAGACCCTAGCGACCCAACCACCAGATACTTGAACGCACCTTCCAGCGCGCCTTCGTACCAGTTACGGAACGCCGTTAAGCCCACCGCGGTGAAGGTCATGATCTCAACCATAACGAACACATTGAATAAATCGCCCGAAAGCACAAGGCCCAGCACCGAGCCGGCCAGCATCAAAAACATCGTATAGAAGTTTACCTGGCTGTCGTCCTTGGCCATATAAGTAAAGCTGTAGGTGCCCGAGATCATCACGGCCACCGTAACGATCAGGCCGAAAAACAGGCTCAGCGCATCGACTTCGAGGCCGATGCCGTAGGCCCAACCGGCAGCCGGGGCCCAATCGCCCATCCAATAACAGATTACGCTGCCGTCGATCATGACGGGCTTGACGAGGGCCAACATCAGCCCGAGCGCAAGCGCCATCGCCACAAATACGACGACGTTGCCTACTTTGCGATTTTTACGGCCGAACAGGCTGTTCAAAAACGCACCCATAAACAGGGACATAATTGCCAGAATCGGAAAGTTTTCGATCATATCAGCCATTCAACCTCCGAATCTTGCGGGTATCGAGCGTATGATACTGCTCGTTCATCTTGATGACAAAGGCCAGCGCCATCGCCGTAATGCAGGCGCCGATGACGATGCTTGTCAGCGTCAGCGCCATCGGGATCGGGTCGACAAAGACGGTGCCCGCGGGCACCTCGCCCGCCGCATAAACCGGGGCCGTGCCGCCGTTTGTGGCGCCGATCGAGACGATCAGCAGGTTGGTGCCGTAATCTACAATCGACATGCCGATCACAACCTTAAACAGGTTGTGCTTGGTGATGATGCAGTACAGGCCCAGTACGATGAAAAGAAAGGAGACAATGTAGTTCAGCGTCATTTCTTTTCTTCCTCCTCTTTCGTTTGTGCCTGCGGCGCAGGCGCGCTTTCGCTGGTGCCCAGGATGCCGAGCATCATAATCAACAGGCAGCCGATGCCGGCCATAACGTGATAGCCGACCGCATCGTTCATCAGCACAGCCGTCTCGAGATGAAATGTGGTGCTGACAAAGTTCACGGCAAAGTTCAGCCCGACGATCACGCCAATCAGGCCGATCGCTACATACATAATCTCGGCCACAGTTTCAGAATTGTGCAGAAAGCTCTCCTGAAAGGTCGTGGAAAGCTTCTGCCCGCCGTAGCCCAAAAACACCAGCAGCACGGCCGCCGCGACCAAAACGCCGCCCTGAAAGCCGCCGCCCGGCGAGGAATCCCCGTGCAGGATCACATAGCCTCCAAACGTACATGCCAGCGGCAAAAACAGGTTTGCGCCGTTGCGCACGATAATACCAAGGGCCTTTTTCTTTGGCTGCAAAGAAGGTTCGGAGTTCATTGTTGCTCGCCTCCCTCTTTCTTTTCTTCTGCCTGCTGCTCGATCGGCGCCTGAACGGGCTTTTCGGCGCGCAGGATGCAAAGGCTGCCCGCGATGGCCGCGATCAGAATAAAGCTTTCGCCCATCGTATCGTATCCGCGGAAGTTGAACACAACGGAAAAGCAGACATTTTCCGCTGCCGTCTTATCCTCGTTTTGGGCAACGATCACATAGGCCGCGCCGTCTGCATCCTTCAGGTCATATGCAGTAGGGTCGTTTTGCAAAGCGGCCACATCCACCTTGCCGTTAAAGGTCGGGGCAAGCTTGCCCAGCTGAACCGAGCCAACGATGCCGACGATCAAAATAACCGCCAGCGCAACGGCCAAAACCACATTGCGCACCGACAAAAGCCGGCCGTTGTCGGAAGGTTCCGCCAACTCAACAGGGATTTTTCTGTGATGCATCATTCGTTTTCATCCTCCCTGTCTTTTCCCATTACTTTACGCAGCGCAATGATGTACAAAACCGTGCCCAGCACGGCGCCGACGGCCGCCTCTGCGATGGCCACATCCGGCGCCTGCAAAAACAAAAATTCTACAGCCATAAAGCTGCCGGCCGCGCCCAGCGCAATAACCGAATCCAGAATACGCTTGGCTTCCACGGCAACCAGCGCGGACAAAACCGCGCCCAGCAGCACCAAAATATTCAGCACAGAAAGAAACTCAGTTTTCATTGAAACCATCCTTTCCGTAATCGTCCTCAGCAAAGCCGCCCGTTGCACGGTGGCCGCGCCGGTAGTTACCCTTTTCCAGCGCATGCCCGGAAACTGCGCTTGTCGCCACAATCATCAGCCCGATCACTAGCAGCTTCACGATCACGATCGTAGAATATCCGCTTGCCACCGCATAAATCAGGGCGGCGATCATGGCGCCGATCGTGCCCAGCGTCGTAATGCAGGTTGCCGCCTGCGAGCGGGCAAAGAAATCCGGAAAGCGCAAAATACCCACCACGCCGACAAACGCAAAAAACACGCCGACCGCCAGCGCAATGCCGCTGGCAACAGTTACACCCAGTTCCATGCTTACAGCCTCCCTTCGAGATACCGCGCAACGAACACCGTGCTGATAAAGCCCAGCAGCGCGGTAACAATCGCGATGTCAAGGTAGATGCCGCGGCCGGAATAAAGCGAGTAAAAGCCCAGCATCAGGCAGGTCAGGTTATCGATGGCGTCCGCCGCCAGCATCCGATCAGCGGCTTTCGGGCCGACGATCAGCCGATAAAACAGCACAATCGCGAGCACCGCATAGCAGATGGCCCCGACGATCATCACATTTTTCATCATGCCCAAATCCTCCGAATCCATCTTTCCATGCGACCCTTGATGATTTCGCCGGCCTTTACGCGGTCGGTTTCCGTCATGGTGAGCCAGTTGATATACATGCTGATCTTGCCGTCCTCATCAATCACATCCATCGTGATCGTGCCGGGCGTTAGAGTGATGCAATCGGCCAAAAGGGCCAGCGCATAGTGATTGGTGATGCCCTCGACAGGCACTTTTACGATCCCTTGTTTGATGGGCTTATTGCCCAGCACCGTGATCGCCATCGAAACGTTTGCCTTGATGACTTCCCAAAAGAAGATCACGAAAAGATAAACGAGCATTAGCACAAAGCGCACAGGGTTGAGCAGCTTATACGGCTCGCTGTGCACAAAGAACTTTGCCGTGAAGATCGCCGTTGCCAAGCACACCACTACCCCGCCGATCAGCTCCCGCGGCGCCACCGACATCGTCAGCAGCATCCAAAAGAGAAAGCACGGGATAAAGGTCGCCACAACGCCCTTCACCGTTGTTTTCATCATAGGTTTTCCTCCTTATTGGGGCCGCCGCCGCGGCCCTTTTCATCGGGCGTTATTCCGCCTCGATGCTGTCCACATAAAATTCGCGTCCCGAAAGCATCTCGAGATCCTGCCCGCCGCAGGCCTTGCAGGCGATATGCCGTTTTTCGATCTCTCCCTGCCAGCCGCAGCCACGGCACCGCACAATTAAGGGCAGCGCCTCAAAGTGCAGCACGGCATGCTCGGCGATACTGCCTCGGGCAAGCAGATCAAAGCACTCCTGCACAAGCGACGGCACGACATCCGAGTAGGCGCCGGTTTTCAGCCGGATCGCGCGTACATGCTGTGCGCCGGCATCTTTGCCCGCCGAAAGTACAATATCGAGAATACTTTGGGTAATGGCCATTTCGTGCATAGGGGTATCCTTCAGCAATCCATGCAGCTGAAACAAGGGTCGATCGAGGCAACGATCAGGCCCGCATCAGCCACCGTGTTGCCGCGCAGCATCGTCGGGATCGTCGGCGCGTTACGGAAAGTCGGCACATGGATAGACACACGCGCGTTGGTGGGGCCGCCGTTCGTTACAACTTTATAAACCAGATGGCCGCGGGGCGCCTCGTGCCGTGCCACAAACTCACCGGCCGGCACCTGCGGGATGCGGTTGCCGAGATTCAGCGGAGTATCCGGCAGGTTGTTAAGCGCCTGACGGATGATCTTGATGCTCTCGAATACTTCGAGCACCCGCACGACAACGCGCGCGAACACATCGCAACTGTCATACGTGCAAAGGGCAAAATCAAAATCCTCGTAAGAAGAGTAAGGGCTGTCCTTGCGCACATCCATCTTCACATTGGAAGCGCGGGCATGCGGCCCCTCGGCGCCCATGCGCACGGCATCCTCTGTCGTAAGTACGCCGACGCCCTTGGTGCGCATGGCAATCGTTTTGTCGTTGACGAGGAAATCCCGCATACGCTTCATGCGTTCTTCCAGCTCATCCATGCACCGCAGCGCCGTGGCTTTCTGGTCGGCATCGATGTCGCGCCGCACACCGCCGATGATGTTCATCGCGTAGTTGACGCGGTTGCCCGTCAGCGCTTCCAGCAAGTCCATCGTATCCTCGCGGTCGTTCCATATCTGCATAAACATGCTGTCGTGCCCGACGATATGGCAGGCCACGCCCAGCCACAGAAGATGCGAATGGATGCGCTCCAGCTCCTCGATAATGTCGCGGATATACTGGGCGCGCTTTGGCACCTCCATGCCCGCGATATGCTCGATGCAGCGGCAGTATGTCCATGCATGGGAATGAGAACAAATGCCGCATACACGCTCGACGAGCGTAATCGTCTGGATAAAGTTGCGCTCCATCGCGAGCTTTTCGATGCCGCGGTGATTGTAGCCTACAAACACCTCTGCATCTTTGATCTGTTCGCCTTCAACGATCAGTTTTGCGTGAACCGGCTCCTCCAAAGAAGGATGATACGGCCCGATGGGAATGACATAACTCATGGTTTCCTCCTTCTGCCTGCCCGATTGCTACAATATATAGTGCCTGTGCCCGGAACGAGCAGAAAATCTATTTATGAATATTTTCTTAACAATCTTCTTTATCATAAAGAGTGCGCCCGCGACTGTCAACGGTTCTTTTCCTTTTTTTTCAGTCTCGCGCATTTTTTGTCAAAATGCCAGTTTTGAAGTTCCCATATCCGTAAAATTGCCGAAAAAAAGAGCCGACATTCTGTCGGCCCTTGTTCTATATTTATCTTATGCCTGCGCCGCCCCTGCGGCGGCAGATGATGTTTCACTTACGTTTTGCAGTAGCGCAGCGACATCTGTGGCGGCTGAAGCAGAGCTTTCACCCGTTTCGGCATCGGCCTGCAAGGCAGCGCTGCCTGCAAAATCCTCGTCGTCCGTCACCTGCTTTGCCTTTTGCCGGCTGTGCGGCGCCACGGCGCGCAGCGTTAAAGCCTTTGCATACATTTCCGTATCATGCTTGCACAGATACTGCTGATCCTGCGTAGGCACGGCCTTGCCCGAGACCATATTCGCCATGATCTTCAAGCACTTCAGCTTTTCTTCCCACTTGTCCGCCTCGGCCTTGGCTTCGGCGTCTGCCGCATCAAATTGCTCCCGCAGAGATTGTTTTTCGGCGCTGTCGTCCTCGGCGGTATCCTGCGAAGCGGCGGTTTGCTCGCCGTTTGCGGCAGAAGATGCCTGTGTGCTGCCGGCTTCGGCCGTTTCATCGTCCGAGGCGGCGGCCGCCTTGGTATCCGATTGCAGATAGGCGCGGGCTTCTTCGCTTAGCGTAAGCGTATCTGTGGGCTTGCTTTCCGCTGCGTTTTGCGCGGCCGTCTGCAGCACCATGCTGCCTTGGGCGGTATTTTCTTTTGCGCCGGCCTGCGGGCCGAGATACAGCCCGGCCAAGCGCGTCAGCACACCGCTTGTAGTTTGCATCTGCACGAAAAATCCCCCTTTCTGCGTTCCTGCGTCCATTCTAACAAAAACAAAAGTTTTTTGCAAGAAAACAGATCAGTTTTTGGTTTTTTCGTTATGCGGCATTGTGCGCATGATCTGCCACATCCTGTGCCTGTTCCAGCATCGTCTCGGCAAAAATGCCGTAGCCGCGCGTCGGGTCGTTAACAAGCACATGCGTCACGGCCCCGACAAGGCGCCCGTTTTGCAAAATCGGGCTGCCGCTCATCCCCTGCACAATGCCGCCCGTCGCTTCCAGAAGTGCGGGGTCTGTCACATGCAGCACAAGGTTGCGGTTTTCATTATCTTGGGCATAGCTGATGCGCTCGATCTGGACGTTATACGTCTGCGGCGCTTCGCCGTCGATCGTCGTCCAGATCTGGGCCGGGCCTTCGGTTACTTCCTGTGCAAAAGCCACTTCCGTCTGCTGGCCGGAAAAGGCGCTGCGCGTCGTGCCGTATACGCCCACAGACCCGTTCATGCAAATTGTTCCGATGGAAAGCCCCGTATCAAATTGCCCGCGCAGCTCGCCGGGGCTGCCCGCAATGCCCTTGGTATAGCCAATGATATGGCAGGCCACGATCTCGCCGGTGCGCAGCGTGATGCTCTGGCCCGTATCGCTATCGCTGATGGAGTGGCCCAGCCCCGCAAACACGCCAAGGCTTTCGTCCACAAAAGTCAGCGTCCCGACACCGGCGGAGGAATCTCGCACCCACATCCCGGTTTTCCATGCGCCCGCCTCATCCTGTACAGGCGTAATCGTTGTGGTACGCTGTTCGCCTTCGCGGATAAACACTACCTTGGCCGGGTTGCCATCCGAGGCGCGGATTGCATCGGCCAGCTCCTCATTCGAGTGTGTCTCGCTGCCGCCCACGCTTACCACCAGATCGCCCAGATGCAGCCCGGCCTCCTTGGCGGGGTTTGCTTCGCCGTAAGGCGTGGAAATATCCGTAAAAGCGACGACCAGCGCGCCGTTTGAAAACATTTTAATGCCGAACGGGCTGCCGCATACCGTTACAACGGGCCGTTCCGTCACCACGGTACGCACCGTTTTTACCGGCAGAACCCCGCCCAGCGCAAGCGTTGTATTATAGCTTCCCGTCTCTTCCGTAGCGGCCGCATTGCGCGCGCCGATGTCTTCCAGCGCCGTAATATAAGGCAGCCGCGCAATGTGTACCTGCTGGCCGCGCTCGACATAGATGGTATCCGGCAGGCTGTAATACACCCAGCCGAGGCCGGCCGCGGCGGCCACCATGAGATAGCATAAGCATACCAGCAGCGCACCGGCGATGCTGCGCCGGCCCCGCGCCGGCCTGCGTCCATGACAAAACAGCATTCGGGACGCCTCCTTATCCCTTTCAGTATGTACCGCCCCATGCCGGATTATGAATTTGACAATGTGTTCCGCTCTTGCTAAAATAAAAGCCGTCCCTGAACTACTGTGCGGGAGTGGCGGAATGGCAGACGCGCTGGTCTTAGGAACCAGTTCTTCGGAGTGTGGGTTCAACCCCCATCTCCCGCACCAAAAAAACAGGCCCGGAGAATCGACTTCCGGGCCTGTTTTTTGCTTTTCGGCGGCTGCACCCAGTAGGCGCCTTATTCATGCATAGATTTTTCGCAGCATCTGCGCTATAATAAAAAAGATACATCGCAGCAGCAAAACAGCCGACATAATCCATTTTTGCCGGCGGGGAGTATGGCATGGATATTTGGAACATTTTGGGGTTATCGCCCACAGCGGACCGCGCGGCCATTACGAAGGCCTATCATGAAAAGCTGCCCGGCGCCAACCCGGAGGATTCCCCTGAGGCGTTTAAGGCGCTGCGCACCGCCTACGAGCAGGCGCTTGCGCTGGCCGGGCAAGTGCGGGATACACGCGACGAAGCGGAAAAAACAGCCGCAGAGCGCTGGGCCGATCATCTCGACAGCCTTTATCAGGAGATCGCTGCCCGGCGCACCCCTGCCGCGTGGCAGGCCCTGCTGGAAGAAGATTTCAGCCTTGCGCTGATTACGCGCAGCCAAGCACGGGATGTGCTGCTGCGCTATTTAATGGAGCACTTTTTCCTGCCGCAGGAAATTTGGCGCATGCTGGACGATTTCTTTTCTTTGCGGGAAAACGTCGAGGAGCTGTATCAGGCTTTCCCGCGCGATTACATAGAACATGCCGTGCTGGCCGGCATCGAAAACGATGCGCTTTTGCCGTATTCGTTGCTGCAGGGCGAAACCGCCGCGCAGTGTGACGCCTATCTAAAGGCCTATTCCCGCTGCCGCAGTGCGCTTACCGCCTCTGCGGCGGATGTGGCGGAGCAGTGCCTTACCGAGATGCGCAATTCCGGTGCGCAGCACCCGTACACCCTGCTTTGCGAGGCGCGCCTCGCTTTGCTGCAGCAGGATTTTGCCGCGGCCGAGGGCAGCGCAAACGCGCTGCTTGCGCAGCTGCCCGATGACCCACAGGCTTTGCTGATAAGCGGCCAGCTGGCTTTGCACACCAAAGATTTTGCCCGCGCCGAGCGGGAGCTGCTTCTCGTTACCGAAAAAGAGCCGACGCTTGCGCAGGCAAAGTTTGACCTTGCCGCCAGCCTTTGCGGGCAGGAGCGTTACAACGAGGCGAAAGAGATTTATCTCAAGCTTTATCGCCTTATCCCATATAATTCGCTGATCCTTGAGCAGGTGCATCAGTGCAACAAATCCATTTTGCCGCAGCGCGAAGCGCAGGCCAAGGCCGCGCCAGAAGATTTTGATAATCTTTCCGAGCTGGCTTGGTGTTACCATCAGGAGCTGCAGGAGGACGACGCGCTGCGCACACTTGCCCTGCTGCCTGCCGAGCAGCAAGGTACGTTTGATTATGAAAATCTGGCCTCCAAGGTTTATCTCGGCAGTGGCCAGATGGAGCAGGCGCTCAGCCATTTGCAGGCATGGGAAAAGGCCATCCGCGCGGCGGATCAAACCGACGAACAGGCCAAATCTCGCCTGCCTGAAAGCCTGCGCCTGCAAGCCGCGGCGCTTGCCAGCTTACAGCGCCAGCCGGAGGCGGATGCGCTGCTGGAAACTGTCACCGCGCAGTGGCCCAAAGATGCCGCCGCGTGGCAGATGCGCACCCAATATGCGCTGGAAGCCAACCGCTTGGAGGATGCGCTGGAAAATGCGACGCATTTGTGCGATGCTTCGCCCGGAGACCCCTACAGCCATTACATTTCGGGCGTGATTTTGTTCCGTATGGGCCGCATGCAGGAATCTTTTCGTTGCTTTTCCGCGGCGATGCAGCGCTCCGGCCGGGATGCCGAGTGTATGCTGTATCAGGCGCGCATCCTGATCGGCGCGGGCCAGTGGGACGATGCGCGCAAGCTGCTGGATGATCTGGTTTTCGCCAAGGTCGAAAACCCGACCTTAAGCTATTGCCTTGCCCGTATGGCCTCCCATGACGGCGACATCGCCAAGGCCGTGGAGCACTATCTCAGCGCCCTGCCCGCCTGCCGCGAAAAAGAAAATGTGCCCGATTTTGCCGGCGAAGTGTTCTATCGCCTTGTCTGCCTGCAATATAAAAAGCGGGATAAGAAAGAGCTGCTCGGCCTTGTCGACGAGGGCCTTGCCCACGATAAAGGCAGCTTGAGCCTGCTGGATTTACGGGGCGATCTGCTGCGGGAAGTTGGCCGCATCCCCGAGGCCGTTGCGGCCTACGAGGAAATTTGCCGCCGCGCACCAAACAGTACCTCTGCTTTTGAATCGCTCGGGCGGCTGTATCAGTTTTGTATTTACGATTATGCCAAAGCGTCCGAATTGTATCGGCAGCAGCTAAAAAATGAAGATACCGCCGTGGTGCGTAATCTGCTGGGGCTGTGCTGCCAGGAGTGTGGGCGTTATGCGGAGGCCGAGCAGAACTTTCTGCTGGCCGTGAAGCGCGAGCCGAAGGAGTTTTCTTTCCGGGCGAACCTCGCCGAGCACTATCTGCTGACAAAGCAATATGCCCGTGCCGAGCGCGTTTATCGGGATGCGCTTGCGCTGCCTGTGCTGCGCTGGGCCAACCGTGCACGCCTGCGCCGCCAGCTGGCGCGCCTGTATTGGCGCACCGGGCGCGGCGCCGAGGCCGCGGCTGTGCTGGAAGAGAACGTCACAAAAGAGTTTTTGTATTCCGATCTTTTGGCAATCTCGGACGGCTGGGCCAGAATGGGCGATTTCGTGCGCGCCGCGCAGACGCTGGAGCGTTGGAAGGCCCTTGCACACCCTGCCGAGGGCGCCTATTGCAACAGCCGAAGCAATCTGCTTGCGCTACAGGGCCATTACCGCATGGCCGAGGCTGTGCTGCGCTTCGGCGCCCAGCGGGATCGCGCCTGCTGCCGCAGGCTGGCGTTTTTGTATGCCGCGCAGGGGCGTTTTGGTAAAGCAATCGCGCTGTACCAAAAGCTGATAGCTGCCGGCGCCGCGGGCGATGTCAATACCCTGCGCAACTTTGCCGAGTGCCTATGGTGGGCCGGCGATGATGTCGGCGCCGCGCGTTTTGCACGGCAGGGGCTGGAGCTTTTAGCCCGCCAGCGCAGCAATTATAACCCGGCGCTGTATCATACGCAGGAAGCCGCTTTTTTGATTGCGCTCAAGGATATTCCCCGCGCTTCGGCCGCTTTGCGGCAGGCGCAGCAGTGCCCCATGTGTGTGCAGTGCTATTACGGCGGCTGCAAGGATGCACTTGGCATCGAAGGGCTTTTGCAGGAGCGTATGGGCAATTTGGAAGTTGCCCGCGCGCTTTATGCGCAGGGCCGGCAGCGCTATCCCGACGAATTTGATTTTACCGCCTATTGGATGCGGCTGACAAAAAGGATGAAGCAAGCATGATCGTTGGCATTGATTTAGGCACCACGAACAGTTTGGTCGCCTGTTTTGAGGGCGGCAAGCCCCACATGATTCCCAACCGCCTTGGCGAGGCGCTGACGCCTTCCGTCGTCAGCGTCGACGAAGACGGCACGGTTTATGTCGGTCGCACCGCCGAAGAGCGCGGCGGCGCCCACCCCTTTGATACCGCAAGCGTATTCAAGCGCAGCATGGGCACAAACCGCACGTATCAACTGGGCAGCCGCACTTTCCGCGCCGAGGAGCTTTCGAGCCTTGTGCTGCGCAGCCTGAAAGAGGATGCCGAGGCTTACCTGGGCCAGCCCATAGAGGAGGCCGTCATCAGTGTGCCGGCCTATTTTAACGATTTGCAGCGCAAAGCCACCCGCCGTGCGGGCGAGATGTCAGGCTTTCAGGTTGAGCGCATCATCAACGAGCCGACGGCCGCCGCCATCGCCTACGGCCTTTGCGAAAGCGGCAAAAACGGCTGCTACCTTGTGTTTGATCTCGGCGGCGGCACCCTCGATGTCTCGATTCTCGAGCTGTACCAAAATATTATGGAAGTACACGCCATCGCAGGCGATAACTTTTTAGGCGGCGAAGATTTTACCGCCGTCGTATCCAGCCTGTTTTTGCAGAAAAGTGGCCTTGTCGATGCTTCCCTTTCTTTGCCCGACAGCTTTGCACTGCACCGGCAGGCCGAGCTGTGCAAGCTTGCGCTCTCGGAAGGGCTGATGGCTGTGATGCGCTGCACCATCGGCGGGCAAGAGTATTCTGCGGCCATCGCGCGTACCGAATACGAAGCCGCCTGCCGCCCGCTTTTGCAGCGGATCGAGAAGCCGATTGCGCGCAGCCTTAAGGATGCCGGCCTCTCGCCGGCGGACATCAGCGAGATCGTAATGGTCGGCGGCGCCTCAAAAAGCCCGCTTGTGCGCGCGTTTTGCCAAAAGCTGTTCGGCCGCGCCCCCTGTACCGGCGTTGACCCGGACGAGGCCATCGCCATCGGCGCCGCGCTGGAAGCTGCGATGAAAGAGCGGGACGCCGCCGTAAAAGAGGTCATCCTCACGGATGTATGCCCCTTTACGCTTGGCACCGAAACGGCCTCGTTCAACGGCCTTTTCCGGGAATCCGGCCATTACGCGCCCATCATCGAGCGCAACACCGTGATTCCTGTCAGCCGCACCGAGCGGTTTTATACTGTGCACGATCAGCAGGCGGAAGTGCATATTTCCATCTTGCAGGGCGAAAGCCGCATGGCAAAAGAGAATCTTTTGCTTGGCGAGCTGGATGTGCCTGTGCCGCCAAAGGCGGCCGGCGAAGAATCCGTGGATATTACCTATACCTACGACGTCAACTCTATTTTGGAAGTAGAAGTGCTTGTAAACTCCACCGGCGAAAAGCGGCGGCTTGTGATCCGCAACGGCAAAACCGATTTGACAGACGCGGAAATCGAGAAGCGCTTTCAGCAGCTGCAATATCTCAAAATCAACCCGCGCGATCAGGAGGAGAACAAGCTGCTTCTCTTCCGCGGCGAGCGCATGTACGAAGAGGCGCACGGCCCTGTGCGGCAGGAGATTGACCGCCTGTTGACGGAGTTTGACCGTGTTTTGGCCCGGAAGGATCATCTTGAAATCGAAAAGGCGCGCCGCGCGCTGCAGCAGGCGCTGGATCGTTTAGGCGGCGCCCAAGCGGGAGGGTTCCCCACATGAATGCAGATTTGCGCAAAACGTTTTTGTGGCTGCCGGTGCTGGTTGTGCTGGCCGTGTGCTGCCCCGGTGTGTTGGTGCTTTCCTTTTCCTGCGTAAGATTTTTTGTGCCGGCGGTGCTGGTTTTGATTGTCCTGATGCTTGCAGCCTGTATCACCGCTGCCGTATGGACGCAGCGGCAAAAACTGCCGGCCGCAGCTGCGCCGGATGCGCTGCCCGCGTATGCAAACACCGAAACCTATGCCGATACGGCCGCCACCTTTTATCCCGAGCCAAAAGGCTACACCGAGCCGCCGCGCCAAGCGCCCGTAATCTCCCGCAAAAAGCCAATTCTCGCCTTTTTTGCCCTGCTGTTCGGCGTATTAGGGCTGCTTTACGGCATCTTCGCTTTTTTGCCCGGTGTGCTGGCGATTGCGATTTCGCTGGTGTCCTGCCGGGAAACCATAAACGGCAAAAAGGTGTGGAATCCCTCCTGTCGCCGCTGTGCACAGGCTGCCGTTGTGTTTGGCGCCGCCGCCTGCATAGAAAATTTTCTTTTCCTCTTTTTATAATTGTATCCTTGCTTTCCCCCTTGCGGAATCTTTTCCGCAGGGGGATTTTTTGTGCTCATTTTTTGGTTTTTTGTGCAGCTTGCCCAATTTTTCAAAGCCTGCAAACGCAAACTTTCATTTTTGCACAGCTTGCTTTTTTGCGTAAGTTATACTAGACTAACTTATGTTAGTTATAGATAACTTACAGGAGGTACGACGATACTTTAGCACAAATTCCTTTGAAGCAGCCCGCCGTGATCCGGCAGGTCAGCGGCGAGGACGCGCTGCGCTGCCGTCTTTTGGATATGGGCCTAATTCCCGGCACGGCCGTCAGCGTACAAAAAGTGGCCCCGATGGGCGACCCGATCGAATTGCTGGTACGCGGCTATCGCCTAACCCTGCGCAAGGATGATGCCGCGCGCATCACCGTTACGCCCGCCGCAAAGGAGGCTTCGGTATGATTCTTGCATTGGCAGGCAATCAGAACTGCGGCAAAACAACGCTGTTTAACCAGCTGACAGGCTCGAACCAGCATGTCGGAAACTTTCCCGGCGTCACGGTCGAGCAGAAAAGCGGCGAGATCCGCGGCCACAAGCAGATGTCGATCGTCGATCTGCCCGGTATCTATTCCATCCGCCCCTATTCCAGCGAGGAGATCGTCACGCGCGATTTTCTCTTGCAGAATAAGCCCGATGGCATCATCAATATCGTCGACGCCACCAACATCGAGCGCAACCTTTACTTAACGCTGCAAATGATGGATCTGCGCATTCCGATGGTCGTCGCGCTAAATATGATGGACGAAGTACGCGCCAACGGCTGGTCGATTGACGTCAAAAAGCTAAGCGAAGCGCTCGGCATGCCCGTTGTGCCGATCAGCGCCGCGAAAAACGAGGGCGTCAGCGAGCTGGTGGATGTGCTGGAACGCACGGTACAGGAAAAAACGCTGCCTACCGTACGCGATTTGTGCTCGCCAGGCCCGGTGCACCGCTGCATCCATTCCATCATGCATCAAATCGAGGACCATGCCACAAACGCCGGCATTCCACGCCGTTTTGCCGCCACCAAGCTGATCGAAGGCGACAAGGACATCCAAAAGCAGCTTCTGCTCGAACCGAACGAGCTGGAATCCATCGAGCATTGTGTATGCCAGATGGAAGAAGAACGCGGGCTTGACCGTAACGCCGCGTTGGCGGATATGCGTTACAGCTTTATCGAGGCCGCCGTGGCCGCCTCTGTCCACCGCCCGCAGGAAAACCGCGACCGCACGCGCAGCGAAAAGCTGGATGCCATCCTGACAAACCGCTATGCGGCCGTGCCAATTTTTCTCGGCGTAATGCTGCTGATTTTTTGGCTGACGTTCGATGTGCTCGGCGCACTTTTCAGCGATTGGCTGGCGATGGGGATCGACGCGCTGTCGGCCATCGCGGATGCCGGGCTGACGGCCTACGGCATCAGCCCTGTGGTACATAGCCTTATCATCGACGGCATTTTTCAGGGCGTCGGCAGTGTACTTTCCTTTCTGCCCATCATCGTAGTGCTGTTCTTTTTCCTCTCAATCCTCGAGGACACCGGCTATATGGCGCGTGTAGCCTTTGTGATGGACAGCCTGCTGCGCAAGATCGGCCTTTCCGGGCGCAGCATTGTCCCGATGCTGATCGGCTTTGGGTGCACAGTGCCCGCCGTGATGTCGGCGCGCACCCTTTCCTCTGAGCGTGACCGCAAAATGACGATCCTGCTGACCCCGTTTATGAGTTGCTCGGCCAAAATCCCAATCTACGCAATTATTGCGGCGGCATTTTTCCCGGGGCGCGGCGCGCTGTGCATGGTATGCCTATATGCCGGCGGCATCCTCGCCGGCATCCTTTCCGCTAAGCTGATGGGCCAGACAGTGCTGCGCGGCAAGCCTGTTCCTTTTGTGATGGAGTTGCCCAACTACCGCTTGCCCTCTCCGCGCTCTGTCCTACTGCTGATGTGGGAAAAAGCAAAGGATTTCCTCGAGCGCGCCTTTACCATCATCTTTGTCGCCACGCTCGCCGTCTGGTTTTTGCAAACGTTTGACACGCGCCTGAATGTCGTGACGGATTCATCGCTCAGCCTGCTCGCCGCCGCAGGCCGCAGCATCGCGATTGTGTTTGCACCACTCGGCTTTGGCGATTGGCGTGTGGTTACGGCGCTGGTTTCCGGCTTTATCGCCAAGGAATCCGTGATCAGTACGCTGGAAATGCTTACAAACGGTGCGCTTTCTTCGCTGCTGACGGCGCGCTCGGCCATCAGCTTTTTGGTTTTCACGCTGCTGTATGCGCCGTGTGTTGCGGCGATCTCGGCGTTTAAGCGCGAGCTTGCCAGCGGTTGGAAAGCAGCCGCCGTTGTCATATACCAATGTGCCTTCGCTTGGCTGGCGGCGTTTCTCGTTTACCAGCTGGCCGGGCTGTTGCTTTAAGAAAGGAGCTTTTTATGAAGCTGCTCGATTTCGTGATTTTGCTGCCCATTGCTTTTTGGGCGCTGTATGCGCTGCGCGCCGTGCGCCGCAGCAAGGCACACTGCGGCGGCTGCTCGGGCGATTGCGCCCACTGCGGCGCCGCCTGTGGGCAAAGCCAAAAAGCCCCTCACTAAAAGCATAAAACAGAAAAAACACCGCCCCGCATCGGCTTTTTCAAGTCCATGCGGGGCGGTGTTTTGTTTGCTTACGGTTTCCGGTGGAAAAGCCCTTGCTTACCGCGGCACTTTTATACCGCAGCAGCGCGGCTTACCTGCGGGCCTTTTGGTACGCAAGGCAAAAGGCAGTTTAGCCGCCGAGGTAGGCGCTGCGTACTTTTTCGTTGGTCAGCAGCTCGGCGCCGGTACCTTCCATCACGATCTTGCCTGTTTCCAGCACGTAGGCCCGGTCTGCGATAGAAAGCGCCATCTGCGCGTTCTGTTCCACAAGCAGGATCGTCATGCCCTGCTTGTTCACGCTTTTGATAATGTCAAAAATCTCCTGCACAAGCAGCGGGGAAAGGCCCATCGAAGGCTCATCCAGCATCAGCATAGAAGCGCCGCTCATCAAAGCGCGGCCCATCGCCAGCATCTGCTGCTCGCCGCCGGAAAGGGTGCCCGCCATCTGGCGGCGGCGCTCCTTCAGGCGCGGGAAAAGCGAAAATGCCTTTTCCATGTTCGGCCCGATCGTGGATGCGGGCTGCGTATAGCCGCCCATCTCCAGGTTTTCTTCCACGGACATGTGCAAAAACACATGGCGGCCTTCCGGCACCTGTGCCAAACCGGCCTGCACGATTTTATGGGCCTTCATGCCCTTGATACTCTTATCGCGGAAGGTAATGTCCCCTGTTTTAGAGTGCAGCAGGCCGGAAATGGTTTTCAGGTTGGTCGATTTGCCGGCGCCGTTCGCGCCGATCAGCGTCACGATCTCGCCCTCATCCACATGAAACGAGATGTCACGGATCGCATGGATGTTGCCGTAATACACATTGATGTTGTCGACATTCAGAACCGTTTGTGCCATGTGTCAGCCCTCCTTTTTCTTGCCCAGATAGGCTTCAATGACCTGCGGGTTGTTGCGAATTTCTTCCGGCGTACCTTTGGCGATGATACGGCCAAAGTTCAGCACGGCGATGCCCTCGCAGATGCCCATGACAAGGTTCATATCATGCTCGATCAGCAAAACAGCAATATTAAACTGATCGCGGATTTTGCAGATGTTTTCCATCAGCTCGGCCGTCTCCGAGGGGTTCATACCGGCCGCCGGCTCATCCAGAAGCAGCAGCTTCGGATCTGTCGCCAGTGCGCGCACAATCTCCAGCCGGCGCTGTGCGCCGTAAGGCAGGCTGCCTGCCGTAGCGTCGGCCAAATCGGCCATGCTGAAAATATCCAGCAGCTCCAGCGCGCGCTCGGTGGTACGCTTTTCCTCTTTCCAGTAGTTCGGCAAACGCAGGATGGAAGCACCAAGGTTGCAGTGCAGCGATTCGTGCATACCAACTTTCACGTTGTCGATCACGGAAATGTCCTTGAACAGACGGATATTCTGGAAGGTACGGGCCACGCCCATGCGGTTCACCTGATACGTCTTTTTGCCCGCCGTCGGGATGCCGTCGAGCAAAATGGCGCCGCGCGTCGGCTGGTAGACGTTTGTCAGCAGATTGAACACCGTCGTCTTGCCGGCGCCGTTCGGGCCGATCAAGCCCGTAATCTCGCTGCGGCCGATCATCAGGTTAAAGCCGTCGACGGCCGTCAGGCCGCCAAAGTCGATGCCAAGTTCGCGGACATCCAGAATCGGCTTTTTATTTTTGTCGCGCTCGGTTAAAAAGCCGCCGGAAGGGATACTGTACAGCTTTTCCTCAGCCATTGCTCTTGCCCTCCTCGTCTGCCGTATCGGCTTTCTTTTTGCGGAACAGCTCGCCGTTCAGGGCCTTTTCGGCAAGGCGGCTCAGCGAGAAATCGTAGGAGCCGAACAGGCCGCCCGGCTTGAAGATCATCATGATAATCAGCGCCAGCGAATAGATCACCATGCGGTAGTTGGCAAAACCGCGCAGCGCCTCGGGCAGAACCGTCAGCACCGTAGCCGATACAATGGAGCCGAGCATGGAACCCATGCCGCCCAAAACTACCATTACCAGGATCTCGATCGACTTCATAAAGCCAAAGCTCGAAGGATCGAGCACACCCAGATAGCAGGCGTACAAGCCGCCGGCCAGCCCGGCGAAGAAAGCGGAAAAGGCAAACGCCATGACCTTATAGTAGGTCGTCTGGATGCCGCAGGATTCCGCTGCGATCTCGTTATCGCGGATTGCCAGCACCGCGCGCCCGTGGCGGGATTTCATCATTGCGTGAATGGCAAAGCATGTGATGGCTACACACACGAAAACATTGATGTAGTTCGAGTATTTCGGGATATTCTTCAGGCCCTTTGCGCCATAGAACAAATCGCGGCCCAACACAGTATCGATATTGTTCAGCGTAATGCGGATGATCTCGCCGAAGCCCAGCGTCAAAATCGCCAAATAGTCACCCGTAAGGCGCAGCGCCGGGATGCCGATCAGCACACCGAAAAGTCCCGCCATCACAGCGCCCAGCAGCAGCCCCAGCACAAACGAAGCGCCCGCCGGCAGCGGCGAATATTTTGTAACCAGCGCACAGGTATAGGCGCCCACGGCCATAAAGCCCGCATGCCCCAGCGGAAGCTGGCCCAAATAGCCGCAGGCAACGTTCAGCGAAACGGTTAGGATGATATTGATACCGACCAACAGCAGGATTTTTCTCTGATAAGTAGAAAGTACCCCGGTAACGAGCAGGCTGATGATTCCGAACAAAACCAGAATCAGCACACCGTTCATCAGGTAACGCACCGGCATGGCAATCGTTTTGCGATTTTCTTTCATTTCCGGCACCTCCCTTACACCTTTTCCTGAATCTTGCGGCCCATAAAGCCTGTCGGCTTTACGAGCAGCACAACGATCAGGATGGCAAATGTCACGGCATCCTTCCAAGCGGAGAGGCCGATTGCAGAGACAAAGCACTCGCATAAGCCGATTGCGATGCCGCCGATCATGGCGCCGGGAATCGAGCCAATGCCGCCCAAAACGGCCGCCACAAAGGCTTTCAGGCCCAGCATCGACCCCATCGTCGGGGTTGCCTGCGGATAACTGCAGCAGTACAATACGCTGCCGATGCCGGCTAGCGCCGAGCCTACCGCAAACGTAAACGAAATCGTTGCATTGAGGTTGATGCCCATCAAGCGGGCAGCGTCCATATCTTCTGACACAGCGCGCATCGCTTTACCAAGCTTCGTTTTCTGTACCAGAACCGTGAGGGCAATCATCGAAATGACCGTCACAGCCAATGTGATGACAGAGGTCAGGCTGATCGTCGTCGCGCCAACGCGGATCGCCGTGCTTTCAAAATAGCTCGGGATCACCTTTGCGCCGGAGCCGAAGATCAGCTCTGCCGTATATTCCAGAAAGAACGAAACACCGATAGCCGTAATCAGAAGAGAAATGCGCGGCGCGTTGCGCAGCGGCGTATAGGCGATCTTCTCGATCACAACGCCCAGCAACGTGCAGGTTAGGATCGAAGCACATACGGCCGTGACCGGGCCAAGGCCCAGTTGGTTCATTACGATCCATGAAACATACGCGCCTACCATAATAATATCGCCATGCGCAAAGTTCAGCAGCAGGATAATGCCGTAAACCATGCTGTAGCCGAGGGCGATCAGCGCGTAGATACTGCCCAGCTGCAGGCCGTTGATCAGCTGACTGAAAAACACCGTCATCTTACCGAATACTCCCTTTCTTATAGGCGTCTGCAAAAGCGCCCGGAATCCATTGCTTGCAAAGACAAAGAGGCGGAGACCTCCGAGCAAATCTGTTCGAGCGATCTCCGCACTCTCCTGTATTGTGTCTTTGTCGCTGAGATCAGAACTGCTCTTTCAGCGTCGGCTTGCCATCCGTGAAGGTCAGGATGGAGGCCGTCTTGACGGGATCATTGTGATCGTCAAAGGTAAAGGTGCCAGTCACACCCTCGATCGTGCCGCCCTTGATGGCGTCGATCACTGCCTGCTTGTAATCGTCAGAGCCAGCCTCAAAGCCAGCCTCTTCAGCGGCCTGCAGGCCATAGCACATCGTGATAGCGGCATCATAGCCCAGAGGTGCAAAGCCGTTCGGGTAGGTTTCGCCATAAGCAGCCTGATAGGCGCTCTCGAAATCGGCGCTTGCACCGGCAGCGTAGTTGGCGCAGAAGAAGCAGTTGTCCAGCTGATCGGCTGTAGCATATTCCGCCACGCCGTCCCAGCCGTCACCGCCCAAAAACGGAACCGTGATGCCAAGCTCACGCGCCTGAGAAAGGATCTTGCCCACATCCTGATAATAGTTCGGGCAGAAGATGACATCGGGCTTCTTGCCCTGCATCGTGGTCAGCTGCGTCTTGAAATCAACATCGCCCTCAGAGTAGCTCTCGGAATCGACGACCGTGCCGCCTTTTGCTTCAAACTCGGTCTGGAAGTTCTTGGCAAGGCCCTCGTTGTAATCGGCGCCCGTCTGGAAGATAATCGCAGCGCTCTTGAAGCTCAGCTTCTCGGCCGCATAATCCGCCATCTTAACGCCCTGATACGGGTCGGTGAAGGTAGTACGGAAAACGTTCGTCCAAACAGTATCGCTCTCAGCGTCGTATGTAACAGCTTCGGCAGTGGCAGAAGCCGTCACCATCGGCATATTGTAATCCTGGCTTTCCGCCACGACGGCCAGCGTCGGGGTGGTGGTAACATCGCCGATCAGGCCTGTGATACCTTTATCGCACATCTGGGTGAAGCAGTTGACAGCCTGCGTGGCATCGCCCTGCTCATCCATCTCAACAATTTCGATCTGCTTGCCGTTGATACCGCCTTCGTCGTTGACCTTTTTGAGGTACAGCTCTGCGCCATTGACAACAGCTTTGCCGTAGACGGAGACATCGCCGGTCAGAGGCCCGAGGACGCCGACCTTAATGGTTTCGCCGGAAGCTGCTGCAGAGCCTGCCGCGGAAGCGGCGCCGGAAGCGGCAGAAGAGGTTGCGGTGCTGGCGCTGCCACAGGCAGTCAGCATGCCAGCGGCAGCTGCTGCACCGGCAACTGCCATGAACTGACGACGAGAAATGATCTTTTTCATGTCTATTCCCTCCCAATAATCTCCCATATCTACCGATTGTAAATATGGAACAAGGTGGCCCTTTCCCAAAAGCCACCTTGCTTTTCATATAGTATAGTCATCGCAGCCCCGCACCGCAATTCATAATTTCTACATACTTTTCAGGATAATGAAGTGCTTTTCTTGTGGTTTTTACCAATTTGTAGGGTTTCTTTCTGTAATTGTTGCTCGCGAGTGTTTTTTACAGGTAAACACTTGCACGTTTTAGTCCGTCAGCGACAGCATAGAAGCGCCGTGCGGATTTTTTGTACAGAACTTTTCCTGCATTCCGGTACTCTGCCAGAGAAAGCCCCGTAAAAAGCGGCAATTTTTTGCCGGGGCTGTTGCGCGGCGCGGAAATATGCTATGATATTACCATCTAAAGGAAAAAGGGCGGCATCTGTGCGCCGCAAGGAGATCACCATGCAACAGTTTTGGAAACGAGCCAAACCTATTTTGTGTGCCGCGGCGGCCGCCGCCGTGTGCCTTGCCTGTTTTTTTGTCGTGTGGTTTCACTATCTGCGCGGCTGCGAGACAAAATCGCAGAGCGTCTACCTCAACGACAGCTATGATACAAAAACGTCCGCGCTGCAAAACGGCGAAACCACAACGCAGCAGTTTACCACGCATTCCGCCGTCTACGGCGTGGGCCTCGTATTTCAGCGGCTTGACCCTTCCGTTGCCGGTACGCTGCATATCCAGCTGGCCGATGCGGCTTCCGGCGAGATTGTGCTGGATGTGACGGGCAACATTGCCACGGTAATCTACGATAGTTATACCGGCTTTTTGCTGGATACGCCTGTTACAGACGGCGCGGCGCACACATGGCTGCTTTCTGTTACGCCCACCTATACACAGGCTGAAAATCAGCTGGCGTTGGCAAAAAGCACAGCCACCGCCAAAGATTTCGGCACACTGCACGAAAATGGGCAGGCGGCCGAAGGCTCGCTCGCCCTGCTGGCCACTGTCGAGCAGCTTGGTGCCCTGCCCGTAAAGGGCTACTGGGCGCTGGCGCTGGTATGTGCCGCGCTGGCGGCGGGGCTTGTGCTGCTTTGCCGGAAAAAGTGCCTTGGCAAAGCCATGCTTACCTTTTTGGCCGTGCTGGCGCTGGGGCTTTGCTATCAGTTTGTGCTGCCCGCCTATTCTGCGCCGGATGAAGAGATCCATTATCACACCGCATACGCGCTTTCCAACAGCTGGCTTGGGCTAAAGCCCTCCTCGCCGGAGAACAACTTTATCCAGCGCGCCTGCGATGACGACGATGTCTTTTCCAACTATAAAACAACGTCCTACACCTATCGCTATCTGATGCAGCATTTGTTCGACGGCGCGCCTGCGCGGACGGAATACACCGAATCGCAGGCAGACCTTATGGGCGGCTACAAAGTGCCGTATGCGCTCAGTGCCGCGGGCATCACGCTGGCTCGGCTTTTGCGGTTTGGCGGCGTCGCCACGGCATTCTTTGGGCGGCTGTGGAACCTTATTTTCTTTGCGGCGATGGCCGCGCTGGCCGTGCGGCTGGCGCCCGTGGGCAAAGGCGTTTTCACGGCGTTTGCGCTGCTGCCGGGCTGCCTGCATCTCGGCGGGTCGTATTCCTACGATAGCTGTTTGCTCGCGCTGGCGATGGTGCTGACGGCGCTTTGCCTGCAGTGTGCTTTGCAAAAAGAGCCTGTCAGCTGGCGCCAGACGGCCGGGCTTTGTGCGCTGTGTTTTTTCCTTGCGCCGCTCAAAGCGATCTATCTGCCGCTGTGCCTCTTTGTCTTTTTGATTCCGTCGGCGCGCTATGCCGGGCGGCGCAGCCGCCTTGCTACGCGCCTTGGCGCGATGGGCGCAGCGGGCGTCAACTTCTTCGTATACAACGCGCTTACGCTGTATCAGGTGCTGCGTTTTTCCCTGCACTTTGCCTCGGATGCCGGGGCCGACCGCATCGCCCCGATCACGGCAGCGGGCTTTCCGTTTATGGGGGCGGGCGTCGCGGCCGGCAGCGGCCTTTCTGTGGCCCTGACAAGCGCCGCGGCAAACCCCACCAGCACCTATTCCCTGTTTTATCTGCTGGCGCATCCGGGCGTTTTGTTAAGGCTTGTTTGCAACACCTTTTTTCCAAATGCCGCCGCGTATGCCGCAAGCTTTTTGGGCGGTACGCTGGGCTATCTAAACCTTTCCGAAATCAACATCAGCGGCCTGATTCTGGTTGGCTTTTTGCTGGTGCTGCTTGTGGCCTGCTTGCCGGTGCGCGGCGAAGAAAAGCGCCTTTGCGGCTGGCAGCGCATCCTGCTTTTATTTGTCTTTTTTGTGGTGCTGGGGCTTGTCGGCATGGTATGTATCTACTGGACACCTTCTGCGTATGATTATCTTTGGGGCTTTCAGGGGCGCTATCTGCTGCCGCTGCTGCCCTGCCTGCTGCTGGCCATCCCTTTCCGGCGCATCCAAGCCGAGGGCGACACGTTTCACGCCGTATTGTGCGGCAGCTTTGCGCTGGAGCTTCTGACGATCTTGAACGTATTGGCCGTCGTATACCAGCGCTAATTTCTGCGCTGCATGTGCCGGGCATGCTTTTTCAGGCGCCGTGTATTCCCATCCTTTTTGCATCACGCAAAAACGCCGCAGGCGGCCTTTTCGGGGCGCATCTGCGGCGTTTTGTTTTGCGTTTTCTTACAGCACTTTGCTGAGGAAATCCTTTGTGCGTGGCTCTTGCGGATGGTCGATCACTTCAGAAGGCGTCCCCTGCTCAACGATATAGCCGCCCTCCATAAAGATCACACGGCTGGCCACCTCGCGCGCAAAGCCGATCTCGTGCGTAACGACGATCATCGTCATGCCCTCGCGCGCCAGCTGCTGCATCACAGCCAATACCTCGCCGACCATTTCCGGGTCAAGCGCCGAGGTCGGCTCATCAAACAGCATGATGTCCGGGTGCATGCACAGCGCGCGCGCAATCGCCACACGCTGCTTTTGGCCGCCCGAAAGCTGGCTTGGGAAAGCGCCGGCGCGGTCGTCAAGGCCGACGCGCTTCAACAACTGCATTGCGTTTTCGCGCACCGCGGCTTTTGTGCCTTTTTTCAGGTGTACCGGCGCCAGCATCATGTTATCCAGCACCGTAAGATGGCTAAACAGGTTGAAATGCTGGAACACCATGCCGATGTTTTCCCGCACCTTATTGATGTCGGTATGCTTTTCCGTAACATTTTGCCCATCGACGATAATCTGGCCGCTCGTCACGGTTTCCAGCTGGTTCAGGCAGCGCAGAAAAGTGGATTTGCCCGAGCCGGAAGGCCCCAGCACTACGACCACTTCGCCCTCGTGGATGTCCAGCGAAATATCCTTCAGCACTTCGATCTCGCCAAAGGATTTTTTCAGGTTTCGCACCTGAATTTTTACGTTTTCATCTGCCACGGTTGATCCTCCTTTCAAGCGCCTTGGAGGCTTTGCTCAGGATGATGATAACGACCATATACATGATGCCGACAATAAACCAGCCCTGCATCGTTTTCATCGTATTGGCCACCACGGTTTTGCCGGTATTTGTCAGTTCGGGGAAACCGATCACCGACAAAATGGAGGTATCCTTCAGCGTAATGATAAACTGGTTAATGATCGAAGGGATCATCGTGCGGATCGCCTGCGGCAGCACCACAAGGCTCATGCTTTTTCCATAGGAAAGCCCGAGGCTTCGGGCCGCTTCCATCTGGCCGCGGTCGACACTTTCGATGCCGGCGCGAATGATCTCGGCCATATAGGCGCCGCAGTTCAGTGCCAGCGCGATCGTACCGGCCTGCAAAGCATTCAGGCGGAACGATGTAAACCCAAGCGACTGGATGCCATACGGTATGCCGAAATAGACAAAGTAGGCCAACACGATCAGCGGCCAGCCGCGGATTGCATCGACATACAGTGTGCCGAGGAAATTGCAAAAGCGGTTATGCACCACGTTCAAAAGCCCAAACAGCAGGCCCAGCAGGCAGGCGATCGCCAGAGACAGAAGTGCCAGCAGCAGCGTTTCGCCCATTGCCGCCAGCAGCATCCCGCCGTATACGTTGATAATTTTCAGCATGGCAGATGCTCCTTTTTTCGATGATTCCCGGTTTCGGAAGTAGCCTTCGGCCGGCTTTCCCATTTTATCCGGCGGCCGGCCGATATTCTGTAAAAAAAGAGTACGCAGAGCCTTTGCAGTGCCCTGCGTACCCTCCTTTTATCCTTTGTTCTGGTACGATGGCCGAGATCAGCCCAGATACTTTGCGATGATTTCGTCGTATTTGCCGCTGTCCTGAATGTTTTTCAGGCCGGCGTTGAACAGGTCCAGCAGCGGCTGGTTATCCTTGTTCATGATGGCAAAACCATACGGAGAGCCATCGTTTTCCATACCGTCGGGGATTTTAAGGGCCAGATCATGCTGCTTGATATAAGCGGCCATTACCGGCGTATCCTCAAAGCAAGCGGCAGAGTTGCCGGAAAGCACATCCTGATACATCGTGGGCGAATCGTCAAACTTGGCGATGTCCAAGCTGTACTGTTCCTTCAGGCTTTCGGCGTAATCGGCGCCGGCCGTACCGTTTTTCACGGCGACATGTGCGCCCTTCAGGTCGTCAAAGCTGGCAACCTTGCTGTCGGAGGGCACGGCCACCGTCTGCGTGGCGGTAAAATAGCCGTCGGAGAACATCCAGCCGCTGTCGATACGCTCCTGCTTAATGGAAGCGCCGGCAATGATGGCATCCGCCTGGCCGGACTGTACGGCAGCAACCGCGCCGTCCCAGCCGATGCTCTGCAAATCATACTGGAAGCCCTGATCGGCCGCGATTGCAGCCAGCAGATCAACGTCGATACCGACAAAGGCGCCGGTTTCGTCCGTGTACTCAAACGGCACGAACACCGTATCCGTGGCAATGATCCACTTTTTATCCGTGCCCGCAGCGGAAGCCGCAGCGCCGGAAGAAGCGGCAGAAGAAGCCGGGGCGCTGGAAGCTGCCCCGCAGGCGCTCAATGCGCCAGCCGCAGCGGCCGCACCGGCAATCATCAGGAAAGAACGGCGAGAAATCTTTTTCATCAGTATACTCCCTTTCGCAATCAAAATACTTTTGGGACCCCTCTAAAGTTCCAAAATACACACGACACGGGCCGCGCATACGCCGACGCCCGTGTCGACTTTATCATTATAAAGTGAGGATACAGCCTCTGTCAAGCAGCGCGGCGCAAAATCGGAGAATTGTTTGGCTTTGCGGGCACGGCGCGCTATTTTTTAGGCAGCTTGCGCGCGTTACAGCGCCTCGGCCGCGGCCAGCACAAGCTCCAGCGCCTTATCCACGCCAAGGCGGCTGGTACACAGCGTCAGATCATAATTGGCCGCGTCGCCGTAATGCTGGCCCGTATAGCGGCTGCAATAGCCGGCGCGGGCTTTATCGGCGGCGCGAATGTCGGCTTTAAGCTGTTCTTCCGCGGTATCCGGCATCAGCGCGGCCATCCGCTGCATGCGCCAAGAAAAATCCGCATGTACAAACACACGCAGGCAATGGTCGAATTCACGCAGAATATAATCGGCATTGCGCCCGACGATCACGCAGCTTTCACGGTCAGCCATTTCGCGGATCGCCTCCACCTGCGCATCCCACAGACGGTCGCCCAGAGGGCGGCTGTAAAAATCAAACAGGCTTTGCGCAAAGCCGAACTCCGAAGGCACCCGTTCATCCCAGCGGCGCACTTCCTCGGGCGTTAAGTTTGCCGAAACGCGCGCCGTGCGCAGGATAATATCTTTATCATAATACGGGATGCCGAGCGCCTCGGCGGCGCGGCGGCCGATCTCGCCGCCGCCGGCGCCGAACTGGCGGCCGATGGTAAGGATTTTCTTCATATTGGTTTCTCCCTCCGGGGTGCCCGTCCGGCAGGCACTTTTCCGCTTTCTATTATAAAAGCGGCGCCGCGCAGATGCAAGAACTTTCCTGCCCGCGTGTTCATATTCTGTTGACAGAGCTGTGCTATAATCCTAAAAAAGCCAATATTGCATCGGCAGGAGGCAGGGCTATATGGCAAACATTTTAGATTATCTGGGCTGGCGAGGCGATTTGAGCTTTTCACAGTCGCCTTTCCATGCGGTCGACAGCCTTTTGTTATGCTGTCTTTCCTATATTCACTTTGACGAGATCGTGCCCGCGCCCGGCCGCGGCGAAATCGCCTTGCCTGAGGCCGCGAGCCGTTTTCTTTCCAAAGAGGCCGGGCGGCGTACCGTCCGTGCGCCCGACGATGAGCTTGTGCTGCAAAAGGCTGCGCTCAGCCGGCGTTTCCGTACCGTGCGGCTGGCCGCCTATGTCAGCGATTTTGATTCCGCACGGCAAAAGCAGTTTTGTGCCGTGACCTTTTTGCTGCCGGACGATACGGCCTGCCTCGTTTACCGCGGCACGGACGATACCCTCGTAGGCTGGAAAGAAGATTTTAATATGTCGTTTCTTTCCGTCGTGCCCGCCCAGCAGGACGCCTTGACATATTTCACCACAGTGGCGCATGCCTATCCCGCGCGCCTGCTGCGCACGGCCGGGCACTCCAAGGGCGGTAATCTGGCGATTTTTGCTGCGGCGCGCTGCGGGCTGCTGCAAGGGCGCATCCTTGGCATTTACAATAACGACGGCCCCGGCTTTCAGCGGGAAATGCTGCAAAGCGCCGGCTATCACGCCATCCAAAACCGCATCCATACGTTTGTGCCGCAATCCTCTTTGATCGGCATGCTGCTCGAGCATACCGAGCGGTATCAGGTTGTGCACAGCAACCAAAAGGGCATCCTTCAGCATGACCCATATTCGTGGGAAGTATTCGGCAATGATTTTGTTACAGAGCCGGCCATTACGCCGAGCCAGCAGCAGTGCAACCGCGCTATCCGAGATTGGATCGCAAGCGTCCCGCCCGCGCAGCGCGAGGCGTTTGTAGAGGAACTGTTCCGTCTTCTTTCCGCGGCAGCCTCCGACGAAAATGCAGCGCCGCCCAACTCCGCCGGGGAGTGGCTGCAAGTGCTTCGCACTTTTTACACCTCAGAGCCGGCCCAGCGCAGCGTGATTCAGGAAACGCTGAACAAGCTTTTTGAGGCGGCGCGTGATGTGATCCTCGGGCGGCGCACCGAAAGCGAAGCCACCGCACTGCCAAAAGCCAATACGCCCGAAGCCAAGCCGTAAATCGGCCTTTTTACAGCCTCGTGAAACCCACACCGCAAAAACAAAAACCGTCCTGCTTCGGCCGATCTGTGCCGTGTGCGGGGCGGTTTTCAGTTTTTTCCCATAAAGATACCGTATGCGTTTTTTGCTTTTTTCAAACG
The DNA here is from genome assembly GCA_022652735.1 of Faecalibacterium sp. Lineage (GTDB taxonomy): Bacteria > Bacillota > Clostridia > Oscillospirales > Ruminococcaceae > Faecalibacterium. The sequence goes on along the minus strand of JALCRP010000007.1, from coordinate 32,999 downwards.
CTGCCGCACGGCTCCTTTGTGGCCGGCGCGTCGCCGTCTTTTCTCCGAATGCTCTGCCGGCGATCTTTCTTCGCCTCGTACAGATACCGATCTGCTTCCGCCAAAAGTGCCACGATATGGGCATCTTCGGTGCTGATAAACTCCTTGCAGCCAAGCGAAAGCTCTACATAATACGGCTTGTCCGATTCGGCATTGAACTGCGCGGCCCTGTGGTGGATGTCGTGGATACAAACCTCCGACGCAGGCAAATCGGCTTTGCCCGGCCGTTTTTCTGCTGTCAGCACAACAAACTCATCGCCGCCGATGCGGGCAATCACGCACTGTTTGCCGAAATAATCCTGCAACAGGCGCGCCCCGGTGCAGATGGCAAAATCGCCTTCATGGTGGCCAAAGTTGTCGTTGATTTCCTTCAAGTGGTCGAGATCGATGAAAAACAGGCGCATCTTTTGCCCGGGCCGCTCCTGCAAATAGTCAATCGCCAGCTCCAAAAAGCCACGGCGGTTCAGGCAGTCCGTCATCGGGTCGTATTTCGAGATAAAGCCCAAAATCTCATTTTTTTCGTTCAGCTCGCGGTTTGCGTGTTCCAGCGATTCCTGTGCCTTTTTCTGGCGCTTGTTCATCTCGTGAAATTCGAGGCCGACATCGATTTGGAGGCTGGCCAAATACACCAGATTAAAGCGGGTCGGGTCAATCTGCGTCAGTAGCATACCATACTGCGTCTCGCCCGAAAACAGCGGGAAAGCGCACATTGAATATTTGTCATACCGCCCGCATACGGCCGCAAAGCCGTTTTCCCGTGTGATGGCAGGGCGCTTGCCCGGCTCGTAGGCTTCCACGTTGCGCCCGTCATAGCGAGCAGCCAGCAGCAGCTTTTCCGGGCAACGCCACGCCTCCCCATAATAATGCCGCACCGGATTTTCGAGAATATATAAATAGCAGCTTTGGGTTTTCAGCGCCGGAAGTTTTTGCAGTGTGGCACGGTAAAAGCGCCGCTCTGCATCGATATTATCGATCATATTGCGGGAGATCAGGGGCATAAACCACGATTCCTTCTGAAATTCCAGCAGCTCATCCCGCCCTGCCTTAATGTCAGCCGCCTCGATCAGCTCCGTAATCATGTTCATCATGCCCGAAATTTCGCTGATGCGTTTGCTGTCCGTCAGATGATCGATCACATTTTTTAAGTAGGCCGAAACCGATTTCAGCATGGCGTTCGTGCGCACCGAACGGCTGAAGCGCCCTTCCAAAATGCCTTCCAAGCGTTCCGCCAGCTGGGTGTGGTTCACTTCAAAAAGGCGGCCGGCCTGATACAGCCCAATGTATTCTTCCAGTATCTTATGGATTTCGCCTTCTACTACACCGCGGTTTTCTTCCGAAATGTCCGGCTCAACAATATCCGCCGTCAAAATCCGGGCTACCTTTTCGATGTACTCCGAAATCGGGGTTGTATTTTGTGCCAGCGGCGCCGGGAAAATGTGCTTGCGCGCCGGGCTGCACCCGCACGAAGCGCGTATCGAAAGCGAAGCCGCATCCGTCAAAATTTCGGGCTTTTCGCCGTGGCACAGCGCGATTGCCTTTTGCAGGGCGAGTGTGCCCATTTTATAGGCGTCCTGACGCACTGTTGTCAGCGGCGGCGCCAAAAACGGCGCCAGTGAGGCATCGTCGTCAAAGCCCGTAATGGCAATATCTTTCCCTACTGCCAACCCATGCTGCTCGCACACCCGATAAGCCGTGGCTGCCATCGTATCGTTGGCGCACATCATGGCCTGCATATCCGGGAAATCCCGCAGCAGCGTTTCCACCTGCGCTTCCACGCAGGAAGAATAATCGCCGTACTGGATACGGTTTTCCCCAAACGGGATGTGATAGGCCTGCATCACATCGCGCACTGCCGTAAGGCGCTCCAGTGCATCGGCATTTCCGGCAGGCCCGGCCAAAAAGGTAAAGCGGGTGTAGCCGTGTTTTTGCACAAGATGCTCTGCCAGCGCATACATGCCGTGGTAATTATCTGTCATGATCGAGGTGCCCTGCCGGCTTTCGTCCCGATCCTCTACAAGCACAAGCGGAATCCCGGAGAAGCGCCTTAAAAATGCCTGCCGGTTATTGTTCTCCAAAAAAATGCAAAGCGAGCCATACGAGATAATCAGCGCATCCGCCCGGCCAAGCCATGCATAATCGTATACCACATTGCACTGATAATCGTAGTTATCCTCGCCCGAATCGGCTGTGAACACATAGCGGTAGTAATCCGTGGTATGGATACCGAGATAGAAGATCACGTTCACATCCAACCGGGCAGCTGCCTCCTGGATGCCTTTCATCAGCGTAACCGTATGCGGCGAGCTTGCGTTTCCGATAAGCACACCGATCGTAAGACGTTTCTCCAAATGGGATTCACCTACCCTTTTCCCGTGGCGCTTTTGGGCTGTTTGGGAAAATTCATCTTTTTGTTTGGTTAAATTATACCATTTCAAGTTTGAAATTAAAACATTTTTTATTACTTTTGTTCTGTATCTTTATTTCATTTTTCCTTTGCGAGGCTATTGCGTAAGTGCAAACCCCAAAATGCAACATCCGGCTATATTTTCTGTTTTCTCTGGGCAATCCTTACAAAATCCGGGCGCCGGATTTGTGCCAAACGTAAAAGGAGGCAGTGGCAAGCGTTCCTGTGCGCTTTTTTTGTTTTGCAAGAAAACGTTTTTTCTATTTTGCGCTACTTCCTTTGTCCTCAAAAAGATTGTATTTCTCTTTTTCGTGCAACAAAACCACATGTTCTTTTTGCAGGCCATCCACTATCATAGAGAAAACAAGCTTATTTTTTTGGAAATGGCGGTGTAAATCATGAAAAAACGTTCTCTCCTGCTGGAAGATTTGCGTTCCGGCGCGTATGCCGGGCGGCTGGCCAAGCTTTATTGCTGTGCGCCGGCGGAAACTGCCGCACAGGCGGCGCGCTATACGGCCGTGCTGGAAGGCCTCGATCAAACTTTTGGCCCGCATGCCGAGGCGATGCTTTGCAGTGCGCCGGGCCGTACCGAGATCGGCGGCAACCATACCGATCATCAGCACGGGCGTGTGTTGGCCGGCAGCGTGAATATTGATATGATCGCAGCCGTCGGCACAAACGCCGCGGGCCTGCTGCGGGTACAAAGCGAAGGGTATGATCTGTGCGAAATTGACCTTGCGCAGCTGGCGGCCCGCCCCGAAGAGGAAAACACGAGCGCAGCTATTTTGCGCGGCACATGCGCGGCTTTTGTGCAGCGCGGCGCGAAGCTTTCGGGCCTGGATGTGTATATCGCCTCTAACGTGCCGAAGGGCAGCGGCGTTTCTTCTTCTGCGGCGTTTGAAGTGCTGATCGGCACCATCCTGAACGAGATGTTTTTGGGCGAAAACAAGGTTTCGCCCGTTGCCATCGCACAGATCGGCCAATGGGCCGAGAACGTGTATTTCGGCAAGCCCTGCGGCCTGATGGACCAGATGGCTTCGAGCGTCGGCAACATCATCACCATCGACTTTGCCGACCCGCAAAAGCCGCTCATCCAGCCGGTAGACGTAGATTTTGCCAAGGCCGGCCTTGCGCTGTGCATTTTAGATTCCGGCGCCGACCACGCCGATTTAACGGATGAGTATGCCGCCATCCCGGCCGACTGCCGCGCTGTGGCAAAGGTTTGCGGCGCCAAGGTGCTGCGCGAAGTGCCGTTTGATACTTTTGTGGCCAAAGTTTCGGCCTGCCGCGCCGCCTGTGGAGATCGCGCCGTGCTGCGTGCTTTTCATTTTTACGCCGACGACAGCCGTGTGCCGCAGCAGGTAAACGCACTGCAAAAGGGCGATTTTGCCACATTCCTTCGCCTTGTCGCCGAATCCGGCGATAGCAGCTGGGAGCTTTTGCAAAACGTGATCCCTGCCGGCTATAAGGCCCATCAGGATGTCGCTGTGGCGCTGGCCGTGGCGAAAACCGCGCTGCACGGCCGCGGGGCCGTGCGGGTGCACGGCGGCGGCTTTGCCGGCACGGTGCAGGCTTTTGTGCCCATCGAGATGCTTGCCGATTTCCGGCAGGCGACAGAGGCTGTGCTGGGCGCGGGCAAATGCCATGTGCTCTCCATCCGCCCGGAAGGGGGCGCTGTATTGTGATTGACCGCGCAATCCGCCAGCTCGTCAACTACGGCCTTGATACCGGCCTAATTTTGCCCGACGACGAAATCTACATCACCAACCAACTGCTGATGACGATGCAGCTTGATAGCTATACCATGCCCGAAGACGACTGCCCTTATGTTGATCTCGAAACTATCCTAACCGCCCTGACGGATGATGCCGTGGCGCGCGGCGTCTGCCCGGATAACAGCGTATCGCGCGATTTGTTCGATACTAAGCTGATGGGTGTGCTGACGCCGCGGCCCAGTATCGTACGTGCCAACTTTTTCGAGCGTTACGAGGCCGAAGGCCCAAAAGCCGCCACCGATTGGTTTTACCGTTTCAGTCAGGACACCGATTATATTCGCCGCTACCGCATTGCGCGCGATTTGAAATGGGTGACCAAAACGCCTTATGGCGATTTGGACATCACGATCAACCTCTCGAAGCCCGAAAAAGACCCAAAGGCCATCGCTGCGGCACGCCTTGCGCCGCAAAGCGCCTACCCAAAGTGTCAGCTCTGCAAGGAAAACGAAGGCTACGCGGGCCGCATGAACCATCCTGCACGTGAAAATCACCGCATCATTCCCCTGACGATCCACGGCAGCAGCTGGAACTTCCAATACAGCCCCTACGTTTACTATAACGAGCACTGCATCGTTTTTAACAGCGAGCACACGCCGATGAAGATCGAGCGCGCCACGTTCCGCAAGCTGCTGGATTTTGTGGCGCAGTTTCCCCACTATTTTGTCGGCTCCAACGCCGATTTGCCCATTGTGGGCGGCAGCATTTTAAGCCACGATCATTTTCAGGGCGGCTGCTACGAATTTGCGATGGCAAAGGCCCCGCTGGAGGCCGCATGGGTATTTCCCGGCTACGAGGATGTTACAGCCGGCATCGTGCAGTGGCCGATGAGCTGCATTCGCCTTGCCTGCGCCGACGATACGCGCCTTGTGGCGCTGGCGGATAAAATCCTTACCGCATGGCGCGGCTATACGGACGAAGCCGCCTTCGTGTACGCCGAAACGGACGGCACCCCGCATAATACGATCACCCCGATCGCGCGCAAGCGCGGCGATCAATATGAGCTGGACCTTGTGCTGCGCAACAACATCACTACGCCCGAGCATCCGCTGGGCGTCTATCATCCGCACGCAAACCTGCACCATATTAAAAAGGAAAATATCGGCTTGATCGAGGTCATGGGCCTTGCCGTGCTGCCCAGCCGCCTGAAAAGCGAAATGGCACAGCTTGAGCCGCTGCTGACAGGGCATGTTGCCCCAGCGGATTATCCCGAGGCGGCGCAGAAACACGCCGCATGGGCGGGCGAGATCCTTGCCCGCCACCCGGCGATTTCAGCTGAAAACGTGCAAGCTATTTTGCGCGAAGAGATCGGGCAGGTATTTGCGCAGGTTTTGGCCGACGCCGGCGTTTATAAGATGACCCCAGAAGGCCGCGCCGCATTCCGGCGTTTTTTGGCCTTTGTGCAATAATAAAACCAGTTCCCTTTTGCCACCGGTACAGCCGGCGGCTTTTTTGTTTGGTAAGGCCTGTGCTTTTCCTCACGCCTGCTTTCCAAAGCTGTTGTGCAGCCTTTTCGGCAAAACAAAAAAGCATCCTTCGGTGAGAAGGATGCTCAGAATATGTTGTCCCGAATAACGCACGGGTAATCGACTGTTGCGCCCGCTTTTGTTTTTGACCCAATGGAAACAGTACAATGCTTGGTCTAAACGCCGAAATAAAATTGCCTCGGTTTAGCTTGAAAAGATAGGCTTCCGTGAACTTCTATGGAAATTCACAGCAATTAGAATACCACAGCCGGGCCAAAAAGTCAAATCGGCGCTATTCCGGGGTATCTCCCCCTATCCCAAATTCCATATCAAATTTCATGCAACCATATTCTGCGGGCTGAGGGCCGCATTTTGCGCGGCTTTTGCAAAGCGAAATTTTCCATTTTCCTGTGCTTTGCATGATTTTGCTTTTTTCGGAAAAGATAAAGCGAGGTGATACAATGGCGAAACAAGGAATGGCGCGCCCGGAATGGACGCATCCTCAGCCCCGCAACGAAGTTCCGCCTGTGCCGGAAATTCAGGGGAAGGCAAAGCACGGGAAAGAGCATGCCCGCCCCATCATCCCCGGCCAAAGCTATGCGCCGCTCAAGGTTTATCATACAGAAAACGGCGGCGCGCCCCATGCTGAGGCCCACACCAAGTAGTATTTTTCCTTTTGAAAAATTCGTCGGCGCCCGGCATACAGCCGGGGCCAAACTTGCCGTAAGCGAAAGGAGGATTCTCTATGACACATCTCGAATGTTCCGAGCGGGATTGCTGCAACAATAAAGCCGGCTGCTGCTGCCTGGATACGATCTCTGTACAGGGCGAAGGCGAGCATAACAACGAGGCCGTTTGCTGCTCCTACCGTGCCGATTCTGGTTTTGATAATGCCGTGGGCGAGCAGAGCGCCGCGCCGGCAACCGATATTCGATGCAACGAAAGTTGTTGCTGCCACAATGAAACAGGCTGCTGCTGTGCTGACCGCGTCGATATTTCCGAGTGTGGCTGCGGCCCGGAATGCAAAATGTTTGCCAAGGAAGATTAAAGCATTTTCTCTGTATGCCGAATCTCGGCTTATGAAAAAGGCACCTGAAAACTTGCGTTTTCAGGTGCCTTTTTCTGGTGGCGAGATTAAAATTCGAGTTTGTGCCCTTCTACTATAGATAAACAAAGTGTTTTTGCAAAGATATATCGTTTATTTTTAGCTAAAAAACAAATTTTCTCTGCTATTACTCTTCTATCTTGCTGATGATACTTGTAAGATAGCTTGCTCCTCTGGACGCAAACAAGGCCGTCAAGAAAATCCCGACCCACTCAGGCTTTAGGGCAATATCCAGGGCAGAGAAGATGTCAACATTGGAATAGAAGCATAAAAGAAGGCTTAACGCCAATGCTACTGCATAGTATATAATTCTTCCGTATTGCTTGCTTTTAGCCGCCTCATACCCGCTTTTTACGTATTCCAAAACACTTTCTATGATTACCGCAATTGCTATTGCCAGTGCTATTGTGTTCATTTGAAACACCTCCTGTAATATTTTATGCACAGAAATATGGCGGCAGCCGTCCATCCGGATAGCTACCGCCCTGTATGAGGTCTTGTTCTTTTCGTACGGGAGCAGGCAAAACTCCGTATGAAAGATAAGCCCATACACATAAATATAAAACCCCCGGTTCAGACAAATCTGTTCCGGGGGCTTTTTGTTTTACCAAAATTTGCAAAGAAATACCTCGTAAAACGAGTTAGAACAAGCCAGAACAAGCGGCTCTTAAACAAAGAAAAAGCCTTGATTTCAAGCCGCTTTCGGCTATCCATCAAGACTTTTTAGTTTGGCGGAAAGATGGGGATTCGAACCCCAGAACCCTTTAAGGGGGTTACACGATTTCCAGTCGTGCGCCTTAGACCAGCTCAGCCATCTTTCCATAAAATCCGATTTGATCGGCTCATCCCGACGTTTGTATATTTTACTCATTCTGCGCGCCTTTGTCAAGAGCAAAACGGAAAATGCCAAAATTCCCGCGAAAAAACGGAGCGTTTCTCTTTCCGCCCCGTTTTTTGTTTATTTTACCAAAAACAGCACCAGCGAAGCCAACCCCTGTAAAACCGCAAAACGCAGCACCACCTGCGGATCTGACCAGCCGTGGTTTTTGCGGGCCTCGTCATGCAGCGGCGTCCGCGTATTTTTCAAGATCCAGATGTGCAAAAAACGTTTCAGGCTAATTTTCAGGATACCGAGGCCGCCATCCAGAATCATCACGGCTGCGGCCAGCAGCCACGCCAGCGGATGGTGGCTTTTCATTGCAAGCACAGCCACAAAAAAGCCCAGCGCACGGCTGCCCGCATCGCCCATCAAAAGGTTCGAGGGCGAGACGTTGTTCCACAGATAGGCCGCCACCGACGCCATCACGACCAGCACAGCGGTAGAAAAGCCGCCCAAATCAGACGAAAACGCCAGCAAAAACGTTCCCATCGTCACAAGGCACAGCGTACCGCAAAGCCCATCCACGCCGTCCGAACAGTTCGTGACATTGATACTGCCCCAAATCAGCACAACCGCCAAAAGCAGGTACAGCGCCGCCGGGATTTGCACGGACACGCCACACACCCAGATCTCCGGCGAATCAAAGTTCAGAAATGTCAGCGCCGCCGCAAGCGCGATTAAAAGGTCAATTAAGCCCTTTTTATATTCGTTCCAAGGTTTGTCCGATGCGTCGTCAAGATAACCGCTGAGCATTGCCGCGGCCAGCAGCACCATGTAAAGCAAAATCTCGCCGGAAAACGGCACGAAGGCCAGCGTAACCAGCACGATGCACAGCGTAAAAATGAGGCCGGCGCCCCGCGCTTTCCCGCGGGAGAGCGCGCCGTTCACCGCGAACTGACGGCCGTGATCCTGCGGGAGCCTGCCGCGGAAAGTGCCCAGCATCAGCGCCGTCAGCGCGAAAGACACTAAAGCCGCCATTCCGTTTACTTTTTCCTGCCCGAAAGCAGAGATCAGGGCATTCACCATGTTCCGTTCCTCTTTTGCGTTTTATTTTCTACTCGCAAAAGTGTAACACGCACCGGCAGAAAAATCAATCGAACGGCGCGCAACCGGCGGCTTCGCCGGTTTTTTTGCAAAACAAAACAGGCGGCATCGGAAGAAAGGTAAAAACCGATGCCGCCTGTATAGAACTTTTCCTGAGGGGGAAAAGAGGGTTGGTTGTCTGCCGTTTCCCGGCCTGCTGGCCTCGCATGGGATAGGCAGTTATGTTACAGTCAGCGGCCCTGCCGCCGAATGGTTTTTGTTCCTTGACTGTGATTTTAGTATAGCGGAAAATTGTGTCAGGATTTTGTTACAGATTTGAACGCTTTGCAAAAAAGCTGTGAACGGTTTTGGCCGCTTTTCTTGCATAGGGGCGCCGCTTCCGATATAATAGGGGCCGAGATTGCGCCGCGCCGAAAAAGCGCGGCCGCCAGGAGGCTAAGATGGAACAAACTCGCTGTGGCAAATGGTTTCTGCGCTTTATGCAAAGTAAAGAGGATGCGCCGCGCCGCGCCAATCTGCTTGCCGCGTATGCCGGCACCGTACTGTTTGCCTTTGCTGCGCATGCGTTTGCGTTTTTCAATTATTATCCCACGCACGATGCCACCAAGGTCGTCATCGACGACCAGCTGTTTCAGTGCTCTCTCGGGCGCTTTTTGCAGCCTGTGTATACCGCGGTGCGCGGCATAATCGTCTCGCCGTGGCCCATCGCGCTATTGTTCATGCTGTTTCTCGGCGGGGCCGTGTATCTCATCGCCGAGCTGCTGGGCATCCGCCAAAATTGGATCACTTTTATCCTGGGCGGCCTACTGGCCTCGAACATTACGACGGTATGTGCTTTCGCCGCTTATCTCAACTGGGCCGATATGTATATGCTAGCCCTGCTGCTGGCTTGCGCGGGCGTGTGGTGCGCCGAGCGCCTGCCCCTAAAAACCGGTTTGCCGGCGGCGGCGCTGTGCTTTATGGCGCTGCTGGCGCTGTATCAATGCTATATCGCGGCGGCTGTCGGGCTGTATCTGCTGCTGATTTTGAAAAAGGCGCTGGACGGCGGCCATACGCCCGCCGCGCTGTTTTTTACGGGCGTTAAATATGTAGCCAGCCTGCTTTTGGGCGGTGGGCTTTACTATCTTGTGATGAAGCTCGTGCTGCTGGCGCTCGGCCTTTCGCTGGCCGACCGTGAAAATGGCCTTGCCAAGCTCGGCTATACAGGCCTCGGCGAATTTTTGAAAATGATCCCGGCCGCCTACAGCCAGTTCTTTTCGTTCTTTTTGAAAAAGCAATCCTATATCAGCATCCCTGCGTGGGGCGCGCATGTCGTGCTGTTTTTGCTTGCGGTGGGTGCATTTGGGTGGCTTTTGTGGGCGCGCCGCAAAAAGCCGGCCGATATGTGCTTTGCTCTGCTGGCGTTTTTGCTGCTGCCGCTCGGGCTGAACATCATCCAAGTGATGAGCGACGGCTATCTGCACACGCTCATGATCTATGCGTTCTTCTTAAGCTACGCGGCCGTGCTGATCTTGGTGGGCCGTGCGAGCCGCGAGCGCGCCGCCGAAAAGCGCCCGCATGCCAAGCTGCCGTTGCTGCTGTGCGGCGTATTATGTGCCGTGCTGCTGTATGAAAATGTGCTTTACGCCAATGGCGCCTACACCTATAAAAAACTCACCTATGACAGCACCCTTTCCGCGATGACGCGCATCATGGATCACGTTGAAAGCGATCCTGCGTATGTTCCGGGCGAAACGGAAGTGGCCTTTATCGGAGAGTTTTCTGATTCTGCGCTGGGCAGCGACCGCCCGGGCTTTGTGCAGTATAAGGGCGCCACCGGCGTTTACTGCGGCGGTTCGGCCCTCACCTATCCCAAAACCGTCATCGATTACAGCACCTATATTCTTGGCGACCCGATCTGCACCATCACAGATTCCGCACGGATTTCCGCGCTTGCCGCGCAAAGCGACATTGCCGGCATGCCCTGCTACCCGGCCGCCGGCTTCTGCGAAATGAAGGACGGCGTGATGATCGTCAAGCTGGCCCAAACAGAAGGATAAGCCTTGGGCGCAGCCGTCCAAAGCTTTCGGCATTCAAGGAAAAGCGCCGCCTCACGAAGAGGCGGCGCTTTTTATATGCTGTTGGTTTTCGGCCGCGATGCTGCGTTCCAGCCTACGGATGGCCCAGCAGTAGGCCGGCAGCAGGAAGGCACAAGCGAATACCCACGCCACCGGGCTTGCGATGCAGGCTGCCAGATACCCCAGCTGCCCCACCAGCAAAAAGCCAACGAACACCCGCGCTACCATTTCGGCCACGCCTGCAAACATCGCCAGCGCCGAAAAGCCCAGCCCCTGCAGCGTATAGCGGTAAATAATCAACACCCCAAGGAAAAGGTAAAACGAACTGTTCCAAAACAGCATGCGCCGGGCGTTGCGGATGATCTCCGTCTCGGCCGCATCCACAAACAGCAAAATCAAAAAGCGATCGGTAAAATGCAGAATGATAAATGCCGCGGCGCTGTACACGGCGCTGACCAGCAGCGATTGGTTCACGCCGGTTTTTACGCGCGCCAGCTTGCGCGCGCCGAGATTTTGGCCGGAGAAGGTCGTCATGGCTGTGCCGATGCTTTCCAGCGGCACACTCAAGATCATGCCGGCCTTGTTGCCGGCCGTCTGCGCCGCCACGATGGCGCTGCCAAGGCCGTTGACGGCCGCCTGCAGTACCACGCCGCCCAGCGCAGTAATGCTGCACTGCAAGCCCATCGGTAGGCCCATCGCACAAAGCTTGGCGCAGTGATAAGCGCTGGGCCGCCCTTCCTCCGGCGACCAATGCAGCACCTGAAATTCCCGCACAAGATAGATATAGCTTGCCACGCCCGCCGCGGCTTGGCTGAGAACCGTGGCAAGCGCTGCGCCAAATACACCCGCATGGAATACAAGGATGAAAACGAGGTCAAGCACAATGTTCAGCGCACTGGCCAAAAGCAAAAAGTAAAGCGGGCGCTTGCTATCGCCCAAGGCGCGCATGATCGCGCTGCACATATTATATAAAAGTGTCGCCGGGATGCCGGCAAAGATCGTCACGAGATAAACGTAAGAAAGCCCGAGAATATCGCCGGGCGTCTGCGTCAAAATCAAAATCGGGCGGGTAAGGGCCACCGTCGCCAGCGTAATCACCGCGCCAAAGCCGATCGTCAGCCATGCAGCGTTTGCCGTATAGCGGCGCAGCGCGCCAAAATCCTGCGCGCCGAACGCCTGCGCCATCGGGATCGAAAAGCCGCAGCAAATCCCTGTAGCAAAGCCGATCACAAGGTAGTTGAGGCTGCCCGTGCCGCCCACAGCGGCCAGCGCCCCTACCCCGACAAAACGCCCGACAATAATCGTATCCGCCATGTTATAAAATTGCTGGAACAAGCTGCCCGCCATCAGCGGCAGGCAAAAAGCCATCACCAGCTTCAAGGGGCTGCCTGTCGTCATATCTTTTGTCATGATGAAACCTCGTAAAAGAAAAAACGCGGGATATTCCCCGCCGGCCCTTTTGGATTGCATTTGTGTGCTCGATCGATTCTAACACAATCACGGCAAATTTCCAAAGGTTTCTCTCATCTTTTTTGCAAAAGAAAAGCGGCCCCCGGAAAAGGGGCCGTGGAAAGTGCGTCAACGCACGGTTATTCGTAAATCGGATGCTTTTGCGTAAGCTGCTCAACGCGGGCCTCGATGTCTTTTTGCTTTGCGTCAAAAGCAAAAATGCTGTCGGCAATACAGCCGGCCACAACATCCATATCCGCCGTGGTAAAGCCGCGTGTCGTAACGGCCGGGGTGCCGAGGCGGACACCGCTTGTAATAAACGGGCTGCGCTTTTCGCCGGGGACGGTGTTTTTGTTGGCTGTAATGCGTACAGAATCCAGCCGCTGCTCCAAATCCTTGCCGGTGCATGCCTCGTCGGAAAGATCCACCAGCATCAAATGGTTATCCGTGCCGCCCGAAACCAGCTTTACACCGCGCGTCAGCAGCCCGCTTGCCAGCGCCTGCGCGTTATCCACGATATTCTTCGCGTATACCTTAAATTCCGGCTTGAGCGCCTCGCCGAAGCAAACGGCCTTTGCCGCGATCACATGCTCAAGCGGGCCGCCCTGTGTGCCCGGGAAGATGGCCTTGTTGATCTTTTTGGCAAGTTCCTCATTGTTCGTCAGGATCATGCCGCCGCGCGGGCCGCGCAGCGTTTTATGCGTTGTCGTCGTGACAATATCCGCGTAGGGCACAGGGTTTTGGTGCTGGCCGCCGGCCACAAGGCCCGCAATGTGGGCCATATCCACCATCAGGTAGGCGCCTGCCTCCTTGGCGATGTCCGCCAGCACATCAAAGCGAATTGCGCGGCAGTAGGCCGAAGCACCGGCCACGATCAGCTTAGGGTGGCACTCCTTGGCGATGCTGCGCACTTTATCATAATCGAGAAAGCCGTTATCGTCCACGCCGTAGGGCACGAAATGATAGTTTTTGCCGGACATATTTACCGGGCTGCCGTGCGTCAGGTGGCCGCCCTGCGAAAGATCCATCCCCATCACAGTATCGCCCAGATTCAGCAGCGCAAAGTAAACCGCAAGGTTCGCCTGCGCGCCGCTGTGCGGCTGGACATTGGCGTATTTTGCGCCGAACAGCTTGCAGGCGCGCGCAATGGCGAGGTTTTCCACCTCATCGACATACTGGCAGCCGCCATAGTAGCGGTGTGCCGGATAGCCTTCGGCATATTTGTTCGTCAGCACACTGCCCATCGCCGCCATCACCGCCGGGCTGACGATGTTTTCGCTGGCGATCAGCTCGATGTTGCGGCGCTGGCGCGCCAGCTCTCTGTTCATGGCGGCGGCAAGCTCGGGGTCGTTTGCGGCCACAAGGCCGATCGTGTCCATCATATCTGCGTACATTTCCCTGCCCCTTTCGCATAAGTATCACTTTTTATCGTTCCCTCGCACATTTGTGCTTGGAAGACATTATACCAGACCTTGCGTGGGCCGGCAAGGGCATTTCCGCATTTCGCGGATTCTTGTGGAAAACATAGAATTCCGTGTCGGATTCTGCTATGATAGATTTGAAAAAATTGTGCAGCTTTTGCTGCGCTGAGCCGGTTCAGAAAAGAGGAGTATCGCATCATGGAAATTTCGCAACGTGCCGCTGAACTTGTAGGGCAAATGACGCTGGAAGAAAAGGCTGCGCTTTGTGCCGGCAGCGATTTCTGGCACAATGCGGCAGTTTCGCGCCTTGGCCTTGCTGCGCACCGTGTATCGGACGGCCCGCACGGCCTGCGCAAACCCCTGCCGGAAGAAAGCCCCATGAATACCGGAAAAAGTGTTCCGGCGACAAGCTTTCCCACCGCTTCGGCTTCTGCTTGCAGCTTTGACCGCGACCTTTTGCACCGCATGGGCGAAGCGCTGGGCGAAAAATGTGTACGCGAGGATGTCAGCGTCCTGCTCGGCCCCGGCGTCAACATCAAGCGCAGCCCTTTATGCGGGCGCAACTTTGAGTATTTTTCCGAGGACCCGTACCTTGCGGGCGAGCTTGCCGCCGAAATCGTGCGCGGCGTACAAAGCCGTGATACCGGCACTTCGCTTAAGCATTTTGCCGCCAACAATCAGGAAACCGGGCGTATGGTGTGCGACAGCGTTGTGGACGAGCGTACTCTGCGCGAAATCTACTTATCCGCTTTTGAAACCGTCGTTAAAAAGGCCCAGCCGTGGACGGTGATGTGCAGCTATAACAAAATCAACGGCGTCCACGCAAGCGACAACAAGTGGCTTTTGACGGATGTTCTGCGCACGGAATGGGGCTTTGAGGGCGCCGTCATCAGCGATTGGGGCGCCGTGAACGACCGTGTGGCCGGGATACTGGCCGGGCTTGATCTGGAAATGCCGCACACCACCGGCGATACGCCCGCACTGCTTGTCGAGGCGGTACAGAACGGCGTTTTACCTCTGAGCGAGCTGGATAAATGTGCCCAGCGCGTAACGGAACTGATCTTGAAAGAGCAGAAGCCCCGCCGCGCCTCTCACCGCACCGACAGCGACGATAACGAGCTTGCGCGCGAGATTGCCGTGCAATCCGCTGTGCTGCTGAAAAATGAGGAGGCTCTTCTGCCGCTGGACAGCGAAAAGAAGATAGCCTTTATTGGCCGCATGGCAAAGCAGCCCCGCTATCAAGGCTCCGGCAGCAGCCATATTACGCCGGCTTTTCAGGATAATGTATTTGAGGCCGCCGTGGCCGCCGGCCTGCTGCCGATCTATGCCGAGGGCTACCCCGAGGACAGCAGCACCGTGGATGAAACGATGATTGCCACTGCCGTAGCCGCCGCCAAAGCGGCCGATGTCGCCGTTGTGTTCGCCGGGCTGCCGGAAGAATATGAAAGTGAAGGCTTTGACCGTACCACGATGGATATGCCCGAATCGCATAACCGCCTGATCGCGGCCGTGGCCGAGGCCAACCCAAACACGGTCGTCGTGCTGCAGTGCGGCAGCCCTGTCACGCTGCCTTGGCGTGATTCCGTCCGGGCGATCTTGCTGATGTATCTGGCCGGGCAGGCCAGCGGCAATGCCACGCTTGATTTGCTTTTCGGCAAGGAAAGCCCCTGCGGCAAGCTGGCAGAAACATGGCCCGAGACGCTGGAAAGTGTGCCCAGCACAGCCAATTTCCCCGGCGAGCCGAAAGCCGTGCAGTACCGCGAGGGCCTGTTTGTCGGCTACCGCTATTATGATGCGGCAAACTGCCCGGTTGCCTATCCGTTCGGCTACGGGCTATCGTATACGCAGTTTGCCTACAGCGATTTAGCCGTGCGGGCTTTAGGGCGTGGGCGCTACAAAGTCACCGTAAACGTCCAAAACGTGGGCAGCCGTGCCGCGCGCGAAATCGTACAGCTATATGTTGCCCGCAAAGGTGAAAGCAAAATTGTGCGCGCCCCGAAGGAGCTAAAAGGCTTTGAAAAGGTCGCGCTGAACCCGGGCGAAAGTGCAATGGTAGAGTTTCGTCTCGAACCGCGCAGCTTCAGCTACTTTAATATTCGCGCGCAAAGCTGGTGCATCGAGGGCGGCACCTATCAGATTCTCGCCGGGGCAACCAGCCGCGATCTTCCGCTATGCTTTGAGCTGGAGCTGGAAGGCGACGGCAAAGAGGCGCTTGTCGCAAAGCAGTATGCCGGCCTGACGGATTACCGTGCGCCTGCTGTTCCCTTTGCGCCTTCCGCCGAGCAGTTCACGCTGCTGCTTGGTCACCCGCTGCCGGCCGATACCCATCCCAAGGACGAGCCTTTTACCTCCGACAATACGCTGGACGATATTCGCCGCACACGGGTTGGGAAAATGCTGCTTCGGCAGGTAAAAAAGAATATGACGGTTTCCGGCGGAGATGCCTCCACCCAGCGCATGATGGACGCCATGATGTATACTTCCCCGCTGCGCTCGCTGCGAATGTTTGCCGGCATGACATGGACGCAGGTGGATGGCCTTGTAGAAATGGCTAACGGGCATTTCTTCCGTGGGCTGTGCAAGCTAAAGGCCCGCAAGCCGTCCCCTGCCCAAGCGCCAAAAGCCCGGAAATAGCAAAAACAGGCCCGGAGGACGTTTTTCACATCCTCCGGGCCTGTCGCATCTTTTAACTTTCCAGCTCATACGGCCAGCTCAATATGCCACCCAGATTGGCAACCGCCGTATAACCCATCTGCTGTAGCTGCTTGCAGGCCGCCGCGCTGCGCCGCCCGGTGCGGCAATACACCAATAGCCGTGCGGCCTTATCCGGCAAAAGCGCTGCCGCTTTCTCACGCACCTGCCCTACCGGTAAAAGAACCGCACCCGGGATATGCCCCGCTGCATATTCGTCCGGTTCGCGCACATCCACAGCCTGCGCCGTGCCGGCATCCAGCAGGCGGATCGCCTGGGCCGGGTCGATCAAGGGAATCATCATCCAAAACACACCTCGCTTTTTCCATTCTATGATACCTGTTTCGGTGCTGCGCCGCAAGGCCGCCGTGAAAAAAGAGATTCTCTGTGCTATACTATCTCCAAAGAGGGGGATGCAACATGCAGTTTTCCGCAAAAAGCCGTTATGCGCTGCGCCTGATGGAAGAGCTTGCCCTGCACGAGCAGGGCGCCTGCACTTCTTTGAAAGAAGTAAGCGAAAGCCAACAGATCAGCCTAAAATATTTGGAGCAGATCGTTACCCCACTGGCGCGGGCGCACCTTGTCAAAAGCGAGCGCGGAAGCCAAGGCGGCTATCGCCTGACGCGTCTTCCGGCCGATTATACAGCCGGCGAGATCATCCGCGCGATCGAAGGGGCCTTGGTGCCAATTCCGTGCCTCGGCGATCAGCCGAACCTCTGCCCGCGCCACAGCGCCTGCCGGACGCTGCCTTTCTGGGTAGGGCTGGAAAAAGTGATGAACGCCTATATGGACAGCGTTACCCTCGCCGACCTGCTGCAGCAGGATTTCCCGCCCGAGGGCTGAACACTTTATGCCTGCGCGGCGATATGCCGATGCCCCATGCGCTTTTTTGCCGGGGCGCCTGCACATCGGCGCGCATTTTTATTATTCCGGCAGCTCCGGCTCGGTATCCTCGACGACATTGTTGGCCCAAAAGCCGCTTTTCAGCATCGGCACCGCAATGCACAGCTTGATGGCGTCGATAAACTGTACCGCCGCATACGCGCCCACGATCGGAATGCCCGTATAGCGGCACAGGAAAAACGAAAGCGGCACCGGGATCACCCATGTGTAGAAACTGTCAAAAAAGAACGTCACGATCGTTTTGCCGCCGGAGCGCATCGTAAAGTATGCGGCATGGATGAACGCATGGATCGGCAGCGAAGCGCCCGCCACCATCAGCAGCTGCATCGCCAGCCGGCGCACTTCCGGCTCGGTATTGTATAGATGCGGAATCAGCGGCGCCGTGGCAATCAGCAGCAGGCCGATACCGATATGCAGCACCAGATTAAACGCCAGCAGCTTGCGGTCGGTATCCTTTGCCTGCTCGGCATTGCCGGCGCCCAGCGCCTGCCCAACCAGAATCGCGACAGCATTGCCCATCGAGAACATGATGACGCTGAATAAATCCCACACAGTAGCCGTGATGTTCACGGCGGCCACGACCGTCAGGCCGCGGGTTGAATAGTTTTGGTTGATGAAAGTAGTGCCCAGCGCCCAAAGCAGCTCGTTTACCATCAGGGGCGAGCCGGTTATCAGCACCTTGCGCACCAGCACGCCCGGCACCCGCAGGCTGGCATACAGCCCTTTCATAAATGGGAAGCGCACGGAATTTCGATGTGCATACAGCATCACGATCGCCATTTCCACCCAGCGGGATGCCACAGTGGCAATAGCCGCGCCAGTCGCTTCCATACGTGGGCAGCCAAAGTTGCCGAAAATCAGCAGATAGTTGCCCGTCAGGTTAACAAGGATCGCCACCACGCTGGCCAGCATCGGCACAACGGTCTCGCCCGTTTCGCGCAGCGTACCCGCATACACCTGCACCATCATAAAGGGAAAAAAGCCCCACAAGATCACCTTGAGATAATCCTGTGCATAGCCCATCGTCGCCGCCAGCGCCGCCGGATCGTTTACATCCTTATTCAAGTACAATCCGATCAGGCCGGGGCCGTGCAGCACCAAAATGGCAGAGGAAACCAGCGTCAGCAAAACGCCGACATACAGTTTCAGGCGCATGGAATGGCGCATGCCGTTATGATCGCCCATGCCGAAAAACTGCGCGCCAAAAATCGACACGCCCGAAATGCCGCCAAAAATCGCAAGGTTATATACAAAAAACAGCTGGTTTACAATAGCCACGCCGCTCATTTGTTCAGTGCCAAGGCTGCCCACCATCAAATTATCCAGCAGGCTGACAAAATTGGTGATGCCCTGCTGCACCACCATCGGGATAATCAGCACCAGCAGCATTTTATAAAAGGCGCGATCTCCCACATACTTCTTCAAAAAATTCGTTTTCATGTGATTTTCCTCATCTCATCCCTGTGCCAGCCGCGGCACGTAGAAATATAGTATACTATAACTTTTATCAAAAAGGAAGCCGTGTACCCGGCAAAATGCCGTAGCCGGGCGCAGGCAGCATATTTTGAGGGCACATAAAAAAGCCGGACAGAAAGCTCTGCCCGGCTTTTACTTTTCCAAAAAAACTGCTTTGATGTGCTTTCAGCAGCGGCTTTCGACAAACTTTTTGATGTTTGATGCATTCGGGATCGTCTCGGCCTTGCCCTGGCGCACGTCGATCAGCGTCGGCGCCTGACGGACGCCGTACTGCTCGACAAGTGCACGGTTTTCTTCGGCGTCGATTACCTGATACGAGATGCCGGCTTTATCGAGGATACCCTTTGCCATACGGCAGTTCGGGCAGGTTTTTGTGGTAAAGAGATACAGGCCGTCCGGGCGGGCGGGCGCGGGCTGCGCGGCGGTTTGCGGCTGCGTGGGCAGCGCGCCGTGGTGGCTTAAATGGGAAGCGCCGATGTCATACAGCTTGCGCTCCTTAAATTCCTCGGCCTTGCCATCGTTCCAGTTCTGCACCGGGCGGTAATAGCCGGTAATGCGGCTGTACACTTCTGTTTTTTCGCCGCACTGCGGGCAGGTATAGTGCTCGCCGGAAATATAGCCGTGGTTTTTGCAGATCGAATAAGTCGGCGAGATGGTATAATACGGCAGGCGGTAGTTTTCGGCGATCTTGCGCACCAACTCGGCCGCGGATTTCCAAGCCGGCAGGCGCTCGCCCACAAAGGCATGGAATACCGTGCCCGAGGTGTACAGCGTCTGGAGCTGATCCTGAATATCGAGCGCCGAGAAAATATCGTCCGTATAGCCGACGGGCAGATGCGACGAGTTCGTATAATACGGCGTTTTGCCTTTTTCGGAGGCCGTGATGATGTCGGGGTAACGCTCGACGTCATGCTTGGCAAGGCGGTAGGTCGTCGATTCGGCCGGCGTGGCCTCAAGGTTGTACAAATCGCCGTACTCCTCCTGATAATCCGAAAGGCGTGTACGCATGTGGTTCAGCACATCCTTGGTAAAGGCGACAGCTTCGGGGTGTGTAAGATCCTGCCGAACCCATTTGGCGTTCAGGCAAGCTTCGTTCATGCCGATCAGACCGATCGTGGAGAAGTGGTTTTCAAACGAGCCGAGATAGTGCCGCGTATACGGGTACAGGCCCTCGTTTAAC
Source organism: Faecalibacterium sp. (assembly GCA_022652735.1). GTDB lineage: Bacteria > Bacillota > Clostridia > Oscillospirales > Ruminococcaceae > Faecalibacterium. The sequence goes on along the minus strand of JALCRP010000007.1, from coordinate 13,112 downwards.
AGGCGCGTAATGACGGTGCGCTTAATTTTCAGGCTGCGCGCGGCAATATCCATCATGTGATCCAGCCGGGCGTAGAATTCCTTTTCGTCCGCAGCAAGATACGCAATGCGCGGAATGTTGATAGTAACGACGCCGACGGAGCCGGTGCTTTCGCCGCTGCCGAAGAAGCCGCCGGATTTGCGGCGCAGCTCGCGCAGATCAAGCCGCAGGCGGCAGCACATGCTGCGCACATCGCTCGGCTGCATATCGCTGTTGACGTAGTTGGAGAAATAAGGAGTACCGTATTTGGCCGTCATCTCAAACAGCAGGCGGTTATTTTCGGTATCAGCCCAATCGAAATCTTTCGTGATGGAGTAGGTGGGGATCGGGTACTGGAAGCCGCGCCCTTCGGCGTCGCCCTCGATCATGATCTCGATGAACGCCTTGTTCACCATATCCATTTCTTTTTTGCAGTCTTTATAGCAAAAAGGCATCTCCTTGCCGCCGACGATAGCGGGCAGCTCGGCTAAGTCATTCGGCACTGTCCAATCCAGCGTGATATTGGTAAACGGCGCCTGTGTGCCCCAGCGGCTCGGCGTGTTTACGCCGTAGATAAAGGATTCAATGCACTTTTTCGTTTCTTGATAGCTCAGATTGTCGGCTTTGACAAACGGCGCCAGATAGGTATCAAACGAGGAAAAAGCCTGCGCGCCGGCCCATTCGTTTTGCATGATGCCTAAGAAGTTGACCATCTGGTTGCAAAGCGAGGCCAAATGCTTTGCCGGGGCCGAGGTAATCTTGCCCGGGATGCCGCCCAGCCCCTCTTTGATGAGCTGCTTTAAGCTCCAGCCCGCGCAATAGCCCGTCAGCATGGAAAGATCATGGATGTGCAGATCGGCATTGCGGTGTGCGCCGGCGATCTCCTCATCGTACACTTCGGAAAGCCAGTAGTTCGCCGTGATTGCGCCGGAGTTTGAGAGGATCAGGCCGCCGACGGAATAGGTCACCGTAGAGTTTTCTTTTACACGCCAATCCTTGACGTGGACATAATTATCCACAACCTCTTTGTAATCGAGGATGGTGGATTTCAGGTTGCGCATCTTCTCGCGCTGCTTGCGGTACAGGATATAGCATTTGGCGACTTCCGCATAGCCGGCCGCGCTCAGCACCTTTTCGACGCTGTCCTGAATCGCTTCGACAGAAATCTGCCCGTCCTTTACCTTCGGGGCATAATCTGCCGTCACCTTCAGGCTGAGCAGATCAATAATATCGCGAGTATACGGGGTCTGCTTTGCGTCGAATGCCTTGCTGATGGCCGCGCCGATCTTGGACAGTTCAAAATCGACAATTTTCCCATCTCTCTTTACAACCTTGTACATGTGCCTTGCTCCTCCCAAGAATCACCAAAATCTGCGATTGTTTTGATAGTAGCATGTTTAGTTTGCAGATTCAAGGCGCAAAAATACCATATCTAGTTGTCTGTTTTTGTCAAAAAACATAAATATTGTGGATGCAGAAAAAGGCGCCCGAGTACCTTTACCCGGACGCCTCGCGCAGAGTTCTGCCGTTTATTCCACGCCGCGCAGCGCGGCAGAGGGCACTTTCGCCCGGACGATCCCCAGCAGTTCCCGCATCTCGTCGGCGGAAAATGCGGCCAGCCCGCTGCCGATCAGCTCGCCGGAATCTACAAAGCCCTGCAAATAGTAGTGCTCTGCGCCCGCGATCCAATCCGCCATTGCGGCAAAATCCGCTTTTGTGTGCAGGCCGCGCACCGCTGTGGTGCGAAACTCATACGGGACGCCGCCGCGCAGCAAAAGCGCCACGCTTTTTTCGACAGGCGCGGGATCATAGCCGGGCACGCCGATCACTTTGCCGTAAGTTTCGCGGCTGCTTTTCAAATCCATTGCCACATAATCGGCAAGCCCCGCTTCCAGCAGCGCGGCCAGCGCCTCAGGCGAGGCGCCGTTTGTATCCAGTTTAACCAAAAAGCCCATCTGATGGATTTTCTCTAAAAAGGCCGCCAGATCCGGCTGCAGCAAAGGCTCTCCGCCTGTTACACACACGCCGTCCAATACGCCGCGGCGCTTTTCGAGCAGATCGAAAACCTCCTGTTCCGGGATCACACCATCGCGCCCCGGCTGCAAAACCAGCGAGGCGTTATGGCAAAACGGGCATCGGAAATTGCATCCGCCCGTAAATACCGTACAGGCCATTTTTTCCGGATAATCCAGCAGCGTCAGCTTCTGCAACCCACAAATGAGCAAGCAAGGTCATCTCCCTTTTGGTGTGCGGCGCGGGCAAAAGGCCCGCCGCGGCCACCGTTTGCCGTCAAAACAAAATCCGTCCGGCAGCCTTTTACGCCGCCGGCGGCTTACGGCTTCGCTTTCGCACGGGCCGCATACGCCGCTTCGCCCCATGCCACAAGCTTTGCACCCATCCAGCCAAAACCCCAGCCCAGCACGATCCCGGCCAGCACATCCGTCGGGAAATGCATGTAAAGATAAAGCCGTGAAAATGCGATCAGGCCCGCACATACGAAAAAGGGCCAAAACAGACGGCTTTTGCATTGGCATAGTGCCGAAACCGCGGTAAACGCCGCCGCCGTATGCCCCGAAGGAAACGAATAATCATGCGGTTTGGCCGCGATCAACTGGATTGCGGTGTTGATGTCATAGGGACGGGTGCGCGCCACCAGCGGCTTTAGCAGGCCGTTGCACAGGCCCCAATCCAGCGCGAGCGCCGCCGAGAGCACAAGGCCGGTGCGCCGCGTTTTTTTCGGGATGAGCAGCGCCAGCGCCAGCACAACCCAAAGCAGGCCATGATTGCCCAGCGCAGAAATCAGCGGCATGCAGAAATCGCCCGCCGCCGTCCGCAGATGTGCTTGGATCGCATCCAAAAGTGCAAATTCCCATGCCATTGCCGTTCCTCCTTCGCCGGGCTTTCGCCTTTGCGGCCACGCGCGGCTTTTGTTCCTTGCCCAGTTGCGGCCATTCCAGATCGCTTTCGCCGCAGCCTGCGCGGCGTTTCAATGGCCCTTATGTTTTTCCCGGCGTTTTTGCTGTTTTTGCTCGTACAGGCGCGCGGCCTGTTCGGCGCGCTGTGCGCGCGAAAGCACCTGATGTTCTTCTTTGCTTTGCTCGCGCTGAAGCTGCAGCGCCTGCTGGGCTTTTGTTCCGATGCCTGCGGTTTGCTCTGCGGCGCGGCGCGCGATGCGCCGCATGCGTTTGGGGTTGATATGTTTTTCTTCCGGCGCAGTGCCCTTAATGGGCGGGCTGAACCGCAGGCTTTTCCCCTTTTCCAGCAAAAAAGCATATACTTCACAATCCTTTGGCTCTGCGCCGAAGGTGATTTTGCTTACTTCATAGCGGCCGTATTCTTCCCGCTCGTAAATGCCAACCCAGAAAGGGTCCTCGAACAGGACCGTCAGCGAAGAGCGGCCATGATCGTTTTTCATCTTAGTTTCCTCCTTATTGCGATAAAGCGCGGAGAACGGACAACCAAAGGAGGCAGGTTACTGGCAGCCCAAAACGGGCTGCTCCCGGACTACCTACCGGGACGTGTTTTTATCTCCGCATGTTTTTGTTTAGTGCCGGCTGTGCGCCGGACAAACGGTTCTTCTTCTCCTTTCTTATGCGCCACGGGGCGTTTTCTGTCTTATAAGATAGCGATTCCGTGCGGCGGCGTCAAGCCTGTATACACTTTGCCGGCAAATTTCGAGTATACAGCCCGCTGCGCCGCCAGATGAGAAATTGTATTGTTATGCCGTAAATATAAACGGCAAAAAATCCTTTTTTTCGCTTTTATTCAGGGTTGAAATTCAGAAAGTGAAAGAATATACTGAAATTAAAGGAAATCCTTGCAAAAGTTTAATTTATTGTATAACTTCTTTTGGGGGTGCCGTCGATGCAAATACAAAAGAAAATATCGGCCCTCTATGCTGCAGTTCTGGCCTGCGCCGTGATTTTGATTGCAGGCGCCTGCCTATTTGCGGGCAGCTCGCTTTCTTCTGTGGCGTCCGGCTATCAAAGCATGGATGTCAATACCGACGGGCAGGATGCCGATGGTTTTTCCGTTTTTACGCTGGCGCCTTCTACGCTGGGCGAGGGAGATTTCCTGTGCTTTTTCACAAATCATCAGGAAATTTACATTTCAGAAGATGGCAAAGAGATCTACCGCCTTGTGCCGCCCGACAGCGTGTTTGGCCATACGACAGGCTCTGTCTGGAATTTCGTGCGCCTGCCGCAAAGCGGAAGCGGCCATGCGCTTACCATCCGAATGCGCCCGATTTATGACGATCGGCTGACGCGCGTTAGCTTTTACTGTGGTAACGGGCTGACGATTTATCAGGATGTGCTGCGCCGCTCTTTTCCGGCGTTTTCGTTGGGAATTTGCATCTTTGTGCTCGGCGTTACCATGCTGTTATACTGGCAAACCGTCACCCGCAGAGCCACAAAATACAGCGGGCTGGGCCATCTGGGCGTCTGTTCGATTCTGCTGGGGCTTTGGGTAGCCAACGAAACGGATGCTGCCGCGTTGCTGATTAAAAATCGGCTGGCCGCTACAAACGCCGCTTTCTTATTTTTGCTTTTGCTGCCAGTTCCGTTTGTGCTGTATATCAAAGAGACCTTCCATGCGCAGCTCGACTGGGCTTGGAAAGCGCTGTGCGCTCTAAGCTTTGTCAATTTGGCCGTGTGCCTGCTGTGCCAGTTTACGGGCCTCGCCGATTTACATCGGACGGTTTTGTTCACGCATATTGTGCTTATCCTTTCGATCCTGTATCTTTTGTGTGTGCTGCTGCTTCGCATCCAGCAGGGCCGCATCGACCGTACCGTACGTTTTCATCTGATCGGGCTGGGGATCATGGCAGTCGGGATTCTATCCGATCTGTTTGCCTTTTATTCGCATGCGCACATCACCGATCTTTTCGGCGGGGTCAGCTTTTTGCTGTATACCTGCCTGCTGGCTGTACTGGGCGCGTCGGATTCCGTCCTGTCGATCGAGCGCGGAAAAGCCGCCGAAATCTATCGTCAGATGGCGCTGTATGATTCGCTGACGGACATGCTGAGCCGCGCCGCTTACGATCACGACATCGCCCAAATCTATCAGCCAGCCCCCACGACGGCGATCGTCGAGTTCGACTTGAACGATTTGAAGCTGCACAATGACGAACACGGCCATTCGGCGGGCGACGCTGCCCTTTCGCAGGCGGCGCTTTTGATTCGCAATGTATTTGAGCCGTATGGCCGGTGCTATCGCATCGGCGGCGATGAGTTTTGTACGGTGCTTGAGCATTGTACGCCCCAGCAGCTGGACTCTCTGCTGCAAATGCTTCGCAAAAGCGAGGAGCATCTCAATATGGCCCGGCATGCCGACAGCATGCCGGTACGCGTGGCCTGCGGGTATGCCTTTTTCGATCCTTCGCTGGATGATACCTCTTTAGAGGATACCCGCTGCCGGGCCGATGCCCAAATGTATCGGGACAAGCAGTCTATCAAAGCTGTGCCCGGCGCGGCGCGCTGATCTTTTGCTTTGCCGTGGGCGTATTCTGCCCGCCTTATTTTGTGACGTGCCCTTGCTTTCCCTCTTGCATGCCATCCTGAAAGCCCCGCACGGTTGCCTTCGCGGTATCGGAAGCACGTTTGCCCACGCGGGAGGCCATACGGCCTAAGCCTTTCAGCATATCCTGCGCCGCGGCCTCGTCCTCTTTATCCTGCGCAATCTGCTCCGGCGTCAGCGGTACAGGTGCATCTTCTTCGGCGTCGGCCTGCGGCAAGGCAGGCTGTGCATCGGCTGTCAAGGCGGCGCCCGCTACCGGTGCATTTTCCCCAATAGCCGCCGCCGCGGCGGCCTGCGATTTTACTTTTCCGGTAGGCTGCTTTTCCGCTTTAGACGGTTCCGCTGCCTTTTTGCGCACAAACAGCAGCAGAAAACCTGTTACGAAAAGCGCCGCCGTATCCACCAGCAGGCCAATAGATAAAAGCGTCTCACGGTAAGCGGTGTTGCGCAGCACGACCACCAAAATGCCGGCCGCCGCGGTGATGCCGCCCGCCACCGCCATGCGGATTGCTTTACCCTTGTGGAGATGGCGCGTTTCGGCCGCCAGCTGAAGCAGCGACAGGCTGTGGAAAAACAGCATGCCCGCCACCAACACGGACAGATACGGCGCAGCCGACGCCGGATACAGCAAAATCCATCCGCCCAACAGCAGCTTTGCCGTACCCAGAATAATATCCGAGGAGCCAAAGTTTGCTTCCTTCGCCGAGAGATCCTCCCACAGGAGCACACCGCCCGCCGTTGCGATCATCCCACCGAGCAGGCGCAAAAACAGTTCCGAGCTAGGTGCGTAGCCTTGCAGCAGCATGCCGTATGTAGTTGCCGAAATCACAGCCGAAAGAAAAATGTTGAGCTTTTGTCTTTTTTGCATGTCCATAGAAGTTTTACGCTCCTTTTTTATCTTATAATGGGCGCTGTGCCCAGCCAACTGCCGAATCGCATCGGCAAAGTTGCAGGGCGATGCAGTGCATAAGGCGTCGGCCGCAAATGCCGCGGCGGCGCCCTGCAGGAAGCGTACCGCGAAAAGATGGACAGAGCATGAACAAACGGAAAAAGTGAAAAATAAAGTTGGCGGCGTGGCCTGCGCGCCCAAAACACAAAAGCCCCCTGCAGCCAGCGGCTGCAAGGGGCTTTGCCGTATCGGTTTTTTACTTTTCCTCGAAGCTCTGGCAGAAGTGCGGGGTCGAGATCGTTTGGTCGCAGTTGGCACACTGCTCCGTAACCTTAATCTGTGCGAGATCGCACTTGTTGCAGCCTACGTTATGGAGGCATTCGCATACGTCACAAGATACACCTGTGTTTTCCATGAAAATCACCTGCCTTTCGCCTTAGTATGCCCCGGTATATCCGCGCTGATGCAGCCGCCTTCCAAAAAAGAGAATTTGCCGTGCCGCCTTGCGTTTTATTGCCTTTAGCCTTGCGTTTTCAGGCATTGTGTGATACCGTTTCAGGTGTGTTTCAGTGTTTTGTCAAGGAAAACAAAAGGGGGTACATTTCTTGGATTACGATAACCTTTTGGCGCAATGGAAAGCGCAGGCCACAGAAGATGCCGATTTGGTGCATGAGCTTTCTGCCCTGCACGACCCGGCGGAAATCGAAGATCGCTTTTATCGCGAGCTGGAGTTTGGCACCGGCGGCTTGCGCGGCGTAATTGGCGCGGGCACCAACCGTATGAACATCTATACTGTCCGTAAGGCCACGCAGGGCCTTGCCAACTATTTGAAGCAAACGAAGCTGCCGCAAAAGGTCGCCATCAGTTACGACAGCCGCATCAAAAGCGATTTCTTTGCGCGTGAGACAGCCCGTGTGCTGGCCGGCAACGGCATCGAAGCGTGGCTTTACCCGCGGCTTGAGCCTACGCCTGCGCTCAGCTGGGCGGTTCGGTATCTCGGCTGCGGGGCCGGCGTATGCGTCACGGCCAGCCACAACCCCTCGAAATACAACGGCTATAAAGTCTATGGCCCGGATGGCTGCCAGATTACGCTTGAAATGGCCGACCGTATTTTGGCCGAAATCGGCAAAGTGGATTGTTTTGCCGGCGTTTCGCTTGCCCCTGCGGACAGCGCCCGTATTCGCCCCATCCCCGAGGCTTGCCTCGATGCCTTTGTGGATGCCGTATATGCTTTGCACGGGCCGGAAACGCCCGCCGAGGATTTCAAAGTTGTCTATACGCCGCTGAATGGCACAGGGCTTGAGTGTGTTACCAAGATTCTCGCCAAAATTGGCGTCAAGCACGTTACCGTTGTGCCCGAGCAGGAAAAGCCGGACGGCAACTTTCCCACCTGCCCCTATCCGAACCCCGAAATTCGCGAGGCCATGCAAAAGGGCCTTGCGCTGTGCGAAACCGTGCACCCGGATTTGCTGCTTGGCACCGACCCTGACTGTGACCGTATGGGCACGGCCGTGCCGGACGGAAAAGGCGGCTACCGCCTGATCTCCGGCAACGAAATGGGCGTATTGCTGCTGGATTATATCTGCCGCACCCGCACAGCCGCCGGCACCATGCCGGCGCATCCTGTGGCTGTCTCCACGATTGTTTCCACCGATATGGCCGCGCCGGTTTGCCGGAAATACGGTGTGGAGCTGCGCCGCACCTTGACGGGCTTCAAATTTATCGGCGAGCAGATCGGCCTTTTGGAGGCCACCGGCGAAAAGGATCGTTATATTTTTGGCTTTGAGGAAAGCTACGGCTACCTTTCGGGCGCGCACGTGCGCGATAAGGATGCCGTAAATGCCAGTATGCTGGCGTGTGAGGCGGCCGCCTACTACAGCAAGCGCGGCATGACGCTTCTGGATGCCGTCGAGGCCCTGTACCGCGAGTTCGGCTACTACCAAAACGCCCTGCACAGCTATGCCTTTGAGGGCGAGGCCGGCATGCGTAAGATCGCCGCTTTGATGGACAACCTACGCAGCGCGCATCCCTCTGTAATTGCGGGCTTTGCCGTCGAAAAGATCACGGATTATGAGGACGCCGCCACGGGCCTGCCCAAGGCGAATGTGCTCGAGTTCCGCCTTGCGGGCGGCGCCAAGTTTATGGTGCGCCCTTCCGGCACCGAGCCGAAGATCAAAGTTTACCTTTCCGCCGTAGGCGCCAGCGAGGCCGAAGCCAAAGCGCTCTGTGTACGCCTTGGCGAAGCCGCCGACAGCATGATGCGCTGAAATCTCTTACCCGGCGCGCCACGCCGTATTTTGCCCATAGTTTCGCAAGCGGCAAAATCGCTTGGCCGCAAAAAATTTCTGTATCTCGCAGTTTCATTTTTTACAAAAAAGGCGCTTTCTCCGGCATCATCTGCCGCGGAAAGCGCCTTTCTTAGTTTATATCCAACTCAGCCCAAAACGCGAAGCTCTTAAAAGGGCAGCGTCAGCAGGCCCAAATGCTCAAGCAAAATTTTCGTGCCCAGCAAAATCAGGATAATGCCGCCAGCCAGCTCGGCTTTTGCCTTATATTTTGTACCAAACACGCTGCCGATCTTTACGCCCGCAGCCGAAAGCACAAACGTTGTGGCGCCGATGAACACCACGGCAAACAGCAGGTTTACCTCTAAGAAAGCAAAGGTAATGCCCACCGCCAGCGCGTCGATACTGGTTGCAATCGCAAGCACCAGCATTGTTTTCACGTCAAGCGCCGCATCTGCTTTTTCTTCCTCGCCGGCCATTGCCTCACGAATCATGCCCGCACCGATAATGCCCAGCAGCAAAAACGCCACCCAATGATCGAAAGAGGTAATGTAGCTTTGAAACATCGCGCCCAGAAAATAGCCGATCGCGGGCATCAGCGCCTGAAACCCGCCAAACCAGCCGCCTACGATACAAGTGTTTTTCACCGTGACCTTTTGCATCGCCAGCCCTTTGCAGACGGATACGGCAAAGGCATCCATCGAGAGCCCGACCGCCAGCAAAAACAGTTCCGCAATACTCATTTTCCATACACTCCTATTCTTTGTCGGCCGCTTCAAAAAAAGGAACCGGCCGGGTGCATCTCTGTACCCGGCCGGCTATGCGCACGTACAGAAAACAACCTGTACGTGAGTCTCATTTATTAAGGCATGCCAGGCTGTAAGCCAGTATGTTGACATGCCGCGCAGCGCGCAAATTACTCCCTCACGGAGAAATCAGTATAGCACAACTTTTTTCTTCTGTCTATGGTTATCCTATGCCGGCCCGTCCAAAAATGCGCCTGTCGTCACGTTCCTTTTCGGGTGGAATCGGGAGCGTCCTGCTCCCGATCATGGTTATCGAGGGCGATCTGCTGGGCAAGCTCCTCAATTTTCGAGTTCATGGCCGAAATCCGCAGCGTCGCGCGGAACTGATGCCACACCAAAATGCCGATAATCACCAGATAAACCAGATTGACCGGCGATTGAATCCCCAGCCGCGCGGCCGCCCAGAAAGAAATCTCCGGGAACAACGCCAGCAGCAGGAACACCGCCGAAATGGCGAACCAAAACAGGCTATCGGCGATCACCAGTTTCGAGCGGCGGATGTTATGCAGCACGAACCAAAGCATAATCCCCGCCGCCGCCAGCAGCAAAACGCGGAAACCGAGCGTCATCGTCATACCGTCGTCGCCTCTCTTTCGGTCAGCTTCGTCTTCTTGCGGAACCACTGTACAAACACGATGCTGATGCACATCGTTGCCATGTATTGCCCGGCACGGGTCAGCGTCAGATAGCTTTTGCCCGCGGTGCGCTCATTCATCGTCACCGGGATTTCACAGGCTTTTGCGCCGCTGCGGATCAGGTGCGCGATGGTATCCGGTTCCGGCCCGTAGTTAATCTCTCGCGCCAGAATGCGAATCATGCGCGGGCCGAACATGCGCATACCGCTGGTCGGGTCCGTGAGGTTAAAGTGTGTCGTCAGGCGGATAACGAACTGGATCAGGTTGCTGCCCAGCATCCGCAGGCTAAGCGGCTTTTTTGTCCCTACAAAACGGCTGCCGATTACAATATCATACCCTTGGGCAATTTTTTCTTCCATATCGGCGATATATTCCGGCTTATGCTGGCCGTCGCCGTCCAGCTGAACGGCCGCCTCGTAGCCGTGGCGCAGCGCATATTTCATCCCTGTGCGAAACGCGCCTGCTAATCCAAGATTGACCGGCTGATTTACAAGGTTATAGCCGTGGCTGCGGCAAATTTCCGCCGTATCGTCGCGGCTGCCGTCGTTGATAATCACATAATCGTACTGCGGGAAATCGCGGTCCAGCCGCTCCACCAGCGATACGATGTTTTCTTCTTCGTTGTAAGCGGGAATAATCAAAAGCGTTTTCACGTCGTTTTCCCTCCTTTGCAGATCGCTTCCAGCGCCGCAACGGCGCGGTTCCAAGTATAGTTTTCTTCCAGCTGTTTTGCCGTATTTTCCGCAGCATTGCGCCGCCACGCAGGGTTTTGCAAAGCACGGATGCAGGCGGCGGCCGTCTTTTCCGGGGTACGATCCGGCAGCAGAAGCCCGTATTGTTCGTTTTGCAGCAGCTGCGGGCTGCCGCCCGTCGCCGTTGTGATGATCGGGCAGCGAAGCGCGGCCGCTTCCAGCACGGTGCAGGCGAAACCTTCGCTGCGCGTCGGCAGGCAGAACACATCCGCCTGTGCCAGCAACGAGAGCGAATCGGCATACGCCAGCTCACCCACCGCAAAAAGGCCCTCTGTGCCGCGGCCGCGAATGTCCGCAAGCATTGGGCCGCCGCCCGCCAAAACCAGCGCGGCGCCGGGCACCGCGCGGCGAATCTCCGGCAGCGCGCCGGCCAGCGTGTCCACACCCTTTTCCGGAATCATCCGGCCCACAAAGGCGATCAGCGGGGCATCCGCAGAAAGGCCGAGCCTGCTGCGCCAATTCGGCTCGCCCAGCGCGGCCGTCTGCCGCACTTCGGCGGGGTCGACCGCGTTGGTAAGGATGCCTTTCGCGGAAAGGCCAAAGGTGGAAAGCCATTCGCAGGCGGCCTGTGATACGCCGTAAAAGCGGCCACAGTTTTTTTGCAGATACCCCGCCGCGCACCGCTCGTACACACGGCCGGCCCACGCGAGAATCGGGTTGCCCGTCATCAGCCACGCCGAGCCGTGATTGACGCAGATGGCGGGGATGCCGCGGCGTTTGGTTTGGCGGGCCGCATACAGGCAAAGCGGGTAAAAATACGTATTGATGACGCAAAAATCGAAGCGATCCGCCCAAAGCTGCGCCGCCAGCGTACGAAATTGTGCGTTTTTGCGGATCACGGGCAGACGCCCGTGCATGACAGGGAAGCTCGGCAGGCGGTAGATCTCAATGCCGTCAGCGTCTATCTCATGGGCAGGCAAACCGTGCAATGCGCTGGTTACGACGGTAACGTGATGCCCTTGCGCCGCAAGGCGGCGGGCCAGATTCCACGTATAGCGCTCGACGCCGCCCGCCGTGGGCAGATATTGGGTAGAGATAAAGCCGTAGTGCATCCGCTCGCCCCCATTTTGTCACAGTATTATTATTGTAAGATGTTTTTGTATGGAATGCAAGCAAAATCATAGAAATGGCAGTTTTGGCAGGCTTTTTGCCTTTTGCCCGGCTTTTTCGCTGCTGCGCCGTTTTTTTCTTTTTCTGTTTGAATCAAGGCGTTTTTTTCGGCTTTTCTTTTGGATTTTCCTTGACAAACGCATACCGCTATGCTATAGTAATGAGGCGCCCAAAAGAGAGGGCAAACAAAAATATCGCGGGGTGGAGCAGCCTGGTAGCTCGTCGGGCTCATAACCCGAAGGTCGTAAGTTCAAATCTTGCCCCCGCAACCATATTGTGCAAGTGAAAAAGATAACTTGCCGGAAAACCCAGTAACCACAACGGTTTCTGGGTTTTTTCGTGCCCATTTTTTCAAGTGCAAAAAAAAGATAACTCTGGCTGTTCTCCCCCGTTGGTAGGGACTTGAACTAAATCCTGAGCGTATTTGACCGGTTTTGGCGGTCAAGATCGACCCCGATTCGGCATAGACACACATTTATTTTGTAAACTTTCTGTGTCTAAGGAGGTCTGTATCACATATGATACAGACCAAAACATAGTGATTATATTTTGTGTGGCCGGCATTCAGAAATGAGTGCCGGCCTTTTTTGCTATCATCTGAAAGGAGAATAAAGTATGAATCAAACAGTCCAAACTACCTATTTTGAGGAGCTTGCTCAACGTGTCCAACGAGAGCACATTGAAAGTGTACCACCGGACGGCGACCGTCTCCCTATTCTCTTGAATGGTCAAGAAATCGGAGTCATAACGCCTGGCGGTGCCATACGAGTAAGAGCAGAAAGCATCCGCGATCCGGACGCCAGTGACCTGTATCACCGTGCCGGAGCGATTGCGGCAGAGGTACGAGAGTATATGGAGCTGATGAATACGGCACCCTTTATCAAGGCTTCCAGCCTTTCTGCTCCATATAGGCAACTTGCAGATTTCAACGGATACGTCCTTGGTGGTATGGAGAGCAAACGCGGCGTCCAATTCACCACATGGCAGTGGACATACGACCACGACGGCCTGACCCTCGGCCACTATTTCGGCAACGACTACGCAGCAGCCAAGCAGGACTTTGCCCTTCGTTCCGGGCTTATGCCGGAGAAAAAGCAATT
>JALCRP010000006.1 GCA_022652735.1 Faecalibacterium sp. | reverse complement strand
TCAACGACCTCCGGTGTAATGCGGCAGCTGGCCTGAAATTTTTCGCCGCCGTGCACGACGCGGTGGCCGATGGCGCTTACTTCCGCCACATCGTCGATCACTTTGCCTTCGCCGGTGGTCATTTTCTTAATCAGCTCGCGGAAAGCCTCGGTGTGCGTGGGGAAGATGGCGGGCGTCGTCCATTTGCCGCCGTTTGCCTCGTGGGTAATCATGCTGCTTTCCATGCCGATGCGCTCGCACAGGCCTTTGCACAGAACTTTTTCGCCGTCCATGTCAATCAGCTGATACTTCAAAGAAGAAGAACCGCAGTTGATAACCAGAATTTTCATAACACTGCCTCCAGAATTTTATTCTTCGGAATTGCCGCATTTGGCAAAAAACCGAAATTTACAATTTATACCTGTCTATTATATAATAGAAAAAAAGCCTTTGCAAGAAAGGGGCGCGGCGGATTTGCAGATCGTGGGCATTATTGCGGAATATGATCCTTTTCATAACGGCCATGCATGGCAGATCGAGGCGGCGCAACGGCAGGGGGCTGCACGCGTAATTGTGGCGCTTTCATGCGGGGCGACGCAGCGGGGCGGCCTGCCGCTGATACCCGAGGCTGTGCGCGCCCGCGCGGCGCTGCTGGCCGGGGCCGATTTGGTGCTGGCGCTGCCTGCGCCGTGCGCCTGTAGCGGGGCCGAGCACTTTGCGGCATCCGGCGTGGCAGTTTTGGCGGCGGCCGGGTGCGATACGCTGGTATGCGGCGCAGAGACGCTGACGGCCGCACAGGCAATGGCCGCGGCGAAAATTTTACTTTCGCCCGCTTATGAAAAGGCATTGCGCGCGGCGCTGGGCGAAGCGCGTAGCTTTGCCGCGGCACGGGAACAAGCCTTTTTGGCGGCGGGCGGCGCGGAAATTTTGGCCCCGGCCGGCGCAGCTGCGCCTTCGCTGCGCAGCCCAAACGATAACCTCTGCATCGAATACGCAAAGGCGATTTTGCGGCAGAATACCGGCATGGCGCTGTGTACGCTGCCGCGCGTCGGCGTTGGGCATGGCGAGGCGCAGGCGGCCCAAATCGGTGGCAAAGCGTATGCCAGCGCCAGCCGCCTGCGCGCCCTTTGGCACGAAAAAGGCGCCCACGCCGTTGCCGCCTATGTGCCCGGCCCGGCCTTCGCCCTGTATGCGCAGGCCGAAAAGCAGGGCCTTGCGCTGGATGTGCATGCCGCTGACCTTGCCCTTTTAAGCCGCCTGCGGGCAAAAGCCGCCGGCGCGGCGCCTTTTTCCGAAGTGCGCGGCGTATCCGAAGGGCTGCACCATGCGCTGGAAAAAGCTGTGCGTACGGCCGTGACAGCAGAGCAGCTTTGCGATAGCCTAACCACGGTGCGCTATCCGCGGGCGCGCATGCGCCGCCTTGTGCTGGATGCGGCGCTTGGCTATACGGCCGCGCTCGATATGCTGCCGCCGTATTTGCATGTGTTGGCCGCGCGGCGGGCAGCGCTGCCCTTGCTGGCTGATGCACGCCTGCCGGCGGATACGAGCCTTGCCCGCTTGGAAAAGAAATCGCCGGCTTGCGCGGCGTTTGCCGAGGCACAAAGCCGCGCCGCCGATTTTGGCGCTTTGTGCCGCCGCAGCCCCGGGCCGATGGGCCTTGCCTATTCGACGCCGTGCGAGCTACTGTAAAGTGCCCTTGCCGAAGCTATGCCTTTACAACCAAAAATCCCCCTGCGGCGAAATCGTCACAGGGGGATTTTTTAGCAATGCAAGGGCAAAGCGCTTTCGGGTTTATCCGAAAGAAAGGTTTTACGCCTTCGGGCCAGCCTTTACGAGAGCCTTGCCGGCTTCGTTGCCTTCATACTTCGCAAAGTTCTTCACGAAGCGGCCGGCCAGATCCTGCGCCTTAGCTTCCCACTCGGAAGCATCTGCGTAGGTGTCGCGCGGGTCGAGGATCTTCGGGTCGACGCCCGGCAGCTGGGTCGGAACCTCGAAATCGAAGTGCGGGATCTTCTTCGTCGGGGCCTTGGCGATCGAGCCATCGAGGATGGCGTCGATGATGCCACGGGTATCCTTAATGGAGATACGCTTGCCGGTGCCGTTCCAGCCGGTGTTTACCAAGTAGGCTTTCGCGCCGTTGGCTTCCATCTTCTTTACCAGCTCTTCAGCGTACTTCGTCGGATGCAGCTCCAAGAAAGCCTGACCGAAGCAAGCGGAGAAGGTCGGGGTCGGCTCGGTAATGCCGCGCTCGGTGCCGGCCAGCTTTGCCGTAAAGCCGGACAGGAAGTAGTATTTGGTCTGCTCCGGGGTCAGGATGGAAACCGGCGGCAGGACGCCAAACGCATCGGCAGAAAGGAAGATGACGTCCTTTGCGGCCGGCGCAGAGGAAATCGGGCGGACGATATTCTTGATATGATCGATCGGGTAGGACACACGGGTGTTCTCGGTCACGCTCTTATCGTTGAAATCAATCTTGCCGTTTGCATCCAGCGTAACATTCTCCAACAGGGCGTTGCGCTTGATGGCACCATAGATGTCAGGCTCAGATTCCTTATCCAGGTTGATGACCTTGGCATAGCAGCCGCCCTCAAAGTTGAAGACGCCGTTGTCATCCCAGCCGTGCTCGTCATCGCCGACAAGCAGACGCTTCGGGTCGGTGGAAAGGGTGGTTTTGCCCGTGCCGGAAAGGCCGAAGAAGATCGCCGTGTTTTTGCCGTTCAAATCGGTGTTGGCAGAGCAGTGCATAGAGGCGATGCCCTTCAGAGGAAGGTAATAGTTCATCATGGAGAACATGCCCTTCTTCATCTCGCCGCCGTACCAAGTGTTCACGATAACCTGCTCGCGGCTGGTGATGTTGAACAGAACGGCCGTCTCGGAGTTGAGGCCCAGCTCCTTATAATTTTCAACCTTTGCCTTGGAAGCGTTGTAAACGACAAAATCAGGCTTGAAGTTTGCAAGCTCTTCCGCGGTCGGCTTAATGAACATGTTTTCGACAAAGTGTGCCTGCCAAGCCACTTCCATAATGAAACGGACGGCCATGCGGGTATCCTTGTTTGCGCCGCAGAAAGCATCGACAACATACAGGCTCTTGTTGGAGAGCTCTTTCTGCGCGATCTTCTTGACAGCTTCCCATGCCTTTTCGGAAGCACGGTGGTTATCGTTTTTGTAGGCGTCCGAAGTCCACCATACGGTGTTCTCGGAGTTCTTATCCTCTACAATAAACTTATCTTTGGGGGAACGTCCGGTATAGACACCCGTCATCACGTTGACAGCACCGAGTTCACTTTCCTGGCCCTTTTCGTAGCCCTTCAGGTTGGGGTCCATTTCGTCCTTATACAACTCTTCGTAAGAAGGATTATAGGAGATTTCTTTTGCGCCGGTGATACCGTACTGACTTAAATCCAGTTTTGCCATTTTGAATAGTCCTCACTTTCGTAATACTGTCTCAGTTTGAATCGAGGGGTTCTGCCTCGGAGATATAACCCTGTCTATTTTTTCACAAATCCCATGAATAGTCAATGGCACATTTCTAAATAAATCATGGATATTCTGTTTACAAAGATAGGGAGTATGTACAAAAAGCTCCGGCACCAAAAGTGCCGGAGCAAAAACCTTATTTTGTACCGTAAATACGGTCGCCGGCATCGCCGAGGCCGGGCACGATATAACCGTTCTCATTGAGGTGATCGTCAAGCGCCGCAACGAAGATGTCCACATCGGGATGCGCCTTATGCAAGGCGGCGATCCCTTCCGGCGCGGCGATGAGGCCGATAAACTTGATCTTCTTTGCGCCGTGCTTTTTGATCTGTGTGATCGCGTCGGTCGCGCTGCCGCCGGTGGCGAGCATCGGATCAAGCACGAGCACATCGCGCTCGGCAATATCAGTGGGCAGCTTGCAGAAGTATTCTACGGGCTGCAGGGTCTTTTCGTCGCGGTAAAGGCCGATAAAACCAACCTTTGCAGCCGGGATCAGGCTCAGCATGCCGTCCAGCATGCCCATGCCCGCGCGCAGAATCGGAACCAGCGCCAGCTTGCGCCCGGCCAAAACTTTCGTCTTTGCCATTGCAACAGGGGTTTCAATCTCCACTTCCTCGGTGGGCAGATCCCGCGTGGCTTCGTAGCAAAGCAGCATGGCGATCTCACTTACAAGGTCACGAAACTCCTTGGTGCCGGTGCGCTTATTGCGCAGCAGGCTGATTTTGTGCTGGATGAGGGGATGGTCAACGATCATCGGTTGCATAAAAACACTCCTTTTATCTGAATTTTCGTCAAAACAAGATTACTTCTGCGCTTCGCGCTCCTCGATGGCTTTTACCTTGGCAAGCCGGCGTTCGTGGCGCTCGCCGCCCTCAAAAGGCGTGTTCAAAAACAGATCAACCAGCTGGCAGGCAAGGCCGGGCCCTACGACGCGGCCGCCCATGCACAGGGCGTTTGCGTCGTTGTGGCGGCGCGTAAACTCGCAGCTGAAGCTATCCGAGCAGCAGCAGGCACGGATGCCGCGCACTTTGTTGGCGCACATGCTGATGCCGACGCCCGTGCCGCAGAACAAAAGGGCTTTTGCACATTCGCCGCGCACAACGGCGTCGCAGGCCGGCAAGGCCATGTCGGGATAATCCACGCTGGCAGTGGAATCGGTGCCGAAATCGCGATAGGGTACGCCGATCTCCTCCAGATGCTTCTTGACTTCTTCCTTCAGGGCGAAACCGCCGTGGTCGGCGGCAAGGGCAATGGACTTTGCCATGTTTGCATGCTCCTTTATTTAGCAGTTGTACTTGCGGCGGCAGCGGCGTGTGCGGCGGCTTCCCGCTCGGCACGTTCGCGCTCTGCCTGGCTCAAGCGGTGATAGTTCGGCAGCAGCGCGGCAGGCGCTACGGCCTCGCCGGCGGCTGCCATCCGCTGCGCCGCCAGCGCGACGCCGGCGGCCCGGCCGCCGCGCACCGCGGCAGGCGTAACCAGTACGCCCGGCATTTGGCCGTATTTATTATAGCACAGCGCAGCACCGTCACCAACAAAAAATACGGGCTTTTTACAATTTTCCAGAAAAGAAGCCATCGCCTCGGCGGGCGCGGCATCGTCCGGCACAAGGCGCGCATGGGTGGCGAGGTCGAACGCGGCCCAGTATACCTGCCCGCGGCGGGCATCCAGCGCGCACACGACAGTACCCTCGCCGGTATGCACGGCGGCCAGCGCTTCCAGCGTGGAAACCGGCGCACAGGGGGTGCTTTTGGCAAAGGCCAGCCCCTTTACAGCCGCCAGCCCGATACGCAGCCCCGTAAAGCTGCCCGGCCCCGCGTTGACGCCGTACAGGCCGATGTCGGCGCAGGTAAGGTGCAGCGTATGCAGCGCCGTGTCGATCATGGGCAGCAGCGTTTCGCTGTGGGTAAAGCCTGCATCAAGATAGCATTCGTACAAAAGCCGATCGTCCTCCAGCAGGGCAATGCCGGCGCTTTTGCCGGCGGTATCCACGGCCAGAATTTTCATAGAGAAACTCCTTCTATTGTAATGCGGCGGGTGTTTTCCTCGCCGGCAACGGGCGCAATACAAATGCGGATGGGATTTTCGGCGGCCAGAAGGTCGGCCAGATTCTCGCTCCATTCCGCGGCGACGACAGCGCCTTGATCGAGATAATCATAAAACCCGGCGGCGTTCAGGTCCTCTTCCGTCGAGATGCGGTAAAGATCAAAATGCGCCAAGGGGCGCGGCCCGCGATAGTAGTTGACGATCGCGAAGGTCGGGCTGCTGACGGGGTCGGTGCAGCCAAGGCCGGCGGCAAGCCCCTCGCAAAAGGCGGTTTTGCCCGCGCCGAGGCCGCCGGTAAAGGCAATTACCTGCCCGCCGGAAACCTTTGCGGCCAGCCGGCGGCCGAGTTCGACCGTTTCGGCCCGGCTATGTGTGATATATTCGGCCATGAAACACCCCTCGCTTCTGTGTGCGGATAGCCGCGGCGCAAGATCGAAGCCGGCGCCGCCGCGGCACGGCACACCCTGCGCCATTATAATATAGTCGGCGGCAAAGCGCAACTTTGTTGCGCACTTTGGCGGAATGCGGTATAATATAAAGATAGCGCCCGATGGGGCAAAGCCCATTTCCGGGCGGGAGGTTTCGGCATGACAAAAGCAATCGGAAATTATATGCATCGGACGGATCGGCTGTTCTGGGCCTTGTGCCTCGGCAGCAGCTTGTTCGCCTGCGTTGTGCTGGCTTCTATCGGCATGGAACAGCTGGGCGGATTTACCACGGATGAGCTTACCGGGGCGGTTACGGGCCTTGGCGGCTATCGCAAAGCGATGGTACAGCTTGGGGCCATGCTTGCCGGCGCGATGCTGGCGGTGATCCTTTCCCAAATCGATTATCACAGCCTTGTGCAGATATGGCCGATTCACATGGCGATTGCATGGGGGCTGGTTTTGCCCACGCTGGTGCTGGAAAACTGGCCGAACAAAAACGCGCCGTTTGTCATCGGTTTCAGCGGCGGCGATACGGACAACTATTCATGGTATAAAATCGGCGGGTTTACCTTTCAGCCGACAGAGCTGGCAAAAATCAGCTTTATTCTTACGTTTGCCATGCACCTTGACCATGTGCGCGGCCGCGTGAACGAGCCAAAAGAGCTTTTGAAGCTGCTGCTCCATCTGCTGGTGCCCTGTGCGATCATCCATATACAGGGCGATGACGGCACGATGCTGATTTTTCTGGCGATTGGGCTGTGCATGCTGTTCGCGGCGGGCTTGAGCTGGAAATACATCCTCGGCGCGCTGGCCGTGGGCACCAGCGCAATGGCCGTTGCGTTTGGATTTTTCAGCGATAAAATTGGCAAAAGCTATCAGTGGCTGCGTATTCTGGCCGTATACGATCCGAACAATACTTCCGGCTGGGCGCTGAACGATGAGGTGCTGAAAAGCTATACCTATCAGCAATCGCTTGGCGAAATTTCTTTGGGCGCGGGCAAGATTTTCGGCCGCGGTTTATTTGGCGGCAACTATGTCTATATCCCCAACGCATGGAACGATTTTGCCTTTAGCTGGATCGGCAACGCCGTGGGCTTTGTGGGGTGCATGCTGGTGCTTGCGGTGCTGCTCGGCATCGTGGCGAAGGCATTTATGACGGGCCTGCGCAGCGAGGATATGCTGGGCACCTTTATCTGCACGGGCATCGGCGGCGCGCTGCTGGCGCAGATTATCATCAATATCGGCATGAACGTGCGGGTGCTGCCTGTGGTGGGCGTGACGCTGCCGTTCTATTCGGCGGGCGGCTCCTCGATGCTGATGATCTATCTTTCCGTCGGGCTGGTGCTCAGCGTATATATGCACAATAAAAAGACGCTGTTCGGCAACGAATGAGGCAAAGCGGCCGCAGGCGAAAAGGCGCAGAGAAAAGCCAACGCCCGATAGACGGATGGCAGGCGGCGCAAAACGAATATAAACCGAAAAAGGCACATCTCCGAAGGGTGTTTTCGCCCTGAGAGATGTGCCTTTTTGTGTACAGCTTTACAGCAGGTTGCTTTGCGGCCCATGCTTTACGCAGGGGATGCTGCCATCAGGCGGCACCCTCGTAAAAGCGGCGGCGATAAAGCTTTTCGGAAAACCAAATAGAGATCGGCTGTGTAAGGATTCCCGCAGCCGCAAGGCCGAGCAGCGCCCCCCACGCCATACCGTCGCTCAGCTGCATGCCGTCCAGTGCGCCCATGCCGGATACAAGTCCGATCGCGGACAGCGCGATGATGCCCATGAACAAAAGGCGCCCCTTTTCTACGCCGAAGCGGCATGCCAGCGGCAGCGTTATCGAAAGAATCAACAGCGCAATGGCCCCGATCGGGATCAAAGATACCAGATCTTCCAGCGCCTCGGTGCGCCCGGCGGCCAGCTGCACAAGGCGCGAAACGCCGCCCAGCAGCATGGCGCAGGCAATGCTGGCCCAGCCAAGCATGTATTTGGAAGTAACCAGCGCGTGTGTGGAATACGGCATCATGGAAGCCAGCGTATCCCATTTGCTGCGCTCATCGTAGGCGAAGGCCTGATACGGCATCATAGCAGCATAAATCAGCGCAAAGCCCGTAAAGCCGGAACCCGGCAGCAGCGCGAAAATCGCCAGCAAGATCAAATAGATTCGGTTGCCGTGCTGCAAAACATCAAAATCCTTTAAAAGTAAAGCGCGCATCAATGCATCTCTCCTTTCACCATAAACAGAAGAATATCTTCGAGCGTGACAGCTTCGGGCGCGCATGCGGCCGAAACACGGCTGCGGCGTACCAACGCCCGGTTGCCGTATTTGCCGTTTTGGCGCGCGATCACAGCATCTTCCGGCAGGGCGGCCAGCATTTCGGCGCTGCCCTGTACCATCGCGTATTCTTCCAGCAAGTGGTCCTTTTCCTCGCACAAAAGCAGGCGGCCCTTATGCATAAAAGCAATGTAATCGCATACCTTTTCAAGGTCGCTCATGATATGCGAAGAAAGCAAGATCGAGTGCTGCGCATCGCGCGTAAACTCAAAAAAGACGTTCAAAATTTCGTCGCGCACGATGGGATCCAGCCCGCTGGTGGCCTCGTCGAGGATCAGCAGCTTCGGCGCATGCGAAAGCGCGACGGCGATGGCCAGTTTCATGCGCATCCCGCGGGAATAGGCACGAAACATTTTATCGCACGGCAGATCGAACTGCTTAAGGTAACCTGCATAGGCGGCCGAATCCCAGTGCGTGTAAGTCAGCTTCATCACGCCGCCAACCTGCTCTGCTGTCATGCTTTCGGGGAAATAGGCTTCGTCCAGCACAACGCCGATGTCCTCTTTTACACGGAAAAAATCAGGGCTGTGATTGTCCGCGCCCAAAACCTCGATCGTGCCGCCGTCGCGCGCGATGGCATCCATGATAAGGCGGATCGTCGTCGATTTTCCGGCGCCATTTTCGCCCGCAAGGCCCAGAATACAGCCCTGCGGCAGCGTGAACGAAACATCGTTTAGTGTAAAACCTGAATAGTGCTTGCTTACGTGGTTCAGTACTAAAGCATCCATAGCGTTATGCCTCCTCCAGCAAAATACGGAACATTTCCAAAAGCTCGGCGTGGCTCATGCCGCAGCTATCGCCCAGCGTGACGGCGCTTTGCAGATGATCTTCAATTTGTCGATAGTGCTCTTCCCGGATCAGATCGGTGTTTTTCTCGGCGACAAAGCTGCCCTTGCCCGCGACCGTTACCAGAAAGCCGTCGGCCTCCAGCTCATCATACGCGCGCTTAGTGGTAATGACGGAAATGCGCAGATCCTTTGCCAGCCCGCGGATTGAGGGCAACGCGGCGCCGGGGGCCAGCGCGCCCGAGAGGATCTGTGCCTTGATCTGGCCGTAGATCTGCTCGTAGATAGGCTGGCCCGAAGTATTGCGTAAGATCAGCTCCATGAAATCACCTCGTAATTACTGTATATGAACATTATATACAGCATATACGCCTTGTCAAGAGGTTTTTACAAAGAAAAAAGCCGCCCTTTCGGGCGGCTAAAATGCGGCGCGGATTATTTAAGATCAAACCGCACCACAACAAGGCGATACCATAAATAGGGGAAAAGGCTCCAAATCAGCCAAAGCTCCACTTTCAGATAGTGCGGCAGATCACGCCAGCAAAACGGGCGCTTTTCGATTTTTCCGGCGCGCAGCAGCGCAATCGCCTCATGAAAGCCCTGATCCCACTCTTTGCCAAAACCCTGCTTGTGGAATTTATAGCTTTTCAGCGCATAGCCCAGCCCCATCGGCAGAAAATTTACGATCGCCATCAGCAGCGGCTGATTTTTCCACGGCAGCAGAATGCTGTTGCGGCCGCTTTGTACGCTCTTAAAGCCGTTATACTTGACGGCCCCTGTGGTTGCGCCGCAGATGTGATAACATTTGGCCGCGGGGCACAGCACACATTGGTAGCCCGCATTTTCGGCCCGCCACGAAAGATCGACATCCTCAAAATAGGCAAAAAAGTGCTCGTCGAACAGGCCGATCTCGTCCAGAATGCTTTTGCGGTAAAGCGAGGCCCCGCCGCAGGCGGAAAAGATGCGGCGCGGCTTTTGATAGCGGGAAGCAAGGCGGCCGTCGCCCGTTTTGGCCGCAAAACCAAGCAGGTTGACATAATCGCCGGCATCGTCGGCAAGGGTGCGGTCAAAGTGGCGGATCATCAGGCTTTGTACGGCAAAAATCTTGGGGTTCTGCGCGGCTGCTTCCAGCAAGGCCGCCAGCCAGCCCGGCTCGGCAAAGGCATCATTATTGAACAACACGGCATATTCGCCTTTTGCGGCGCGGATGCCCTGATTAACGGCATGGGAAAAGCCTGTATTCTCGCCGTTTTCCAGCAAAGTATAGCGCGGCCGGCCCTGATAGCTGCGCGCGATGGCAAGGCTTTCGTCGGTCGAGCCGTTGTCGATGACGATCAGCTCAAAATCCTGTTCCGTCTGCGCCAGAATGGATTCGATCGAATCGCGCAGCCAGCCTTTGCCGTTCAAATTGGGGATGATGACAGTCGCTTTCATGCGAAGTTCCTTTCCGATGTGAAAAACAAAACCCATAAGAGTACCGGGCACGGATGCCCGGCGGAATCAAAGCCTCAGCGCCCGCAAAGGGGCAGGCCGGATGCCCTAAACTGTACAAGTATTATAGCATGAATTGCGCGGCACCGCCATGCAACAAAAAAGCCGGGCAGAAAACTGCCCGGCGAAAGCGGCATTTACGCTTTTAGTGCGCTTTCGATGGAAGAAAGAACTGTGTCGGCGTCCTCGCAGCACACGAGGATCACTTCGCCGCTGTCGGCCGTTACGAGCTTGGCGTTGCTGGCAATTTCGTATTGGTCGGGCAGATAGGTTTCCATATTCATCTTCTGGCCGTCAATATAAGCCTGCAGGCCGGATTTCACAGTGTCTGCCTTGCCCTCGGCGGGGAGAATCACCACCACAGCATAAGATTTGACATTCATCAGGCTCATCGAGATGGCGTAATTCTGCATGTCGGCGTCCGTCAGGTTCAGCATCTGAAAAATCATCTGTGCCTGCGCAGAAAGCGCATCCTTGTCCATATCGCTGGCATAGCCGTCGATGGCCTTGTACTGGCCGGCATTTTCCAGATCCGGCGAAAGGATGGAATAGGCTTCGTTCCATTCGTCGCTGCGCGCATTATGCACGATCTGCGCATAATCTTTCGGGGTGGACGAAGAGGCGGCAGAGCCGCCGCAGGCGGTAAGGCCCAGCAGCAGCGCGCCGGCTACCAACGTACAGAGCATTTTGCGTAATTTCATAAGGCGTCCTCCTTTGACCCATTTGTATGTAGTATGCCCATTTTTTCGCAAGAAGAGGGTGTCTATGCAAAATACGGCGCAGAGGCCCCAAAAATTGCAGCTTTTTTCAAAGGCTGACGAAAAAAGCATGCCGAGAAACCAGCGCGGCGGTATAGCGGCCGAACGAAGAGGAAAAGGCGCTTGGCGGGACGGCCCGCAGCAGAGCATAGACCAATGCGCCCCATAGCGCGAACATCACCAGACAGCACCCAAGCCCGACGGCCGTTTTAATCAAAAAAGCGCGGGCCAGCCGCTGGCGCGCAGGGGCGATGCCCTTGGCAAAGGCCCAGTAGAACATAAACACAAGCCCGATGATCGGCAGCATAAAAAGGATCAGCATCCAAAAATACTGTGCGGTGGAAAGGCCGCCGTCCGGCTCGGCCGGGCGGACAGAGGCGTATGCGGCGGTTCCTGCCGGTGGCACCGCACCATAAGGCGGCATTGGGCCTTGCTGCGGCGGCATGCCGTAAGGGTTCGGCGCAGGCGGATACGGATATGCGTTATTTTGCGGCGGTATCGCGCCTTGCGGTGGCATTGTGCCTTGCGGCGGTATTGCGCCGGCCGGCGGATACGCCGCGGCGTTCGGCTGGGGCGGGGCGCTTGGCGCCTGCGGCAATGCCGAAGTACCGCAATACGGGCAGACGGCTGCCCCTTGCGGGAGAAGCTGGCCGCATTTTCTGCAAATACTCATAAGGATACCTCCTGATCTTCGAGGATCATATCCAGCCCGCTGCGATCCACGGGCGTGGAAAGAATAATTTGTGTGCTGGTTTCGCCCAGCTTTTGAAACGCCATGATAAGATGCTCCAGCGCAGACATATCCGAGCAGGAAACTTTGACCAAAAAGCTGTGCGCGCCGGTAACATGATAGCACTGCAGCACCTCTTTGCGGCCCTGCAACAGTTGCATCAGCTCCGGGCGCACACTGGGCGCGGCCGAAACGCTGATAAGCGCATCAATCGCCGCCTGCCCATTGGGCCGGTGCAACATGACCGTATAGCCGCCGATTACGCCGCTTCGCTCCATCTTGCGTATGCGGCTTGAAACGGCCGGGCTTGTCAGCGCAACCTGCTCGGCAATGTCTTTCACGGGCATCCGCGCATTTTTCACCAGCAGCCCCAAAATCTTCTGATCCAGCTCATCCATCCTGTTTTACTCCTTTTTTCGGCCATCTCCAAATTTGCATAAAACGTACAAGCGTTTTTGCAAAATAAAGCCTTCTCTTGGGGAAATTCACAAACAAAATCAAAAGTCATATTTTTCATTCCCGTAGTTTATTATATAAAGCCTTTTTAGGAATGTAAAGAGAAAATAAAAAGCGTTCACCAAAATTTCCATTTGACAAAAAACCTTTTTTGGGTATAATGATTTCGTAATCAAGCGATTCACTCACTTTATATACTTTCCCACCCCTCTATACACAAAAACCCGCTGCCAGGCGGGTTTTTGTGTTATATGGGTATATTTGCCGGGAGGATAACTTTTGGATAAGAAAGAACTGCTGCGCACAACAAAGCTTTTTGTGCTGGATATGGATGGGACGTTCTACCTCGGAAATCGGATTTTGCCGGGGGCAGCCGATTTCTTGCGCGCTGTACGCGCGGCGGGCAAGGAGTATTTATTCTTCACAAACAACTCTTCCCGCTCGCCGGAGGAATATATCCGCAAGTTGGCAGGTATGGGCTGCCCGATTGCCCGCAGCCAAATCATGACCAGCGGCGACGTGACGATCCGCTATCTGAAAACGCATTTCGCCGGCAAAACCGTGTACTTGATGGGCACACCGCCGCTGGAAGAAAGCTTTCGGGCTGCCGGTATCCCGCTGACGCAGGGGCAGCCGGACATTGTAGTGGTGGCCTTTGATACAACCCTCACGTATGAGAAGCTCTCGCATGCCTGCACCTGCATCCGGAACGGTGCACTGTTTTTGGCGACGCATCTCGACATCAACTGCCCCACCGAGACGGGTTTCATCCCCGACTGCGGCAGCTTTTGCGCAGCCATAGGCCTTTCTACGGGGAAAAAGCCAAAGTATCTTGGCAAACCTTTTGCCGAAACCGTAGAAATGGTGCTCGATCAAACGGGCTTTGTGCGAGAGAGCGTTGCCTTTGTGGGCGACCGCCTGTATACCGATGTCGCGACCGGCGTGAATAACGGCGCCAAAGGCATTTTGGTGCTGACAGGCGAAACGCATTTAGAAGATGTAGGTGCCTCCGCGGTAAAGCCGGACGGCATTTATGCCTCGCTGGGCGAGATGGGAGAACTTCTGGCGCAAATGGCGCAGAGCTGAGCCGCGCGGCGGGAACTCTTTTCGCTGCACGGTTATCTTTGCGGTGCGCCGCCTGGCGACGGCACAAAGCCGGGGCAGGGCTACATTTCCCAAATAGCTTGATTTGTGGTGGAAATGGCGACGGCGCCCGCCTGTAGCGCCGTAATCACGTCCTCTTTATCGGCAATCAGCCCGCCCGTTAGCACGGGAACCGATACGATAGAGCAGATTTTGCGCAGCGTTTTCGGCATCGTGCCGGGCAGAACATCAATAAAATCGGGATGGATCGCATCCAGCTTTTCGAGGCTGGAAAGCGCGATGGAATCTAGCACGAATACACGCAGGATGGCATACAGATGCAGATCATGCGCGCGGCGAATAAAGGCTTGGCGCGTCGAGATGATGCCGTCGGCCTGCGTGGTGCTGCGGATAAAATCGACGGCGATCTCTTTATTGGCAAGCCCGGCGATCAGATCAATATGCACAATGGCGGTTTTGCCGGCGGCTTTGATCCGGCTGATAATAGTGGCAATGCTGCAAATATCTCCGTACAGCACAAATACGATGCGGATGTTTTCACATGCGAGACACTTTTCCAGCCCGGCGTCGTCCTTGATGGCGGCGATCACAGGGTTCGCCGCCACTGCGTCAAAAAAGGCGCCTTGAGCAGGAGCATACGAAGAAAATTGCAAAAATCTCACCTTATCTTTCCGGCGCGGCATTAAACGAGGTAATCGGCGTAGAGATGCAGCTCTTCGGCCTTCACAATCCCCTCGAGGTACACGCCGTCGTCGCGGTATTCCTCTTTTGTTACGCTGCCGCGCGCGCGCAGCGGGCCGGCAAGGCCCAGCTTATCATACGGCAGCAAAAGATGCACTTCGCGCACACGGTCGGCCAAAAGCGCATCCAGCTTTTCCAGCAGTACGCCGAGGCCCTGCCCGGTTTTGGCGCTGGTAAGCAAAATATCCGGGCTGAACGCGACAGCGCCGGCCTTATCACACTTATTGTAAAGCGTCAGCTGCGGGATGTCGTCGCATCCAAGCGAGCGCAGCACTTCGTCGGTAACGGTGAGCTGCTCCTCACGCAAAGGGTCGCCGGCGTCGGCCACGCGCAAAATCACATCCGAATAGGCAGCCTCTTCCAAAGTGCTCTTGAACGCCTCGACCAAATGGTGCGGCAGGCGCGATACAAACCCTACCGTATCCACAAGCAGAATGGAAAGGCCGCTGGGCAGCACAAGCTTGCGGCTTGTAGGGTCAAGCGTGGCGAACAGCATATCCGCCTCCAAAACCTCGGCGCCGCAAAGCGCGTTCAAAAGGCTCGATTTGCCCACGTTTGTGTAGCCGACAAGGCTTACGACAGGCATGCCCGTGCGCTTGCGGGCACGGCGCGTTTCGCCGCGGCGCTTTTCCATTTCGGCAAGGCGGCCGCTCAGCATATCGATGCGGGCGCGCACATGGCGCTTATCCAATTCCAGCTTTGTTTCGCCCGCGCCGCGCCGCGCGCCGCCGCCGCCCCCACCGCCGCCGCCTTGGCGCGAAAGCGAGGCGCCCATGCCGGAAAGGCGCGGCAGGCGATAGCGCAGATCGGCCAGCTCGGTTTGCAGCTTGCCTTCGTTGGTAACGGCGCGGCTGCGGAAAATTTCGAGGATCAGCATCGTGCGGTCCAGCACTTCACACTGTAACGCGGCGGCGAGGTTGCGCAGCTGGCTGCCGGTCAGCTCGCCGTCGAAAACGGCGGCCTCGGCCCCAAGCGCCTCTACGGCGAGGCGCGCCTCTTCTACTTTTCCGCTGCCCAGCATGGTGGCGGCCTCAGGGGTATCGCGCTTTTGCACGACCTCGCCGGCGGCGGCCATGTGGTTTGCTTCGCAAAGCGCGGCAAGCTCCCGGAGGCTGCGTTCGCAATCCCATTCGCCCATGTCCAGCGCTAAAAGCAGCACCTTCGTGGGGGGCGTCTCGGTTAAAATATCAATCAGTTCACTCAAAGCAGGCTCACTTTCTCTTATAAAGGCACCCTGCGGCCCGCATACGTTCGGCGGCGCATACCGCGCCAAAGCGTTGCACGAGCTTTAGAAAACCGCCGCCCCGGCGGCCCATTGGGCGCGCGTGAGGCAGTAAAAAAGGCAATCGACAGGGGTGCCGTCAAATTTATGGTCGATCCCCGCGTGATCGAAACAAAAGCCCGCGTGGCGCATCACATGGCCGCTGGCCGGGTTCTCTACGGCGTGGCAACAGGCCAGCCATGAGCTATCCGTGCCGGAAAACCAGTAATCCACCACGGCTTTCAGCGCCTCGGTAGTATATCCCTTGCCCCACCACGCCGCGCCGATGCAGTAGCCCGGCATCCATGCGCCCTCGCTGTGGGCGAGGCCCGGCGCTTTCCATTGATTGGGGCGGCAGCCGTCGGTGGCGGCATCGTCAAACAGGCCGATGCTGCCGAATACGCTGCCGCTGGATTTCTCCACAAGGCACCACTGGTAGTAATCAGGGTTGGGGTAAAGCTCGGCCCAAGCGGCCAGCAGCGCGCGTGTTTCGGCCACATTTTGGTGCGGCTGCCAGCGCAGCCAGCGCGTCACGCAAGGGTCAGAGGCCCAGTTGCGATACATCTGCTCGGCATCTTCGGGCAGCAAACGGCGCAGCACAAGGCGCTCGGTTTCAATCGTTTGGGTTCCTTTGTGGCGCATGCCGGCCACATCCTTTCTCAGCATGCCCGCAAAAGCGAGGGCCATGCATGTATGCGGTATATCCGCATACCGAACATTATAACGAAAAAGCGCCCGGCGGGCAAGCCGGGCGCAGCGGGAAAAACCATCTGAGAGAAAACTGTAATCACGCGCGGCCGTATGGCCGAAAAGCGAGCTTTGCCGCGGCGCATGCGGCAAAGGCATCCTGCCGCGGCAAAAAGGGGCGTATAATCAAGGCTTTCTAGCCAAGCTCGCCCAGATCGTAAGGCGTGTTTTGGTAGACATAATAGTTCAGCCAGTTTTGATACAGCAAGTGGGCGTGTGCCCGCCAGCGGAACAGCGGCTCCTTCGTGGGGGCGTTTTCGGGATAATAGTTTTCGGGCACGGCGATGGGCAGGCCCTTGGCCACGTCGCGGCGGTATTCCGCGTCGAGCGTGAGCTTATCATATTCTGGGTGGCCTGTGACAAAGATTTGGCGGCCGTTTTCGGTGCTGAGCAAAAACGGCCCGGCTTTGTCGCTTTCGGCCAAAATCCGTAGCTCGCCGCGCGCCTCGACGTCGGCGCGGCAGATGCCCGTATGGCGGCTGTGCGGGGCGTAAAATACTTCGTCAAAGCCGCGCACAAGCGGGTTCGACGGCCGTATGACACGGTGGGCGAACACACCGAACATTTTTTGCGCCAAAGGCTCTTTGCGGACGCCGTAGTGATAATACAGCCCGGCCTGCGCGCCCCAGCAGACGTGCAGCGTGGAATACACGTGCGTGACGCTGTAATCGAAAATACGGCAAAGCTCCGGCCAGTAATCCACCTGCTCAAACGGCATCGTTTCCACGGGCGCGCCTGTGATAATCATGCCGTCGAAGCGCTCGTCCTTCACCTCGTCGAAGGTTTTATAAAAGGCGTCGAGATGTGCGGCGGAAACATGCGTCGCCTCGTGGCTGGCTGTTTGCAGCAGCGTAACCTGAACCTGCAAGGGGCTGTTTGCCAGCAGCCGCGCGATCTGTGTTTCCGTTGTAATCTTGGTGGGCATCAGGTTCAAAAGCAAAATGCGCAGCGGGCGAATATCCTGTGTCTGCGCACGCTCGCGGTGCATGACAAATACGTTTTCGTCGGACAGCGCCTGAAACGCGGGCAGCGTCTGGGGCAAAATCAAAGGCATGGCAAAATCCCCCTTTCGGCGGGCAAAGGTGTAACAAAGCATGGGATTTTTGCGCCGGCGGCAAAGCTGCCGCAACACAGGCACAAAAAGTACACCGCTTTTACTCTACGGCGTCAAGCGCCTGCGCGATGTCGGCGATGAGGTCGGCGCTGCTTTCCAGCCCACAGCTCATGCGCACAAGCTCCGCCGGTACGCCGGCGGTTTTCAGCTCGGCATCGTTCATCTGGCGGTGTGTGCTGGAAGCCGGGTTCAAACAGCAGGTGCGCGCATCGGCGACATGCGTCTCGATGGCGGCCAACTTCAAATGCTTCATAAAGGTGCTGGCCGCGGCGCGCCCGCCCTTTAGGCCAAACGACACTACGCCGCAGCTGCCGTGCGGCAAATATTTCTGGGCCAGCGCATGGTAGGGGTCTTTCGGCAGGCCGCAGTAGTTGACATACGCGATTTTGGGATGAGAAGCCAGAAACTCTGCGACAGCCTGCCCGTTTTCACAGTGACGCTGCATGCGCACATGCAGGCTTTCCAGCCCGAGGTTCAGCAAAAAGGCGCTCTGCGGCGAGGGCGTCGAACCGAAATCGCGCATCAGCTGTGCGGTGGCCTTTTTGATAAAGGCGCCCTCTTTGCCAAACTTTTCGGCGTAGGTGATGCCATGATAGCTGTCGTCGGGGGTACACAGGCCGGGGAACTTTTCGGCATGTGCCATCCAATCAAACTTGCCGCCATCTACGATGGCCCCGCCCACGGCGGCGCCGTGGCCGTCCATATATTTGGTCGTTGAGTGGGTGACGATGTCCGCACCCCATGCAAAGGGGCGGCAGTTGATCGGCGTGGCAAACGTGTTATCCACGATCAGCGGTACATTGTGCGCATGGGCGGCTTTGGCAAAAGTTTCGATGTCCAGCACGGTAAGCGCCGGGTTTGCGATCGTCTCGCCGAACACGCATTTTGTCTCGGGCGTAAAAGCGGCGTTCAGCTCGGCCTCGGTGCAGCAAGGGGAGACGAACGTGGCTTTTACGCCCATTTTGGCCATTGTGACGCGGATCAGGTTATAGGTGCCGCCGTAGATCGAAGAGGAGGCAACGATGTGATCGCCCGCGTTGCAAATATTAAACAGCGCAAAAAAGTTGGCTGCCTGCCCGCTCGAAGTCAGCATCGCGGCAGTGCCGCCTTCCAGCTCGCAAATTTTCTTGGCAACATAATCGCACGTCGGGTTTTGCAGGCGAGAGTAAAAGTAGCCGTCGGCTTCGAGGTCGAACAGCTTGCCCATATCCTCGCTGGTATCGTACTTAAAGGTGGTCGATTCAATGATCGGGATCTGGCGCGGCTCGCCATTTTTCGGGTGGTAGCCGCCTTGCACACAGATGGTATCACGGTTCATAGTTATGCTCCTTTCCAAAAAGTGCCCGGCACAAAAAGCCGGGCACTGCATTGTGCGGACAAAAGACGAAAAAGGACGGCCCCAAAAGCCGGGATAGAAAACCGCCCGTGTGATTTATTTGCGCAGCCGCTTATCGCAGCGGATGGTAAGATAGGTGCCGGCCGATTGAAATACCTGCACCATCACGATCAGCAGGATGACGGCCACCAGCATAATGTTAAACTGATAGCGATAATAGCCGTAGCTGATGGCGATCTTGCCGAGGCCGCCGCCGCCGATGGCGCCGGACATGGCCGAATAGCCGAGGATCGTCGTAAGGGCAGTGGTGATGTTGGAAATGAGGCCGGGCAGGCTTTCGGGCAGCATTACCTTCCAGATGATTTGAAACGGCGTGGCGCCCATGCTTTGCGCCGCCTCAATCACGCCCGCGTCGACATCCCGCAGGCACGTCTCAACAAGGCGCGCCACAAACGGAAATGCGGCTACGACAAGCGGCACGATAGTGGCGTTTGTGCCCACGGCCGTGCCTACGATCAGGCGCGAAAGCGGGAATACCATAATCATCAAAATCAAAAATGGTACGCTGCGCAGCAAATTGATGAAGATGTTCAGGATGTGCATCAGCCAGCCGGGCAGCGGCAAAACGCCGCCCTTATCGCCCACAACGAGCAGCACCCCCAGCGGAATGCCGAGCAGCAGCGCAAACGCCGTCGCCAAAACTGTGATATAAAATGTCTCCCAGACGGCAACGAGCATCT
Source organism: Faecalibacterium sp. (assembly GCA_022652735.1). Lineage (GTDB taxonomy): Bacteria > Bacillota > Clostridia > Oscillospirales > Ruminococcaceae > Faecalibacterium. The sequence goes on along the minus strand of JALCRP010000006.1, from coordinate 87,038 downwards.
CGAGAGAAAAAACCGTCGCAAAAAATTCGCTCATTGTGCCGTTACCTCCTCTACGTGGATGCCTTCAAACGCGCGCATATAGCTAAGCGCCGCGCGCGCCAGCTCCACATCCTTCGGCAGGCGCAGCAGCATGCTGCCATAGCACTGGCCGTTGATGTCGCGCGTATCGGCGGAGATGATGCTGACAAGAATCTGCTTTTCGGCGGCAAGGCTGGCGACAAGCGGCTTTTCAATCGACGAGCCGTCAAACACAACGCGCACAACATGCTCATCCGGCGCAAAAGAGGTAAAATCGACGCTGGCGGCCCCGCGGTTCGGGCTGACAAGGCGGCGCGCAGCCTCGGTTTTGGGGTTTTGGAAGATGTCGCTGACATCGCCCTGCTCCACGACGCGGCCGCCATCCAAGATCGCCACATGATGGCAGATCTCTTCGACGACGCTCATCTGGTGCGTAATCACTACGGCCGTGATGCCGAGCTTTTGGTTGATGTCTTTGATGAGAGACAAAATCGCGTGAGTGGTGTTCGGGTCAAGCGCGCTGGTGGCCTCATCGCACAGCAAAACCTTTGGGTCTGTGGCGAGGGCGCGCGCGATGGCGATGCGCTGCTTTTGGCCGCCGGAAAGCTGCGCCGGATAGGCGTCGGCCTTATCGGGCAGGCCGACAAGCTCCAAAAGCTCCCGCGCGCGCTTTTCGGCATCTGCCTTTTTCACGCCGGAAATCTCCATCGGAAAGCAGACGTTGGCGAGGCACGAGCGCTGCATCAGAAGGTTGAACTGCTGAAAAATCATCGTGATGTTGCGGCGCGCGGCGCGCAGCGCGGCGGGCGAAAGGCTGCCCATCTCAAGGCCGTTTACGGTCACCGTGCCTTCCGTCGGGCGCTCGAGCATATTGATACAGCGCACAAGCGTTGATTTGCCTGCGCCCGACATGCCGATGATGCCGTAAATATCGCCATCGGGGATGGTAAGGTTGATCTCCTGCAGCGCCTCGACGGTGCCGCCCTTCATCGAGAAGGTTTTGGAAAGATTTTTGATCTCGATCACGAAGTTCGCTCCCATGCTGCCGGGTACCCGGCGTAAATTTTGAATCTGCCCTGCCGCGCTGCCGGCGGCACAAAACCCACAAAAGACCAAAAGGCATACATTATTATAAATGTACAACCCTTTGGCACGGCGCGCAAGGGACGATTCCCTGAAATCGCGCAAAGCAAAAATAAATTTTAGAAAAGCGGCGGGGCAATTAGCCCTTCAGCGCATCCAGCGAGGTCTGCTTGCCGCCGTAGATGCCCATCGGTTCGACATGGATGCCGGCCACGCTGACGAGGTGGGTGCCGTTCTGGGCGTTGAAGTCATCCAGATAGGGCTTGTGCTGGAAGTAGTTGCAGTCCACTGTGCCATCCTCGACGACCGTGTTCGGCACAACGTAATCATCGTATTCCTGGATGTCGAGCGTGATGCCCTTGGCAGAAAGAATATCCTTTGCCACGGCAAGAATCTCGGCATGCGGGGCCGGGCTGCATGCGCAGGAGATCGTCTGGCCGTTCAGCGCATCATAATCAATGCTTGCGTCATAGCCGTCCGTCGGGGTATCAACTGTGGAAACCACGGCGCCGCTGTACTGCGAGGTGATGAAATCGGCCACATCCTGGCTTTCCAGCGCGGCAACAATGGCCTTGATCTTGTCGGAATCCTGATTGCCGTCCTTGCAGACGAGGATGTTCACATAATCGGAAGAGGAACCCTCATGTGCCAGCGCGGTGTTCGGGTCGATATTGGCGGCGATGGCGTAGTTGGAGTTGATGACGGCGTAGTCTTCATCCTTCAGCACGTTCGGCACCTGTGCGGCCTCTACTTCGTCGATCGTGACATTGTACGGGTTTTCGGCGATGTCCTTTTTGGTGGCGGTGATGCCGACGCCGTCGGCCAGCGTCAAAACGCCGTTTTCCTGCAAAAGCAGCAGGGCGCGGGCTTCGTTTGTGGTATCGTTCGGCACGGCAATCTTGAAGCCTTTGCCGCCGCAGGCGGTAAGGCTGAGGGGCAGGCTTGCGGCCACGGCTGCCAGGCCGGTGACCTTCAGAAAATCGCGACGAGAAATTTTAGAAATAGACATGATGTACTCTCCCTTTTCTTATTTTGCATTTCGCAGTTCGTTGTGTGTGAATTTTCTTTATTTGGACAACGGGAATAAAAAAACTCCCGTCTCCAACCGCATCTAGAATACGGTCAGAGACGGGAGTATTACTCTCGTGGTACCACCCTGATTTTGCAGCTGCCCTCACGGATAGCCGCCTCAAAAGCTGCGTCGCAGGAATGTACTGCGGTTACAGCCGGACGCTTTAACGGGCGCACCCGTTGCAGGCTTAGCGCTCTTGCACTTCGCCAGCACAACTCCGGAACCATTTTCGATCTCCTGTATCCTGCCTCTTTTCACCAGCCGAGGCTCTCTGATAAGGACCTATGCGAAGATTTACTCTTTCCTTCATCGTCTTTCTTGATGTTGTGGCATAGCATACCACCACGGTAGGAAGTTGTCAACAACAAAAATGATTACAGAAAAATGACGACCAACGCACCAAAGGAAAAAAACTGCAAAAAATAACGTACATACAAATGAAAAAGTGCCTGCCAAATGGCAGGCACTTTCGCAAAAAAACGAAAAATCAGGCGTTTTCGGCCCAGATTGGGTTTTTCAAAACCCATTCGCCGTGCTCATCTTTTTGGAAGATGTCGCGGTTATAGAACTTGTCGACGATGGCCCAGAACTCGCTTTCGCGATAGCCGCAGAAGGCACAGAAATCGCGGACGCACAGCGGATCAAGATAGCCATCGTGCTTTTTGATGATGTCGATGGCTTCGGGGCGGGTGAGCATGCCGTAGCGGATATAGCGCGCGGTGTAATCCGTGGCGGCGCCGTGGCCGAACTTCGGATATTTGAGCCAGCTGTGCACCAGATAGGCGCGGCTGTCGATCTGATCGAAGTTTTCGGCGTGATGGGTGCGGTCCCATTCATGGGTAAGGTCGTGGAAGCCATGCTTTTTCGCCAGAATATAGTTGGCATAGCTGTTCCACGGGAAAAAGTAGCTCAGATAGAACGGGTCCAGCTTAGCCAGTTCTTCCTTGGAGGGGGCCTCCGTCAGCGAAAGATCCTTGGCGGAAACGCCGTCCGCGATCAGCTCCTCCATCGGTACGCCGACGGCCACGCCGTTTTCAATCTGGCCGCGCGCGGAATACGTTTCGTTATCCGAGCAGCCGCCGTATTCATAGCTGACATTTTCGCCGTAGCAAAGCATCGGCGTGTTGAACTTCAGCGCCATCTGCAGCGGGAAAGTATAGATCAGGCGGTCAACATACCAAGTCGGCTTGCCATACTTTTCAAAGAATTTGCGCATCAAAATCTTCTGCACTTTGATGTCGGGCTTGCAGCTGATGATGGTGCAGCCAAATTCCTCAGAGATATTCTGGATATTGTGCTTGCCGGCCTCCGTCATGGGGAAGTTATCCTCTACGCTGAAGAGGATTGGGTTCATGTGGTAAACCTCTTTCAGCAGATATACCTGATAGTGGCTGTCCTTGCCGCCGGAAACGGCGACGGCGCAATCGTACCCGTTAGGGCCGTTGCAGCCACGGTATTTATCGCACAAAGCGGCAAACTCTTTTTCACGCGCGGCCCAATCCACCTTGCTGCGGGCCTCGTAGTGGCGGCAGGCGCTGCAAACGCCTTCGGCATCAAACGTAATGCCGGGGCGGGTATCGGGCATAGTACATTTCTTGCAGTATTTCATAGAAAAATCTCCTTTTTCGGGGCCGCCGCGCCGCGCGCGGCCAAGCGCCCGCTTTCTTACATCAAACGTATTCTATCATATTCTGCCGCATTTTGCGCGCCCTTGCGCAAAGATACGGAAAAACTTGCGAAACGCGCCCTTACTTTACAAACGGGCGAATGCGGGCTTCCATCGCTTTTCTTTCGACGGGCGGGATATATGCCTTTTCCACATAGCCGTAGATGCGCTGGGCAAAATCGGCAAGCTTCGGGCACCACGCAAATACCTTTTTTGGCGCGAGGCGGAAGAAGAACAGGATGTGTACGCCCCACAGCGCAAAAAATTTGAGCACATTGCAATGCGGCGTAAAGCCTTCGTCCATCGGGGTATCGCGCGGCGGGTTGCGGTAAACATCCTCCAAAAGGTCGCACATGCGGCGGTAAGCGGGTGTGGGGCTTTGATCGAAATAGCCCTCAATCACGGCTTTGTCGATAGGGAAGGGCGGCTCAGGCTGGGCCATTGCGGCGGCAAAATCCTCGTAGGTGGTAAGATAGTGTGCGCCCTGATAAATCACGGGATCATATTCGTGCTGGATGGGGTAGGGGCGCAGGATATGGCAGCTTTTGCCCGCCATATACACTTCGGCGATGGCCGTGCTCATCCAGATCGAAATGCTGTCGGCCGCGACAATCCACTCCTTGACGCTGCCCGCAAAGATCACATGAAAGTTTGGGCGTTTGGCGGCCAAATCGTCGAGTGCCTTGCACTTCCACTCGCTGGGGTGGCGGCGATAAACAAGCTCTACCTCCGGGTGTGCGCCGAGGTACGTATCAAACCAGCGGAGCGTTTCGGCCATGCTGATGCGGTTGGTGTGCGCAAAGGCACGGAAATCCGTGCCGGCCATCCGGGAAAGCTCCTCAACCTCGGCGTCCGTCATGCTGGCATAGCCGAACGAGGAAATATACAGGTGCAGCTGCTTTTCGGGCGCAAGCCCAAACTCTTTGCAAAGGGCAGCTTTGTCTTTGAAATAGCCCTTAAACTCCGGCCGCAGAAAATCCATCATCACCGCGCCGGTAACGGGTGTGTTTTTCTCTTCCATGCCGTGTGCCTGTAAGCGGGCTGCCGTGCGTTTGCCCCAGCAGGTTTGAATGCACTTCTTGGCGCTGCCGTTCATATTGAACCAAGGGGCATCTTCCTGCGTATCGGAAAGCATCTGCTCCCAATGCAAATTTACTACCTTGTTGCAGCGGCCGATGTTATTGTACACATGGCTGTTTAAGGCCTCGTTGTCATACATGCAGCTTGCAACCAACACTTTCGGCTTGGCCCACGTAAAGTATTTCAGCTTTTTACGGTCAAGCAGCTGGCGGATTTCGCAGGTATAGCCGCGGCGTTCCAATTCCAGCTTGAGCAAAAGGTCGCTTTCGTATTCGCGCACGGTATGCTCGTAAAGGATCAAAAAATCGAGGGCCATCGCAGAAGGCTCCTTTCCGAAAGGTAAAACAAAAATGGGGGCTTTGCGGGCGGATGGTTCACCCGCCGCCTGCACGCCGTTTTAAGTGGCGCCCACCGACGCAAACAGCGTTTGCGTCCATTCCGGCAGGCCATAGACGGTATCGAGATGGAAGCCGTCGTAAAACTGTCGGTCGTCGTCAAAATCCGGGCGGTCTGTCCACTCGTAATCCAACAGCGTAACGCCGTAGGTGGCTTTCCAGCCTTCCAGCATGGGCAGAAAATCTGCCATCTGCCTGTCGATGCCAAGCGGCACACAAACTTCGTCCCTCACATTGTCCGCCATCGGCGGAAACACGAGGGCAAGCTTGACGCCGCGGCTCTGGCAGCGGGCGGCCAGCGTTTCCAGCGCCGAGACCATCTCGGCATTCAGCGCCCAGCCTTCGCATTTTTCCATAATGACGGCCGGGTATTCGGCCAGCTTGGCATGCAGGGCATAGGAAGTGCCGCCCGGGCCGATATAATCCGCCGCCGCCCAATCGCCGGTTTCGCTTTCCTGTTGGGCCTCGGCCCAGCTTTGCGCCGTCTGCCCGGCGGCGCGCTGCCGCGCCCAAAGCAACCAGTTTGTAAAGCTTGTCAGCGTGTTGACGTTATATTCGAGATTGAACACATACGCCAGCGGGTTATGCAGCGTATCCTGCAAAGCGCTCATGCGGTCGGTATCATACTTCGCATTCAGCGTGTAAAACGAAAGCCCAATCACCATCTCGTCCACTTCGTTGCCGCTGTCAAGAACATAGTTGGCGAGGTCGATGGTTTCCCGCAGGCTGGCCCCGCCAAAGGCGAGGTTCTGCCACGTTTTGCCCGAGGCTTCGTCCGCCAGCGCTATGTCAAAATGCGCCATGCGGCTGTCGCCCAAAATCAGGTTTGCGCCGGGCGCGGCCTCATAGGCGCGGATGCGCGCGATGGGCTGTGTTGAGCCGCTGGCGGCGCGCAGACCAAAATAGTTGTTCGGCTCAAAGGCCGCAAAAAAGCACAAATACAATAGCAGCGGGATGCCCAGCAGCGCCAGCTTTTTACAGATGTTTTTCATGCCGCCGCCCCCTTAAAAGCCTGCATAAGCAAAGCTCGTGCCGCCGCCAAAGCCGCCGTTTTGGATAATCATCCCCGCGAGGATGCCCAGCACGAGCGCATAATACAAAAGCCATTTAACGGCGGGCTTTTGCCCGGCCAGCACGGCTTCGATCGGCTTGCCATGAAAGCGGAAAAAGCGCTGGCTGTCGAGATAAAACAAAATCGCCAGCCCAAACGCCGTAAATGCGCACCACGCCAATTCCATAATAGGCTTGGCATAAAAGCCCGCGGCAACTGCGGCAAAAAACTCCTGCACAAAGCGCGCGGGCGCCCAGCCGCGGAAAAGCCCGGCAAAAAACCTGCCGCAATCGGCGAGAGAAGCGGTATCGGTGTTCGGCCCGCTGCCCACGCGGAAAAATACCATCGAGCCGGCCCATAGGCAGAACACGCCGCAGCGCTTGGCCCAAAGCACAGCCGGGGCCACGCCCTTTTTCTTGGGCCTGCCAAAGCGCCGGTGGCAAAGCTCCTCGCCTACGCGGTACACCGCCTGTAAAAGGCCCCAAACCACAAACGGCAAGGTGTTGCCGTGCCAAAAGCCCGAAGCGAAAAATACAACAAATACGCAGAACTCCACGGGGAAATGCTCCCACTTACGGGCAAGAGGCCTGCCCAGCAGGGGCGTTTTGCGCACATCGGCCCACGCAAGCGGCATAAAAAGGTAATCCTGCAGCCAGCCGGAAAGCGAGATGTGCCACCGTGCCCAAAAGCCGGAAAAGTTTGTGGCAAAAAACGGCGTCTTAAAGTTTTCGGGCAGCTCGATGCCGAGCAAAAGGCCGGCCGCGCGCGCCATATCCGAGTAACCGGCAAAATCGAAGTAAAGCTGGAACGTATACAGGATCAATGCCACAATCAGAATCGGCGCGCCGTAGCCGGGCATGGCCTTTGTGTTGAATACTTGGTTTACAAACAGCCCCAGCACATCCGCCACGGCTACCTTTTCAAACAAGCCGACGGCAAACAGGCGGAAAAACCGCACGGTGCGGGCCGCGTCAAAACGATGCTCGGCGCGCAGCTGGGGCAAAATCTGCCCGCCGCGGCAGATCGGGCCGCTGGTAACGGTAGCAAAGAAAAACAAATAGGTGAATGTGTGGATAAAGCGAGGCTCTGCCGCACAATCTCCGCGCGCCACATCGGCCAGATAGCTGATAGCCGCAAACGTGAAAAAGCTGATGCCCAAAGGAAACGGCAGCTTCCCAAGCAGGGTGCCCGCAAAAAGGGCCGGCAGCGGGGAAAGATTGTAATACTTAAAAACGGCCAATACCAAAAGCAGCGTGAGCACCGCACCGCACAAAAGCCGGCCCCTGCGCGGCGGCTCGGCGGCGGCCAGCGCAAGCGCCATGCGCCACACAAACAGGCCGACAAAGCCTACCAACCCCGCGCTGACGGCGCAGCGAAAGGCCGCCTCGGCCACCGTACCGCCCGGCACGGCCAGCGCCGCCTGCCACGCGGCATACAGATTGCAGCCGTAAAACACAAGGCTGGCCGCAAACAAAAAAGGCGTTTGTGCCTTTTTGGGCAGCGCCAGATAAACCGCCGCCGCAACGGCTAAAAACGCAAAGAAGGAAAAGTTTTGCAAGCTCATACGGGCAGCTGCACCTTTCTGCAAAAAATCATTGGAAACACCTTATTATACCGCCACGCCCCGCCGCTGTAAAGAAAAACGACACGAAGCGGCTGCCCCGGCAGGGGCCGCGGGCAGATTTTCGTTGAAATCAAGGCGCACTTATATTATAATACAGAAAACTATGCGCCGCATACAATTCTGTGCCGCGCAAGGCGGCGCTGTGCGCCGTCTGGAGAGGAAGCAAGTTATGTCGCATACCGTAATGGTTACCGGCGCCGACGGTTTTATCGGCAGCCATTTAACAGAAGAACTCGTCCGCTCGGGCGAAACCGTAAAGGCGTTCTGCCTGTATAACTCCTTTGGCTCCTGCGGATGGATCGATACCCTGCCGCCGGAGATCAAAAGCGAAATTGAAATTTTTATGGGCGATGTGCGCGATCCCAACGGCGTCCGTACCGCTATGCGCGGGCAGGAGCGTGTCTATCATTTGGCCGCGCTGATCGCGATCCCGTTTTCGTATCACAGCCCCGACAGCTATGTCGATACCAATATCAAGGGCACCCTGAATGTGTTGAACGCCGCGCGTGAGCTTGGCACAAAGCGCATCATGGTTACCTCCACCAGCGAAGTGTACGGCACGGCGCAGTACGTCCCGATCGACGAGCACCATCCGTTCCAGGGGCAAAGCCCGTATTCCGCCACCAAGATCGGCGCCGACCGTTTGGCCGAGAGCTTTTACCGCAGCTTTGACTTGCCGGTTTCTATCGTGCGCCCCTTTAATACCTACGGCCCGCGCCAAAGTGGCCGCGCCGTTATCCCGACGATCATCACGCAGCTGTTAGCGGGCCAGACGGAGATTAAGCTCGGCAAGCTTTCGCCGACGCGCGATTTCAACTATGTGAAAGATACCGCGCACGGCTTTATGGCCATTGCCGATTGCGATAAGGCCATCGGCGAGGAAATCAATATCGCCACGGGCGTTGAGCATTCCATCGGCGATTTGGCGCATGAGCTGATCGCCCAGATCAACCCTGCGGCGAAGATTGTCTGCGAGGAAGAGCGCCTGCGCCCCGAAAAGAGCGAAGTGAATCGCCTTTTGGGCGATGCGACGAAGCTGAAAACTTTGACAGGCTGGGCGCCGCAGTACACGTTTGCGCAAGGATTGGCCGAAACCATCGAGTTCTTGCGCCACAATCTCGACAGCTATAAGGTCGGAAAATATATCCTGTAAACTGCCGCGGGGCCGGGGGCTTCGCGCGTTTTTTGCCCGCCGTGCAATATGCCGGCGGGCTTCACGCGTATTTAGGACGGAGCGCGAAACGCCGAATCTGAAGAAAACGAGGGCATGGTATGAGCGAAAACGCAGCACCGAAACCGATATTCTCCCGGCGCGCGGCCCTGCTGGCGGGCGGCTTTTTGGCCGTGGAAGCGCTGGCGGCGGCGCTGGTGTATTTCTGGCGGGTGTTTTACTATCTTGATGCCCGCGGCATCGCGTGGCTGCCCTTAACGGCGGCGGTTTGCGGCATTGCGGCGGCCCTGTATGCGGCGGCCGCGCTGACGGTACGCTTTGCAAAGGGCTTTGCCGCGCGCGCGGCGGTGTGCGTGTTTTTGTGCGGGCTGCTGTTTGTGTTTGTGAACCCGCCGCTGCAGGTGCCGGATGAAACCCTGCACTTTCTGCGCGCGTACAGTATCAGCGAGGGCCATTTCGATTTTGACGCTGCCCGCGCCTACCCGGAGGATGTTTCGCGCTTGGCCGCGGCTTTCCCCGGCGCATGGGTCAATGCGCACACCTCACAGGGGATGCGCGCAGCCGAAAACGGCGAAACAGAAGTGTACGATTCTACGGGCTATGCGCTTAAGCAGTACGGCGAAAGCGGCGCGGTAGGCGGCATTGCGGATGGCTTTACCCGGTATTTTTCCGGGCAGGCCGCCGAAAAAGAAGCCACCGAGCCGCTGAGCTTTGTAATCCTGCCGTATCTTGCAAGCGCCGCCGGGATGGCGCTTTCCCACCTGTTTGGGCTGGGGGCGTTGGGGGCGCTGTACGGCGGGCGCATCGCAAATCTGGCCGTGTATGCGCTGCTTTGCTGGCTGACGCTGCGGGGCTTGAAACGGTACAAGCCTTTGTTTTTGGCGGTAATGCTGCTGCCGATGAGCCTTTATATGGCGGCAAGCTGTAATTATGATGCAATCCTGCTCGGGTGCTACTGGTTGTTGGCCTCCTACTTTTTCCGCGAGGCGCTGGACGATGCCGCACTGTGGCAGTATCTGGCCGTTTTCCTGATTACAAACACGATCAAGCCGTGGATCAATTTGCTGTGGCTGGCGGCGCTGTGGTGCATCCCGAAGGCCGGCTGGAGGGCAAAACTTAAACGCTGGCAGCTGGCGCTTTTGTGCCTTGTGCCGGCGGTGCTCATCAGCCGGTTTGTGGATTGGTACGGTATCGCTTTCCGCGTCCATTACCCCGAGATCGGCCGCACGATCGAAGGCGCCGACCAGCTGCCGCAGCTGAAATTCATCTTGTCAAATCCGCTGCGCTATGCGGCGGTGCTGCTTGGTACGCTGTACGAAAACCGCTTTTTCATTGGGCAGCTGGGGGTATTCGGCGCGCTCGATTTGCCCATCGAGGTTTTGAACGTAACCGGCCCGGCCATGCTGGCCGCAGGCGCGGCGATTTCTGCCCCGCGGCCCGAAACGGCGCAGCGGCTGCGGGTTTCGGCGGCGGTCGGCGGCTGGGCAGTCGTATATGCGGCCGCGGCCATGACGGCAATGTATATCACATATACGCCGGTGGGCATGGTGCGCGTGATCGGCCTGCAGGCACGGTATTTTCTGCCGGCGTTTTTGCTGCTGGGCACGGTGCTTGCGGCGGCGCTGGGGCGGGCGCTTGCCCCGCAAAAGGATCTTCGCAAAGCACAAGGATGTGCTTTTTGGCTTTTTGGGCTGTATGCCGTAGGCGGCGCGCTGCTTTTATGGCAGCATTACTTTATCGGCCCGGTCTATACCATCTGAGGAGCAAACGGCATGCAATTCGTTTATGTTGATATTTTGATCGCGCTGGCGGCGGTATTTTTGCTGGGCGCGTTCTTTACGCTGAAAGGCAGGCTGCATGCGGCCTTGGCCCCGCTGTGCGTGCTCGCATGCTACAGCACGGCGCTGACGCTGGGCGGCATCGTACATCTTTTGCGCCCTACGGCGCTTTTGTTGTACGCGCTTTCGTTCGGGCTGGGGCTTTGGGCGATCGGCAGCGAGCTTGCGGCCCGGCTGCACAGGATCGCCGAGGCACAGCGCACCCTGGCGCAGCGACTGCTGCCCCCCGGGGCGCTGGTGTTCTGGCTTTTGACGCTTAGCTTTGCCCTTTATTTTGCCGTGCGCAAGCCGATGCTCGGCCTGTACGACGAATACTCGTTTTGGGGCACGGCGGCGAAGCTTACCAGTACCCAAAATGTGCTGTTCGCCGAGGCGAAAATCGGCTGGCCGTGGCAGGCTACGCAGAACTGCGGCCTGATTACGCTGAGCTATTTCTTCCAGTTCTTCGGCGAATTTGCCGCGTGGAAGATTCATTTGGCGTATGATGCGCTGCTGTTTGCATGCTTTGCGGCGGTTGTCGGCACGATGAAGTGGAAAAACTATTCGCTGGCCTTTCCGATGGCGGTGGCCTGCTGGCTGACGCCGTATGTGTTCTCCGTCACGGAAAAACAGATTTATGTCTGTCACGTTTACATGCTGGCCTATGGCGATGTGCCGGCCGGCGTCGTGTTCGGCGGCGCAGTAGCCTTCTGGCTGGCGCTGCGCAAGCAAAAAGGCCCCTACTGGGCGATTCTGCCTGTGCTGGCGCTGGCCGCCAACATTAAAAGCAACACCTTTGTGCTCAGCCTTGCTGCGGCGGGCATTGTCGCCGTAGATGTGATTTTGTTCGCGGGGCAAAAGCCGTGGCATAAGGGCCTTGGCCTTCGCCTTGCCAAAGCGGCCGGCGCGTTTGCTGCGCCGGTGGGACTTTACGGCATTTGGGGCCGCTATACGTTGGCCCTCGCACAGAAAAACGCCGAAAGCGGCGGCTTTGGCGTCACCGATCAGAACCTTGTCACCGTGGCGGTCAACGGCCTGCGCATGTTGCTGGGGCTGCCTGTCGAAAGCTATTACGCCGCGCGCAGCGAGCGCTTCTTCAGCTATGCTGTGCAGATATGGAATGCATTTTTTAACCAGAAAGTATCGATGCTGGGCACAGGCTTTCGTGTGGTATGCGTTATGGGCATCATGGTGCTGTGGGCGGTTTTTCTGCTGCCGGATTGGGTGCGCAAGGTGCAGCTGGCCTTGGTATGGGCGTTGACGGCGGTATGCTTTGCGGGCTATAACTTCATGTTGCTGCTAAGCTATGCCTTCATTTTCAACGACGTTTCCGGCACGGGCCTTGTGGATTATAACCGCTATGTCTGCGCCTTTTACCTCGGCTGGTTTTTGATTACGCTGGCGCTACTGACGCTGGCCGCGCGTGAAACACGCTGGCGCCTGCTGGCGGGCGGATCGATTTTAGGGCTTGCGGCGCTGTTGCTGCTCAGCTTTTATGTGTATATCAACCCGCAGCTGAGCGTGATCGAGTATAACGGCGCGGAATTCGCCGAGGCGCGCGGCTGCCAGCAGGAAGTGCAGGCCGTTGTGGCCGCTATTGATGCCGACCCCGGCCGTCAGGGCAGCCTGAAGGAACAACGCCTGTTTTTGATTACGCAGGGCGACGACGGCCAGCGCTGGTTCCAGTTTAGCTATGAGTTCTTGCCCGTCATGCTGCAATACGGCAGCACCTTTTTGGGCGGCGGCGGCGGAACCTACGGTACGCCGGAAAACTATGATAACTCCACCTATTATCACGCTTACAGCGAAGAGGATTTTCTTGCTTATTTGCAGGAGAACTGCGATTATCTTTTCATCGAGAATATTGATGAGATTTTCGCCGACAGCTACAGCGATCTCTTTGGCGATGTGCGCTCTAACGCGCCGCGCGGCATGGCGCTTTACCGCGTGACGGATACCGGGCTGGAATGGGTCGCCAATATCGAGGTGTCGCAATGAAAAAAACAAAAAGAAGGGCTACCGCGCCGATCCCAATTTTGATCTATCTGCTTACGCTGGTGGGATGGCTGATTTTTTCAACGGCCCTGCTTACCGCCGACCAAAAGGCGCAAAAACAAGGCTTGATGCCGACACAAGCCGTTACGCAAAGCGATTTTTCGCTGCTGAATGTGCTAAAGGCAAACGATAAGCTCGTTTGCATCACGACAGATCCGCAGCTTTGGTGGTATAATTACGACGGCATCCGTGTGCGCACTTTGACGATGACGGCAAATTACTCGAAAAATCCGCTGGAGATATGCCTGTTCTACCTGAAAGACGGACAGGCCGATTTTAGCCTTGACCAGCGCGTATATCCGGTGCAAAATGAGGACGGCACCTATACTTTTACGCTGCCGACCACAAAGGTTTCACGGTTGCGCCTTGATATTTGCAGCGATACCTGTGTGATCCGGGATTTTGCCGTAACGATCAACGCGCCGCGCCCGGCATGGCGCTATTATGTGCCCTCCAACTGGTACTTGTTTTTGATGCTGATTCTGCCGGGGCTGGCGGCCAGCGCCGTCAGCTTGCTGCACAATAACATTGTGCTTTACCTGCGGCACGGCGGCCCGCTTTCCGCGGAGGAAATCCGTGCGGCTGTCGATCAGGAGGATGACGACATCCTGCTGGATGCGCTGGAACCGGCCGACGAAGAGCCGGAAAGCCTGCCCGACGAAACCGACACCGTACAAAAAAGCATACCCGGCGCACCGAACGAAGATACTTCGGCGGCACAAACGGCCGCCGAAAACGGAACTGCCGACGAAAAAACGAACCTAAAAAAGTGAGGTAAAAATATGAACGAGTTTATTCCTCTTTCTGTTCCGAATTTTTGCGGAAACGAAAAAAAATATGTGGACGATGCCCTTAATGGCGCATGGGTCTCGACAAGCGGCGCCAAAGTGGGCGAGTTTGAAGAGCATCTGGCCGCTTATGTGGGCATGCCGGAGGCCGTGGCCTGCGCCAGCGGCTCGGCCGGGCTGCACTTGGCGGCGATGGTAAGCGGAATTCAGCGCGGCGAAGAAGTGATCGTGCCGGCGCTGACGTTTATCGCCTCGGTTAACCCGACGACGCGCTATATGGGCGCCGAGCCGGTGTTTATCGGCTGCGACGAAACCGCGACGATGAACCCGGATACCGTAGAGGATTTTTGCGCAAACCACTGCACCCTGAAAGCAGATGGCCTTTACAACAACAAAACCGGCGCGCATGTCGCAGCGCTGGTTGTTGTGCATGTGTTTGGCAATATGGCCGATCTGCCGCGCTTTGTGGAAATTGCGAAAAAGTATCGCCTGACCCTGATTGAGGATGCTGCCGAGGCGCTGGGTACCTATTATACAGATGGCCCTTATCAGGGAAAATTCGCGGGCACCATCGGCGATGTGGGCGTGTATAGCTATAACGGCAACAAGATCATCACGACAGGCACGGGCGGTACGCTGGTATCGAACCACGCGGATTGGGCCGCGCATGCCAAGCACCTTTCCACGCAGGCAAAAGCCGATTTGCTGCAATTCAAGCACGACGAAGTGGGCTACAACTACCGCATGACGAACCTCGATGCCTGCCTTGGGCTTGCGCAGCTTGAGCTGCTCGAGGGCTTTATCCAGCATAAAACCGAGCGCTATACCCAGTATTTTGCCGCGCTGGATGGCGTTAAAGGCTTTTCAATGTTGAAATTCCGCGAAGGTACGCGCTCGAACCATTGGTTTTACAGTGTGCTTCTGCCCGATCGTCTCGACCGCGATACCGTGATCGAAAAGCTGCACGGCGAGGGCATCCAGACGCGGCCGGTATGGTCGCTTATCCCGGAGCAGTGCGATTATGCCCGCAATGAAAAATACGGTATGGAGGTGGCGGAAGAATATCGCCGCCGTATTCTGAACGTGCCTTGCTCCACGAACCTTACCGAGGCACAGTGCGCCCGCGTGATCGACGCGCTGCTGGCGCTGTAACGCGAAAACGTAAAACTTCCGAGGAAAGGAAAATACGGCTATGACATTGTGGGAAACGCTGCTGATTTTGCTGGCGCTGCTGGGCTTTGCCACGCTGCTTGTGCGGCGCGGCGGGCTTTCGGCGGGGCTGGCGCCGTTGGCGGCGCTTTCTCTTGTTTTGCTGGTGCTGCTGGCGGCAGGCATGGCCGGCGGGCTTTGGCCTGCGGCGCTGGCGCTTGTGCTGGCGGGCTGGCTGGCCTTGGCCGCCAGCGTTGCGGCCTTTTTCCGCTTTCGCAAAAATCGCGGCTGGCTGCATGAAATGTTTGCGCCGGGCAGCGTTTTGTTTTGGGGCGGGGCTGTGCTTTTGGCGGCGCGGCTTGCCTTTTTGCGGCCGGAGTTTTCGGCTTTTGACGAATACTCTTTTTGGGGCACGGCCGCAAAGTTGATGACCTTGCACGATAAACTGTACACGGTTTGCGCCTCGGGTGTGCCGTGGCAGATGACGCAGCTGGCCGCCGTGCCGCTCGCAAGCTATTTCTTCCAGCTGTTTGGCGATTTTGCCGCGTGGCACGCCATTTTTGCGGCGGATGTGCTTGTGCTTGCGGGGCTGGCGGCTGTGGTTTGCTGCGCCGAATCTGCCGGCCGCCGCGTATGGGCGCCGCTGGCGCTTGTGGCGTTGGCGCTCCCTACGGCGTTTGCCGCTACGGGGCACATGTCGGTGCTGTGCACGGCATGGCTGGAATTTTTGGGGGATCTGCCCGCAGGGGCCTTGTTCGGGGGCACGGTGGCGTTTTGGCTGGCCGTGCGCGAAAAGCCGGGCACCGCGCGCTGGCTGACGCTGCCTGTGCTGTGCCTTGCGGCCAATATCAAAAGCAATACCTTTGTGTTGGCGCTGGCTGCGGCGGGCTGTATCGCCGTGGATGCGGTGTGCTTTGCGCCACGGCAGGCGGGGCAGCTCGCTGCGCGCCCGGCACAGGACAAAAAAGGCCTTCGGGCAAAAGGCAATGCCCTGCGCGCCGTATTAGGGCGTATCGGCTTTGGCGCGGCGTGTTTTGCGGCCCCGGCGGCACAATATCTGTTGTGGAGCGCCTATACAAGCGGCCTCGTGAAAGCGAACGCGGCCGCCGGGGGCCTTGGCGATACGGCAAATGTGACGCTGCCTGCGGTGGCGTATAACGGCATCAAGATTCTGCTGGGCGGCATCGGCGAAAACTATTTTGAATGGCACCGACAGGATCTGTACGATTACCGTGCGGCCATGCGCACAGCCTTTTTTGAGAAAAGCGTCTCGATTTTTGGGCCGGGGCTTGCCGTGTGTATTTTGATCGCGGCGGTGTTTTTGCTGGCGGCCGTGCTGGCGCCTACCGTGCACGAAAAAGTGCGCACACTGGTGCTGGCGGGCTGTACGGCGGCCTGCTTTGGCGGCTATTGGCTGATGATCTTATTCAGCTATGCTTTTTTAATGAAGGATGCCACCGTGGAGGGGCTTGTCAGCTACGGGCGGTATTTTGGTTCGTTTTATATCGGGTGGCTGCTGCTTGCGCTGGCAATGCTCGGGCGGCAGGCCGCGGCGGGGCGGTATCACCTTTTGGCAAATGGCGGTGCGCTTTTGCTGGCGGCCGCGGCGGCCACGCTGACGTTTGCCTGCTTCGAGCCGCAGTTCACGATTTTGGGCGTCGGCCGTGGGCAGTATGCCGAAACGCGGCAGGAATATGCGGTGGCGGCGCAGGCGGATGCCGCGCTGCCGGCAGGGGAAAGCGTGTTTTTGATCTATCAGGGCGATCAGGGCCAAAAGTGGTTCACGTATGAATACGCGCTGCTGCCGCGCATCCTTGCCTACGGCGCGGGCGGCGGCACGTATGGCGACCCTTCCTTGCAGGGCGATACGCCGTACTTCCAGCCGTATACGCGCGCAGATTTTGCAGCCCTTGTGGCAAAAAGCGGCGCACAGTATCTTTTGATCGTACAAAGCGACGATACCTTCGCCCAAAGCTATGGCGCGCTGTTTACCGATGGCCTTGCCGCGGCGCAGCAGGGAAAGCCGGTTCTGTATACGGTTACGGCCGAGGGCTATGCGCCGTATCAGACGTTGGAAACGGAGGCCGCCGCATGAAGCAGCTTTGGAAAAAGGCGGGGCAGCACCCGACGGCAGCTTTCTATGCGCTGGGCGCGGCAGGGCTGATCCTTTGGATGCTGGCGAGCTTTTGTTGGGATACGGTTTGCTATGCCACGGGCCGCATCCGGGAGCAAACGATCACACTGGACGATACAAGCCTTTATGCGCTTGCCAACATGGCGTGGCAGGGCGATACGCTTACGGCTGAAACGGGCGATGCCCAGCTTATTTTACAGCCGGGCCAGCGCATCCGAACCCTTCGCCTTGTGGCACAATACCAGACGCCCGGCACAAACGAGATGGATTTGTACTATCACTTGCCGGGCGGCGGCTACAGCGCCCAGTTGCGCGTGTGGCCCACGCTTGCGGCGGACGGCGCCAGCTGGGAATATCGCTTGCCGCTGATTACCGGGCAAAATATCCGGCTCGATCTCGCCGATCAATCGGGCGTTACGGTACGTGTAGAAAAGCTCGTATGCAACGAGCGGCGCGCGTGGTACACTTACTTTGTGCCGTCGCTGTGGCAGCTTTTGTGGCTGGCGGCGGTGCCCGGGCTGGCGGGGTGCCTGCTGGCGTTGCTGCGGGATGCGGCGCATACGAAGTTCGGCCCGCGAAAGGGGAATGCTGCATGAAACTGGAAGAACTATATATTTGCGAAGATGCCTCGATCCTCGAGACGATGAAAAAGCTGGACGAAACGGGCCAGCGCATCCTCTTTATTGCGCCGGAGGGCCGCCTTAAGGCGGTTTTGACGGACGGCGATCTGCGCAAATTTTTGCTGCGCGGCGGCAATCTCGAGCAGCCCGTAAAGCGCGCGGCCAACTATGCGCCGAAATCTCTGCCGGTGGCCGACCGCGCCCGCGCAAAAGAGGTTTTGGAGCAATACGGCATCGACGCGCTGCCCATTCTGGATCGCGACGGTTCGATCGCCGATGTGATCTTTGCCACAGGCGTGGATGTGGATAACCGCAAGCAGGCGGGTATCCCTGTGGTTGTGATGGCGGGGGGCTTGGGCACCCGGCTGTATCCCTATACGAAAATTCTGCCGAAACCCTTGATCCCCGTCGGAGAAAAGCCGATCTGCGAGCTGATTTTGGACCGCTTTTGCGAGTACGGCTGCCGCAGGGTATATATGGTTGTAAACTATAAAAAGAACATGATAAAATCGTATTTTAACGATTTGGAGCAAAAGCCCTATCAGATTGAGTACGCCGACGAAGCGGAATTTCTGGGCACGGGCGGCGGGCTTTGCCTGCTGAAAGGCAAGCTGGATTCCACTTTCTTTTTCTCCAACTGCGATACGCTGCTGGATGTGGATTACGGCGATGTATACGAATACCATAAAGCGCACCACAATCTTATTACGATGATCTGCGCCTATAAGCATTTCACCGTGCCCTACGGCGTCGTGGAAATGGGCGAAAACGGCGCGATTGAGGGCATGCGCGAAAAGCCGGAACTGAACTTTTTGACAAATACGGGCGTATATGTCGTTGAGCCGCAGGTTGTTGAGGAGCTGGAAGACGGCAAAAATCAGGGCTTCCCGGATGTAATCGAAAAGTATCGCCGGGCGGGGCAGCCTGTGGGCGTGTATCCCATCAGCGAATCTTCGTGGATGGATATGGGCCAGATGGAAGAGCTGGAAAAGATGCGCCGCCGGCTGGAGCAGCAGGCCTGAAACCGATACGGCCCCGCCCCAAACAATGCGGCGGGCGCCGCGCCCGACAACGACGAAACGTCCACGGATTTTGGCGGCCCGGCGAAACGGGCACACCGCACATCCCATAAAAACAAACAAGCGAGGGCTTTTGCATGGAATTGCTTTTCACGTTGCTGACGCTCGCCGCGCTGGCGGGGTTTAGTGTGCTGCTGGTGCGGCGCGGCTGCCTTGCTGCGCCGCTGGCGCCCTTTGCCGCGCTGTGCGGCACGATCGTCTGGTTTTCGCTGGGCGGGTGCCTTGGCATCTTGCGCGCGGCGGGCTGGGCGTGGTTTTTGCTGGCGGCGGCGGCGTGGGGTATCAGCTTTTGGCCCAAGGCCGCAAAAGAAAGCTGGGCCGCAGTGCGCGCGCCCGGCTTTTGCGCGTTTTGGGTATTGGCCGCAGGGCTGATTGTGTTTTTTGCCGTGCGCCGGCCGATGTTTTTGTCGTGGGATGAGTTTTCCTTTTGGGGTACGGCGGGCAAAATTGTCAAATATACCGATGCGCTGTATGTCAACGCCAAGATCGGCTGGGATTGGGTGGGGACGCACCGCCCGGGCTTAATCGTATTAGGGTACGTGTTTCAGTTTTTCGGGCCTTACGCCGAGTGGCGTATTATGGCCGGCTATGACATTTTCCTTTTGAGTATCTGTGCGCTTTTGACAGCGGGGGCGAAGCCCGGCGAATACCGCCGTACTGTGCCCGCGCTGCTGTTCGGCGCGCTGGTTCCGTTTTTGATTACGCTGTACGGCACGATCGCGCTGGATACGAACGTGTACGCTACAGCGCTTTCGGATATTCCGCTGGGGATGGCCTTTGGCGGGGTGCTGGCGGTATATTATATGGATGCCAAGCGGCATGTTTGGCCCGCGGCGCTGGCGCTGGCTGCGCTGTGCCTGCTGAAAGATACGGGCTTTGCGCTGGCGCTGATCGCGGCGGGCATCCTCGCGGTCGATCTTTTGTGGCAGGTGCTGGCCGAAAAACAGGGCCGGCGCGCCGTGGGCCTTTTGCTGGCGAAAGCCGTTGGGCTGCCGGCCGTGTGCGGCGGGGCGTTTTATGTCTGGCAGGCGTATCTTTCCGCGGCCAGTACGGCCGATACCTCTAACGTCGGCGGCGTAGAACAAATGGGCATGGCACAGATGATGCTAACGGGCGCGAAAGAACTGCTGGGCATCGGCCGCACCGAAAAGTTTAGCCGCATCATGGGGCTGATGGTGGAAAACTTTGCCGCTGTAAAAAACACGATGCTCGGGCCGGAGCTGGTCGTCGTCGTGCTGATTTTAGGCATGGCGGCCGCCGCGGCCTTGCTCACGAAAGAGCGTGTGATCCGAGGGCAAAGCATCCGCTTTGCCGTGCTTGGGTTGGGCGGCTTCTTTGCGTTTTTTATTTTCATCGGCTTCACGTATGTGTATGTGTTTACCGAGGCGATCTCGGATACGCTCGTCGGCTACGAGCGATATATTTACCCCTATTTGCTGGGCTGGCTGCTGGCCGCGGCGGCGCTTGTGCTGCGCGCGGGCGAAAAGGAGCGCCGCCCCGGCTTGTTGACGGGCGGCTTTTTGGCGGCGACGCTGCTGTTGGGCGGGCTGGTGGCCCTGCGCCTGCCGCTGAATCTGACGGTATTTGCCGGGCATGACAGCCTGTATGCAGAGCGCCGCGAAACGCAGAGCATGGCCGCCGAGGTGCAGGCTGCCGTGCCCGAAGATGCACACATTTTCTTTGTCAGCCAAGGCGACGATGGCAACCGGTGGTTTTTGTTTACGTATGAGCTGTACCCGTGGTATCTCGATTACAGCGGGGCCTCGAAACAGGGCGGCGGCGGCACGTTTGCGCTGCCGGATGCCGCCGTGCCCGAGGGCACGGATACAATCTACTTCCACTACTATACCGCCGATGCGCTGCGGGATACCATCCGCGCCGGTGGCTGCGATTATGTTTTTGTTGATCGGTGCGACGCATTGTTCACTTCGGGCTTTGGTGGGTTGTTTGGCGATGAACTGGAAAACTGCCAAAAGCAGGCCGCCGTCTATCAGTGGAGCGAACAAACGGGGCACTTCGAGTTTGTATGCAACGTGGGGGAAAGCGCATGAAAAAAGCAGTTTCGTTTTGGGCGGCGCATCTCCTTGCGGGCTTTTATATGTTAGCGGCGGTGCTTACGGTACTTTTGTGCCTCGGCGCGGCCGCATGGGATAGCCTCGGCTATGCCACGGGCCGCTTGCATACCGAAGAAATTTCGCTGAGCGACGTTTCGGTGCAGGACATCCTGCAAACGGACAGTGGCCTTTGGGTTTCTTCGGGCGCGGACCCGCAGCTGCTGCTCTCGGCCGATCAGCCCATCCGCAATGTCGTCTGGCAGACGGAAAGCGAAGCCGTAGCGCAGCAGGCCGAGGGCTATTATGCGCGAAACGGCGCGGGCTTCAGCCTACGCCGCCGCGTGTGGGCAAAATCCACCGATGCCGCCGGCGGGCTGGAGCTGGATTTTCCGCTTTCGGGCGGGCAAGCCGCCCGCATCGACCCGGTAGGCGCGGCGGGTGTTGTGCTGGCGGGCGCAAACGGCGAAACGACGCTGCGCATCAATGTGCCGCGGCCGCTTTCCAGCTATTTTTGCCTGCGGGCGCAGCAAGTGTTCTGGCTTTTGCTGGCGCCGGCGCTGGCGGCGGCGATCACGGATTGGGCGCGCAGCGTTGTGCGGGCGCACAAAAATGCAGCCGGAGCCAAAACAGAAAAGCCGCAGAGCGGCAAAGAGAATGGAGCACAGTAAAATGAGCGTTTTAATAATTGCCGAGGCAGGCGTAAACCATAACGGCAGCTTGGAGCTTGCGAAAAAGATGGCTTTGACGGCCAAGGAGTGCGGCGCGGATGTGGTAAAATACCAGACGGCCGTGCCGGAGCTGGTGATCTCGAAGTTTGCGCCGAAGGCGGCCTACCAAAAAGAGACGACGGGCGACGCTGAAAGCCAACTGGAAATGGTGCGGCGCATCCACTTCGATTTTGCCGGCCACAAGGCGCTGAAGGAATACTGCGATTCTATCGGCATCCAGTATCTTTCTGCGCCGTTCGACATCCCGAGCGTACGCTTTTTGGGTACGCTGGATCTGCCCTATATTAAAGTGCCCAGCGGGGAGATTACGAACCTGCCGTACCTCGAAGAAATTGGCAAACTGAAAATCCCTGTGATCCTTTCGACGGGCATGAGTACCCTCGATGAGATCGAAAGCGCGCTGACGATTCTGGAGGATAACGGCTGTACGGGCGTGACGCTGCTCCACTGCAACACTGAATATCCGACGCCTTATGAGGACGCAAACCTGACGGCGATGATTGATCTTTCTGAGCAATTCGGCCTGCCGGTCGGCCTTTCCGATCACACTTCCGGCTGGGAGTGTGATGTGGCCGCCGCGGCGCTGGGCGCGGATGTAATTGAAAAACACTTTACACTGGATAAAAATATGGAAGGCCCCGACCAAAAGGCTTCGCTCGACCCGGCTGAGCTGAAAGCGATGGTAACGGCCGTGCGCAACACGGAAAAAGCCCTTGGCTCGGGCAAAAAGCACGTCACTGAAAGCGAGGCGCGCAATAAGCCCATCGCCCGCAAGAGCATCGTGGCGGCGCGGCCGATTGGCAAGGGAGAAACCTTTACAACCGATAATATCACGACCAAGCGCCCCGGCGACGGCATCAGCCCGATGAAGTGGTATGACGTACTGGGCCAAACCGCCTGCCGTGATTTTGCCGAGGATGAAAAGATCGAGCTGAATTAAAAAGCGCGGTGCGCCAAAAACACTCCTTGCGGCAAAAGGAAAAGTAAGGAAGAATCGCGCCGTAGCGCGGCGCCAAAAAAAGCGGGCGCACAGCGCAAAAGGCGGCAGAGCACTTTACAGATGGGGGCGGCAGCATGCAGCAGAAAAACAGCGGCACGACGAAAAAGCATCTGGCTGTTATCACAGGTACGCGGGCCGAATACGGCCTGCTGCGGCCGGTAATCCAAAAACTGTTAAAATCCGACAAAATAATACCAGAAGTTATCGCCACGGGCGCGCACCTCTCGCCCGAATACGGGCATACGGTGGATGAGATTCGAGCCGACGGCATCCCGCTGGCGGCCGAGCTGGACATCCTGAAATTCGAGCATGGGCCGCTGGCGCTGGCAGATACCGTTGCGTACACCATCCAACAATTTGCGCGGTGGTTTACGGAAAATCGGCCCGATGCCGTTTTGGTATTGGGCGATCGCTACGAGATTTTTGCGGCGGCGCAGGCGGCGGCGATCACGGGCGTACCGATCGCGCACATTTCCGGCGGCGATGTGACGCGGGGCGCGGCGGACGACTATTACCGCCACTGCATCACAAAAATGGCAGCGCTGCATTTTCCAAGCTGTGCAGCGTATGCGCGCCGCGTGGTTCGCATGGGCGAAAACCCGGCCGATGTCTATAATGTGGGCGGCCTCGGCGATGAAAATATTCGCACGATGCCCAAGATGGCATTGGAAGAGCTTTCGGAAAGTATCGGCTTTGATCTGCATGCGCCGTATGCGCTTGTTACCTATCATCCCGAAACCGCGGGCGAAGCCGACCCCGCAGCGCAAAGCGACGCGCTGCTTGGCGCGATGGATGCTGTAGGGCACAAAACGCGCCTGCATTGGCTGATTACAAAGGCAAACGCCGATACGGGCGGCGAAATCATCAACCGCAGGCTCGATGCATGGGCGGCTGCGCGCCCGGGGCAGGCTGTTGTGTTTGCAAGCCTCGGCGTAAAACGATACCTTTCGGCGATGCAGCATGCGGCCGCTGTGGTGGGCAACTCTTCAAGCGGCGTTGTTGAAACGCCGACTTTCGGTGTGCCCACGGTAAACATCGGCAGCCGGCAGGCCGGGCGCATTGTGTGTCAAAACGTGCTGTGTTGCGCGGCGCGGCAGAAAGAAATCGAGGCCGCGCTGCAAACAGCGCTGACGCCGGAATTTACGGCGCGCGCCCATCAAACCGTCAGCCCTTATTACGGTGGCGACACCAGCGGCCGTATCGTGGCAATTTTGGAAGAACGCCTGTTTGCGCCGGGCTTCGGCGCGCCGAAGGGCTTTTATGACGGCCCGACGGATGGCGAAGCATAAAAGCAATCGCGGCATAAAACCGCGCATTCGGACGAAAATAAAAGAATAATCCAAAGGGGATAATATTACATGAAAATACTAATCGTAGGGATTGGCAGCATGGGCAAGCGCCGCGCGCGCTTGGCAAAAGGCATGCGCAATGGCCTTGTGGTGTGCGGTGTGGATGCAAGCGAGGCACGCCGGGCAGAGGCCGCGGGCCTCGGCATCGTCGCCTATGCCTCTATCCCGGAGGCGCTTGCGGCCGAAAAGCCGGATGCCGCGCTGGTATGCACAGCGCCCATCACGCATGCGGGCATCATCCATACGCTGCTGGAAGCCGGGCTGCCTACCTTTACCGAGCTGAACCTTGTCGACGATGGTTATGCCGAAAATCAGGCGTTGGCCGCCCGAAAAGGCATACCGCTGTTTTTGTCGTCGACGATGCTGTACCGCGGCGAAACGCAGTATATCAAAAAGCAGGTGGCGGAGTTCCGCGCCAAAACGGGCAAGCCGGTGCGCTATCTGTATCATATCGGCCAGTATCTGCCCGATTGGCACCCGTGGGAAAGCTATAAGAACTTTTTTGTCGGCGACCGCCGCACCGGCGGTGTGCGCGAGATCTTTGGCATTGATCTGCCGTGGCTGTGGGATGCGTTCGGCCCTGTGGAAAGCGTGAGCGTGGAAAAGGACAAGATCAGCGCGCTGGAGCTGGCCTATCCCGATAGCTATTTTGTCACGCTGCGGCATGCCGGCGGCGCAAAAGGTGTGCTGGCGGTGGATATTGTCAGCCCGAAAGCGGTGCGCAATTTCGAGTGCTTTGGCGAGGGGCTGCATCTTTTCTGGGAGGGCAACCCGAAAGCCTTGTTCCGCTTTGACCACGAAACCGGCGAAAAGGTGCCCGTCGATACTTACGCCGCCTTTGAGCACGACAGCCGCTACAGCGACAATATCGTGGAAAACGCCTATGTTGACGAGCTGGCAAATTTCTTTGGCGTACTGGAAAAGGGCGAGGCCCCGCGCTGGAGCTTTGCAAAAGATCAAAAGATCATTGACTTGATCGAAACCATCGAAAAGAAGTAAGGCGCGCCGCAGCAAAACGTACGCCCGTATAAAACCGTTTTGGCACCGCGGCAAAAACGCCCGCCGGGGAAAGAAGGATTTTTCATGAGCGAAACAATCTCGGCGCTGTTTGTGGGGCTTGGCTCCATCGGCACACGCCATTTGAAAAATTTGACGGCCATCTGCGCCGAACAGGGCTGTGCTTTGCGCGCCGATGCGCTGCGCAGCGACCCTGCGCGCCCGCTGCGCCCCGGCGTGGCCGAGCTGCTCGCGCATCAGTTCACAAGCCTTTCGGGGCCGCAGGCGCTGGCGCAGTATGATGTCGCCTTTATCACGAACCCGACGCATCTGCATGCCGAGGCGCTGCGCCTTGTGCGCGGGCGCGCAGGGGCACTTTTTATCGAGAAACCGATTTTGGACGCTGAGCAGACGGGCACGGAGCTATCCGCGCTGCTGGCGGCGGGGCAAAAGGCTTACGTTGCGGCGCCGATGCGCTGGTGCGGCGTGATGCTGGCGCTGAAAGCATATCTAAAAGAAAACCCGGATGTCCGCCCCTATTCGGCGCGCGTGATCTGCTCAAGCTATTTGCCCGATTGGCGCCCGGGCGTCGATTACCGCACCGTGTATTCGGCCCACCGCGCAATGGGCGGCGGCGTGACGATTGACCTCATCCATGAGTGGGATTATCTTGTGGACTTGTTCGGTAAGCCGGAAGAGGTATATAATCTGAAAGGCACCTACTCTGAGCTGGAGCTGGACAGCGATGATCTCAGCGTATATATTGCGCGCTGGCCGCACCTTTTGGGCGAGGTGCATCTCGATTATTTCGGGCGTACCTACCGCCGCGCGATCGAGCTGTTTTGCCGCGAGGGTACGATTACGGCCGATTTCGGCGCGGGAACCCTTACGCTGGAAAACGGCACGGTGCAGCATTACGAAGAAGATGTCAACGCGCGCTATCTGCGCGAGATGGCCTATTTTGTGGATTATGCCCGGCGGCAAAATGTGCCGAGCGTGAACCCGCCCGAAGAGGCGCTGGATGTGCTGCGCCTGACGCTCGGGAAAATCTGAAAAAGCGGCCGAGGGCGGCCGGATGCGCCGACAAAAGCGCAAAGCACCGAGACGGCTTTCAAATTGGCGGCGTTTTGGCGCCGCAATCAAACGGAGGAACAAACGATGAAAAGACTGTTGATTACGATCTGCGGCCGGGCGGGCAGCAAGGGCTTCAAAAACAAAAACCTCAAAACTTTCTGCGGCAAGCCGCTGGTGTACTATACGCTTTCGGCGGCGACGCTGTTTATCCAGCGCATGCCCGAAGTGAAGGTGGATATTTGCCTAAACACCGACAGCGCCCTGCTGGCCGAGATTGTCGCAGCAAAATATCCCGAGGTGACCTACCTGCCCCGCGGCGAGGCGCTGGGCGGTGACGCCGTGCCGAAAATGGCCGTATTTCAGGATAGCCTTGCCCGCATGGAGCAAAAGGCCGGCTGCACGTATGATTATCTGATGGATTTGGACATTACAAGCCCGCTGCGTACCGCAAAGGATGTGGCTTGCGCTTACCGCATCAAGGATCGCCGGCAGGATCTGGACCTTGTGTTCAGCGGCACCGAGGCGCGCCGCAACCCGTATTTCAATATGGTGCGCGCCGCAGGCGACCACGTGGAAAAGGTGATCGAATCGCCGTTTACCGCGCGCCAGCAGGCCCCGGCCATTTATGACATCAACGCGAGCATTTATGTATTCCGCCGCGATTTTTTGGCCGCGAACACTACGGGCATTTTGTGGGATGGCAAGATCGGGCTTTCGCTGATGAAGGATACCGGCATTTTAGATATTGATTCCGAGGAAGATTTCGAGATGATGGAGATCATCGCGGAATATCTTTATAAACATGACCCTGATTTTACCGAGGTAAAGGAGAATATCCGTGGCTGAGCCACTAAGCCGGGAAGAAAGCGGGCGTGTGCTGGCGCTTGTGATGCAGGCGGGCCGGACGCTTTTGGAAAACGGCGCCGAAGTGTTCCGTGTGCAGGAAACCATGACGATCATGGCCGAAAGCTACGGCCTGCAAAACTTTAACGCCTACGTGCTGACAAATGCGCTGTTTTCCAGCGCGGACGGCGTGGGCCTTTCTGCGGTACGCGATGTGCCGCGCCGCAGCGTACATTTGGGCCGCATCGAGGCTGTAAACGAGATCTCGCGTGAGGCGGCGGCCGGCAAGCTGCCGTTGGCGCAGGCCGAAAAGCGCATGCGGGTGGCCGCGCAGCTGCCGCAGCCTTCGGCCAAAGCCCAGATCGCGGCCAGCGCGGTGGGTTCGTTTTGCTTTGCATTTTTGTTTGGCGGCCGCATGGCCGAAGGCTGTATTGCCTTGTTGGCGGGTGCGGCGCTGGGCTGGTTTTTGCTTGGCTGTGAGGCCGCGCATATTTCCAATCTGCTGCGCCGCCTGACGGGCGCCGCGCTGATTTCGATTGTGTGCCTTGTATGCAGCATGCTGATTACGGGCGCAGACCCCAGCCCTGCCATCATCGGCACTTTGATGATTTTGACGCCGGGCGTCGCCATGACGATGGGCGTCCGCGATTTTTTGCGCGCGGATTACCTTTCGGGCACGATTCGCCTCATCGATGCGCTGCTGATTGCAGGGAGCATCGCCGCCGGCACCGGCCTTGTGCTGGGGCTTTCCGGCTGGCTTACGGGGGTGACAATATGACGCCTCTGTGGTGGAAGCTGGCGGCACAGCTTATGCTGGCCGGCGTGGGGACGCTATGCTTCGCGGTTCTTTTTTGCGTACCGAAAAAGCACTGGCTTGCCTGTGCGGCCGATGGCGCCGTGGGCTGGGGCGTATATTCGCTGATGCTTTTGGTGCAGCCGAGCAATGTTGTTGCCACGCTGATCGCGGCGGTTCCGCTGGCGCTTTTGGCGCGCATTTTTGCCGTGACGCGCCGCGCCCCGGCAACGGTTTTTCTGTTGTGCGGGATATTCCCGCTGGTGCCGGGCGCCGGCATTTATTATACGGCCTACTATTTTATGCGCGGCGAAAATGAAGCCTGTGCGGCGCGCGGCATTGAAACCTTTAAAATCGCGCTGGTGCTGGCGCTGGGCATCGCGGTAGCGCTGGGGGCGCCGCTGCCCGGCGGGCGCACAAAAGGCCGGCATACAATCGGAAAAGAGGAAAAGACATGCAGGGAAACCCACTTGTGATCGTAACGCTGCTTTGTGATTTTGTGCTGCCGGTGATGATGGTAATGGGCGGCGCACTGTTTTTGCGGGATGCGCCGAAGCATGTAAACGGCTGGTGCGGCTATCGCACGAGCCTTTCTGTGCGCACACAGGAAACATGGCGCTTTGCCCATCGGTATTTTGGCCGGTTTTGGCTGATTTTCGGCGGGATCGAGCTATGCCTTACGATCGCGCTCGTTGTGGGCGCGCTGCTCAGCGAGGCCGCGGAGGCACTGGAAGCATGGTCTTTGCTTGGCATCGTGGTGCAGCTGGTGGGGCTGGTAATTCCGATCATACCGACGGAAAAGGCCCTGAAGGTGCAGTTTACGCCTTACGGCTGCCCGCTTACGCCGATGGCAAAGCGGCTGAGCGCCGCGCATTGGGAGCAGACGGAAAAAGCGCCCGCAGAGGCTGCGGAAACTTTGCCGGCGGCCCCTGCCGAAGCGCAGCCGCAAGCCGCCGCACATAAGGCAAAAGCCGCTGCGCGCCCGCTTGCTGCGGTTTCGGCCGCGCCCGAAGAGGAACCGCCCGATTATGGCCCGGAAGCCGGAGAGTAAGCAATGCCGCAAAGGCGGCGAAAATGCTTTGCAACTACCGGCCTGTGGCAAGCCAAACAAAAAACGTCCCGCGCCGCTTGCAAAAAAAACGGCACAGGACGTTTTGCTTTTTGAATCAGCTGTAAAAGCAGACTTACTGGATTGTGCCGGGCATAGCGTTCGGCGTTTCTGCGGCGGCGAAAACCTGCTCTACGGTGCTCAAAAGCGTCGCCTTGTCAATCGGCTTGACAAGGTATCCGGCGGGCTTCAGCTTTAGGCACTCCATCACCGTGGCACGATCTGTGTTCGCCGTCAAAAAAATGAAAGGGATTGTCGCCGTAACACAGTTGTTGCGCATGGCCTGCACAACCTGCTGCCCGTTCATCACCGGCAAAAAGTAATCCATCAGGATTAGATCGGGATGGTTTGTTTTCATGTAATTCAGCGCGTCGATGCCGGTGGCAACCGCAGCAACCGTATAATCTTTGCCCAAATAGCCGCGCAGCGTGGAAAGCACAAGCCGGTCGTCGTCCACCAACAGGATCTTTTTTGGCGCTATGGCAGGTTGCTGTGTTTCGACACGGCACTGTGCAATAGTATCCGATACATCGGATACGGTGCAGGGCGTCAGCAGGCGATAACGGCGCAGGGAAGCTACATGCATGCAAAAAAGCCCGCACTCGTTTTTCGAGCCGATCATAATCATCGGAATATCCGACATGGTATCTTTCAAAAGTTTATTTACGATTACGAAATCGGAGGTGCCCATGCTTTGGAGATAAATCACAATCGCCAGCGGGCGGGAGCCCTTTTCCAAATCTTCCTTCAAACCAAGCAAAATTCCGGGCGCGCGCACATAATAGTGCACAGAGAGCTCTTGCTGTAAAGCGTCAAAAAAATCGCCTGAATACCCAAATAATAAAACGGTGTTGTTCTCTGCCATAATGCGTACTCCTTCTCTTATTTACATTATTCCAAGGATGGATTGAAAAATCAAGTCAAAAACGATATATTAGGAAAAGAAATGAAAATCAAAAAACGCAAGCGGAAGGAGGCTCGTCATGGAGGCGCAGGATACGCAGCTCCATTTTACACGGCGCGTTTTGCTGGTGGAAGATCAGGAAGTCAATCTGCGGATTGTAACGCATCTGCTCAACCAGCGCGGCGTACAGGCCGATACGGCAACGAGCGGCAGGCGGGCGGTTGAGCGGTTTGCCCTGTCACAGCCCTACTATTATGATTTGATCCTCACCGACATCATGATGCCGGATGGCTCCGGCGTAGAAGAAGCTGTGGAAATCCGTAAGATGGATAGGCCCGATGCCCATACGATTCCGATCATTGCGCTGACGGCGGCCTCAGGGGCCGAAATGGCCTGCTATGGGGATGCCGGCATCGACGATGTGCTGCCAAAGCCCGTGCAGCCGGCGATGATGGATGTCATCCTGAACAAATGGGCGCCCGTCGCCGCGCCGCACGGCCGCATTTTGGTCGGTGACAGCAATGAGGAGATTGAGCAGAAACTGCCGGAATTCAAAACGTTGGATGCGCGGCAGGCATTGCGCTATGCCGATGGCGATATTACGCTTTGCTTAGACGCCATGAAAGAATACTGCGCCTCTTTGCCGGAAAGGGTAGCCGCAATCCACGAGGCCGTTGTGCGGCGGGATTATCAAAGCTATGCGCTGGAATGCCATAAACTTCGCTCGGCGACGGCAACAGCCGGCGCCGCGGATGTTGCAAGAGAGGCTGCCAAACTCGAGGCGGCCGGCAAAGCCGGCGATGTGGTTGCGATTTTGCGCGGCACACAGCATTTTTTAAGCGAGCTGAATGCACAATATGTAGAGCTTGCTGCCGTGCTGCATGTGCCGAACGAGGCCGAGGAAAGCACAGACCGCCCGCAATATCAGATGCGGACAGAGCATTTGCAAAAAGAGCTGGCGCTTTTACTTGCGCAGCTGCGCGCGGGCCGCGATGACGAAGCGGAAAAGTTGCTTGGCGAGCTTTTAACTTGGCAGCATGAAAAGGCCGACAAAGAGCTTTTGTATACGCTGCGGCAGGATATGCGCTGTATGAACTACCAAACGGCCGCGACGATGCTACAGCAATATTTACAGCGGGAAAAACAACAAACCTTGCCGCAGCCAACACAAACGGCGGCGCAAACGCCCGCACAGCAAGCCCAGCCGCAGGCCTCGGCACAGCCCGAAGCGCCCGCTCGCCCGGCGGACGGTGCACAAGAAAAAATAGAAAAGGCGGAAGATTAAGATGGATTTGAACTGGAACCGAAATGTTTCCAAGGAAAAAGAGCAGCAAGAGGCGCTGAAAAAGAAAATGCACTTTTCTTATGTGGGCCACGGCCCGCGCGCGACAGGCTTTTTGAGCAAAACCTTCAAGCGCAAGCCGGGGCTGTATGCCCGCTGCCCGCAATGCGATTATTATATGCCGTTGGACGCGCAGGGTACAGAAGTGTGCCTGTGCGGCTCCTTAACACGTACGCCCGATACCCTTACCGCCGCTTACGGAGAAGAAGAAGTGGAAATTTTTAAGGCGGCCGCGCTGCGCTGAAAACGGCGGCGCGAAGTTGGGCGGTGGTGGCCGAAAAAGATTTGACACCGTCCGGCGGGCGTGTTATGCTTTTGTTCATTCATGGCCGCAGCAGGGGCCGGGCGCTGCCCGTTTTGCATAAAACCTGCCCTTGCAGAAAGGAAATGGTATGAGCTACAGGATCATTTCGGACGGTTCGTGCGATCTGCCCCCGGAGCTGGCAGAGAAACAGGGCATTTCGGTCGTACCGTTCTATGTCTCTTTTGACGATAAAGTGTACAAGAGAGAGATTGCTGAATTTGGTATCCGCGATTTTTACCAGAAGATGGTAGATGAACCCGGCGTATACCCGA
Source organism: Faecalibacterium sp. (assembly GCA_022652735.1). GTDB lineage: Bacteria > Bacillota > Clostridia > Oscillospirales > Ruminococcaceae > Faecalibacterium. Next base: position 55,469 of record JALCRP010000006.1, on the reverse strand, counting down.
AATCTTCGATGCCGACGGCACCGGATTTTGCGAAAGCCTTTACGGCTGCGGCTGCGGCGGGCGAGGATATTATCTGCATCTGCATCACCACGAAATTCAGCGGGTCGATGCAGTCGGCGCTGCTGGCAAAAGAGATGCTGGCCGAAAAATATCCGAATATCCGCATCACAGTAATCGACGCGATGGTGAATACGGTATTGCAGGGCATTTATGTGCTGGAAGCCGCGCGCCTGTGCCGGGCCGGAACCGATTATGACAAGGCGATAGAGCGCCTGTTGGCGATGCGCGCAAGCGGCCGGATCTTCTTTACGATCGGCTCGATGGATTATTTGCAGCACGGTGGCCGTATCGGCAAACTGGCCGGGCGTGTGGCCTCGATGCTAAGCGTCCGCCCGTTGATTACGCTTAAGGAAGGGGAAATTTTCCCCTCCGGCATTGCGCGCAACCGGCAGGCCTCCCGTGCGCGGGTGATTGATATGCTCCAGCGCTACCTGAAAGAAACCGGCCGTAAGGCGGAAGAGTTCACGATCTGCATCGGCTATGGATTCAGCCGCGAAGAAGCGGTGATTTTCCGGCGCGAGATCATGACGGCGCTGAACCTTGTGGAAGAAGCCTGCCTGCCGCTTTACCAAATCGGCGCGACGATCGCTGTGCATACCGGCCCGTACCCGATCGGCGTCGGCATTATGGAAAAAGCATTTTGACCGCGGGCTTTCGCGCGGATCAGGCACATATAAAATAAAAAGATGCCCTCTGCCGCTTGAAGACGGCAGAGGGCATCTTTTTATATATCGCGGTAAATGCGGGCAAAAGCAGCCGCATTGCTTTGAAACAACGCTGCGCCGTGTGCCGTGCTTACAAAAGCGGGATGCCCGCGGCCTTGCAGGCGGCCTTTGTCTTTTCATCCCATACGCTGGCCTGTACCTCGCCGATATGGCAGCTGCCCAAAAGCAGCATGCACAGGCGGCTTTGGCCGATGCCGCCGCCGATCGTATACGGAAGCTCGCCCGCAAGAAGAGCTTTGTGGAAAGGCAGGCTGCTGCGGCTTTCGCAGCCTGCCGCGGCCAGCTGCTGCGCCAAGCTTTCGGGGCTGACGCGGATGCCCATGCTGCTTAGCTCATAGCTGCACTGCAGCGTATCGTTCCAAAACAAAATGTCGCCGTTCAGCTTCCAATCGTCATAATCCGGCGCGCGGCCATCGTGCGGTTTGCCACTTTTAAGCGGCCAGCCGATCTGCATCAGGAAGGTGGTGCCGTGGGCCTTTACGTAGGCGTCCTCGCGCTGCTTCGGCGTAAGCGCAGGATAGAGATCTTCCAGCTCCTGCGTTGTCAGAAAGCTTACCTCCGGGCTGTGCAGCGGCAGGCCCGAAAGCTGCGGGAACATGGCATGCAAATTCATCTCGGTGGCGCATACGCTGGCCACAATCGTGCGCACGACACTTTTTAGATAATCGAGGTTACGGTCCTCTTCGCGGATGACCTTTTCCCAATCCCACTGATCGACGTACACGGAATGCAGATTGTCCAGCTCTTCATCCCGGCGGATCGCGTTCATGTCGCAGTAAAGGCCCTTGCCTACGTGAAAATCGTAATCTTTCAGCGCCTGCCGTTTCCATTTGGCGAGGCTTTGTACCACCTGCGCTTCGGTGCCGGTATCGCGCAGATCGAACGTAACTTTGCGCTCCGTGCCGTTCAAATCGTCGTTCAGGCCAGTGGAAGCCTCCAAAAACAGCGGCGCAGAGACGCGGTGCAGATCCAGCGTGGCGCATAGGGTATCGGCAAACAGCCGTTTTACCGTGCCGATGGCGCGCTGGGTATCATACAGGTTCAAAACAGGATGATAGCTTTCCGGAATCGTAACTTTGCTCATGCGTGGTTCCCCCTCATTTCAGATAGCAGAATTATCGCACACGCGGCGCCAAAAGTAAAGCCGCGCCCTTGCGTATCCCCGGTACGCACGGTATAATGAACCTATAATAAAGGAGTGCTAAGCTATGCAGATTTTTAACACGCTGACCCGCCAAAAGGAAGAATTCGTCCCGCAGGTGCCCGGAGAATACCGTATCTACGTCTGCGGCCCTACGGTTTACAACTATATCCATATCGGTAACGCGCGCCCGCTGATCGTGTTCGATACGCTGCGCCGCTACCTTGAGTACCGCGGCAACCGCGTCGTCTATGTCTCAAACATCACTGACATCGACGATAAGCTCATCAAAGAGGCCAACGAGGAGGGCACCTCCATGCAGGAAGTGGCCAAACGGTTTGAGGCCGAATATCTGAAGGATGCCGCCGCGCTGAACTGCAAAAAGCCGACGGTGCAGCCGCGCGCCACTGAGCATATCCCGCAGATCCTTTCAATCGTCAAGGATTTGATCGACACGGGCCACGCCTACGTGGCGAAAAACGGCGACGTATATTTCCGCGTCAAGAGCGACCCCGGCTACGGCAAGCTGAGCCATTTGAAGCTTGACGACCTTGAAAGCGGCAACCGCCGCCTGCGCAGCCAGATGCAGGATGACCTGAAAGAGGACCCTGCCGATTTCGCCGTGTGGAAGGCGGCCAAGCCCGGCGAACCCGCGTGGGAAAGCCCCTACGGCATGGGCCGCCCGGGCTGGCATATCGAGTGCAGCGCCATGAGCCGCACCCACCTCGGCAAAACCATCGACCTCCACTGCGGCGGCCAGGATCTGATCTTTCCGCACCACGAAAACGAGATCGCCCAGAGCGAATGCGCCAATGGGTGCATTTTCGCGCGCTACTGGATGCATAATGGCTTTATCAATGTCGATAATGAAAAGATGTCGAAGAGCCTGCACAACTTCTTTACGGTGCGTGATGTGGCGAATGTCTACGGCTACGAGCCGATCCGCTACTTCATGCTGACGGCGGGCTATCGCATGCCGCTCAACTATACCACTGACCTGATTGAAAGCTGCAAAAACAGTTTGGAGCGTCTGTATACCTGCCGCGAAAACCTCGACTTTGCCCTGACGAAGGATACTTTTGGCACGGACGAAACCCTGAAGAATACGGCCGCCAAAGCGAAGGAAGCCTTCTGCGCCGCGATGGACGACGACCTGAACACGCCCGACGCGCTGGCCGCGTTGTTTGATCTCGTAAAAGAGATCAATACCCGTGCCCCGGCGGCGAGCAAATCCGCGCTGGAAGTGGCCGCGGCCATGTTCGATGAGCTGACGGGTGTGCTGGGCCTTTTGTACAACCGCAAGACAAACGATGTGCCTGCCGCCGTGACGGAGCTTGTGGAAAAGCGCGCCGCCGCGAAGCAGGCGAAGGATTGGGCACAGGCGGATGCTATCCGTGCGCAGCTGACGGAGCTTGGCTGGGCCGTGAAAGATACGGCACAAGGCCCGCAGCTGACAAAGCTGTAAACCCCGAATATCTCTGCCTTTGGCAGCCCCGCCGCGGAACTCGGTTTGCCCGCCGCGCGGGCTGCTTTTTGCATCCCATAAAAGCGGAGGGCCTGCCCGCCGCAAAAAAGGAGAACGCAATGCTGACTGCCGAAAGCGAAAAAAAGCGCTGGAAACGCACGGTGCTGCTGTGCGCCGCGGGCGCGTTTATGCTTCAGCTGGCGCTGGCGGCCGCCACGGAGAAGTATCCGTATGATTTCGGCTGCTTCGCCGGGTGGGCGATGCGCATGGCCGAGCTTGGCCCGGGTGGTTTCTATGCCGATGGCTACTTTTGCGATTATCCGCCAGGCTATATGCTGCTTTTATGGCTGCCGGGCAAGCTGATTCGCCTGCCGGGCTGCCCGGAAGTGCTGCAAAAGGTACTGCTGGCGTTTTGGCCGGCGCTGGCCGGCGCGGCCATCGCGCTTGTAATCTGGCGCATTGGCTGCCGCCGGCAAACGCCCGCCGCCGCGGCGCGCGTGGCGATCTTCGCGGCGTTCTGCCCGGCGATTTTATATGATACGGGCGTGTGGGGCCAAATCGACAGCGTGTTCTCGCTGCTGATTTTGTGCTGCTTTGCGCTGCTCGAAGAAAAGCGGCCTATCCCGGCGGCGCTGTTTTACGGGCTGGCGCTGGCCGTAAAGCCGCAGGCCCTTTTGGTGGGGCCTGCGCTGGCTATCTGCTTTTTGTGGCCTGCCGTGTTTGCAGCTTCTCGCCCAAAAGTTATCCGGGCTTTGCGGGATGCAGCGCTGGGCGCCCTTGCGGCGGTGGCCCCTGTTGTTGTATGCGGGCTGCCGTTTTGGGGCCTGCTCGGCCTTGCAAACGGGCTTTTGGAAAAGTACGGTACGACGGCGACAAGCTACCCCTACGCCACGATTAACGCCTGCAATTTCTTTGCATTTTTGGGCGGCGAATGGCAGAGCCAAACGCAGGAGGCCTTGCACCTCGGCGGCCTTACGCTGCTGACGTGGCAGCAGCTCGGCGTTCTGCTGATTGTGGCTGTAACGGCATTTGCCGCCGTCTGGGCGTGGAAATCGCAGCGGGCGGGGCGCTTTAGCCCGTTGCTGCTGGCGGCCGTTTACGGCGTGGGCATCTTTACGCTGGCACACCGCATGCACGAGCGCTATCTCGTTTTTGCAGTTGTGTTGTTGCTGGCCGCGGCGGCACGTTTCGGCGATAAAAAGCTGCTTTCGCTGGCGGCGGGCTTTTCGCTTACGAGCCTTTTGAACATGGCGCTTGTGTTCGGCGTGGTGGGCACGGATAACGAATACCTGAACGACAACGTCAGCATCCTGATGCAGCGCGGCGTCGGTTTGGCCGAAACGGTGCTGTTTATCCTGCTGGCGGTATGGGCATGGCGCCGGACGGTGCAGGGGCGCGCAGCGCCGCTTGCGGATGCTTTGCCGCAGAGCGCGGTGCAGCCGCCCGAAGCCAAGCAGCCACATGCCGGCCCAAAAGCCGGGGCGCATCCGGCAAAAGCTGTGCAGGCCGCGCAGAAAAATACCGCTTGCGGCTCGGCGAAAAAAACGCCGCAGGGGGCGCCCTCCTTGGCTGCTCCTGCGCCGCAGCCCGTGTGGACAAAGCCCGAACGTATCTTTTTGCTGGCGCTGACGGCTGCCACGGCCCTGCTGAGCTTTTCGTATCTTGGCGATTTTACCGCGCCGCAAACCTGCCTTGATGCAAACGGCACGACGGCGACATTTACGCTCACCCCTGCGGGTACGGCGGCGCAGCTTCAGCTTTATACGGGCATTTCCAGCGATAACGCGGGGCATATTTCCGTTATGTCAGCGGATGGCACCGCTGTCGCCGAGCAGGACCTTAACTGGGGCACCTGCTTTGGTTGGTACTCCTATGCGCTGGACGGCTCGGCCTTTTACACGGTTACGCTTTCGGACGGGCAGCTGTTTGAGGCGGCGTTCCGCGATCACGACGGCAATCTGCTGGGCCTCGCCACAGGAGAAACGGCCGTGGCCGACGAGCAGGCCGCCGTGCCGGATGCCGTAAGCCAGCTGAACACCTTCTATTTTGACGAAATCTATCACGCGCGCACCGGCTACGAGCTTTTGCACGGCATGACCGTCTACGAGACGACGCACCCGCCGCTTGGCAAAGATTTTATCGCGCTGGGCATCGCGCTGTTCGGTATGACGGGCTTTGGCTGGCGCTTCTTCGGCACGCTGTTCGGTGTGCTGTTGGTGCCGCTTTTATACTGTTTTGTGCGCCGCCTGACGCGCAAGCCGTCGCTCGGGGCGTTTGCGGGGATTTTGCTGGGTTTGGATTTCATGCGCTTTTCGCAAAGCCGCATCGCTACGATCGACACATACGCGGTGTTTTTCATTTTGCTCGCGGTGGATGGGATGGTGTGGTACGGCCAACGCGTGTTGGTTTCCGGCGTGAGAAAAGCCGTTTTGCCGATGGCGGCCAGCGGCGTCGCGTTCGGGCTGGCATGTGCCGCAAAATGGACGGGGCTTTATGCGGGCGCTGGGCTGGCTGTGCTGTACTTCGGCATCCTTGTGCTGCGCCGTCGGCAGCTTTACGCGGGCGATGCCGCGGCGGGCAAAAAGGCATTCTGGCCGGAGTTCGGCATGGCGATTTTGGGCGGCTGTGTGTTTTTTGTCGCAGTGCCGCTTTGCATTTATCTTGCTAGCTACGCGCCCTATTGGTTCCGGGATCACACCTTTAGCCTGGCGGAATGGTGGGGCTGCCAAAAATATATGTACTGGTATCACTCGACGCTGGAAGCCACCCATCCCTTCTCCTCCAACTGGTATTCGTGGCTGTTTGATCTGCGCCCGGTATGGTACTATATGGGCGGCGGCCTGCCTGCGGGCAAATATGCCAGCATTGCGGGCTTTATCAGCCCGGCAGTGGCGCTGGTGGGGCTTGCGGCTTGGCTGCGCACGGCGCAGCGCCAGCTTGTGGGCGAGGGCAGCCGCGCGAGCGGCGTGGTGATTGTGGCGCTGCTGAGCAGCCTGCTGCCGTGGGTTATGGTAACACGCTGCACATTTTTGTATCACTACTTTCCCTGTGTGCCGTTTTTGATTGCGGCGGCCGCGCTGGAGCTTGGGCATCTGGCCGAAAAGAGCCCGCGCCGCGCCAAAAAGGCCGGCATGGCGGTTTTGGCCGCGGCGGCCGTGCTGTTTTTGTGGTTTTATCCGGTGCTTTCGGGGCTGCCGGTGGGCCGCATATGGGCGGCAAGCATGCAATGGCTTCCCAGCTGGGGCTTTTATATCCTTGGCTAAAAATACGATGCCGCGGGGCTTCTCCCACGGCATTTTCTTTTTCACATTTTGTTCATTGACATTCCAAAATTGCCTGTTAAAATGTTTTGTGCCGAACTGTTTGAAACAAAACAAAAATAAGGAGGCGAAAATATGGCTTATCCGAGATGCACAAGCCACCCGCCGCACTGCCGCGGCGGAGGCCACTGTGCCCCACAGGTGATTCCGGCGCAGCTGCACCGTGTAGATAACCTGATCTTTCGGCAGCTGAACGAGTTTAGCCGCGCCAACGGCGTCGAGGATATTACTGCCATGCACGGCTGGATTCTCTCTTTTCTTTACGAAAATCAGGGAAAAGCGATTTTTCAGCGGGATGTGGAACAATCCTTTGACATTACCCGCAGTACGGTGACGAATATTCTTCAGCTGATGGAGAAAAAGGGCTATATCCGGCGGGAAGGTGTGCCGGAGGATGCGCGGCTTAAACGCCTGATTCTTACGCCGGCAGGCGCGGCGGCACAGGAAAAAATTGTACAATCGCTGCGGCAGACAACAAACTATATTGACGGGCTTTTATCGGCCGAGGAGCACACAGAGTTAATGCGCCTGCTGGAAAAGCTAAAAGCCGGCCTTACCGCGGGCACGGCGGCGCAAAAACAGGGAAGGGAGAACTTGCATGATCCAAACACTGGCAGCACAAATCAAACAATATAAAAAGGATTCGATTATCACGCCGATCCTTTCCATCTTCGAGGGCATTTTGGAAACGCTGATCCCCTTTGTGATGGCGGCGATCATTGATGAGGGCATTTCCGTCGGCAACATGGGCGCGATCCTGAAATACGGCGCAATCATCGTGCTGTTGGCCTGCTGCAGCTTGTTCTGCGGCGTAACGGCCGGGCGCTTTTCGGCGCGCGCATCCACAGGCTTTGCCTGTAACCTGCGCGAGGCGATGTTTGCAAACATTCAAAACTTTTCGTTTGCAAACATCGACAAATATTCTACGGCAGGCCTTGTCACGCGCCTGACAACAGATGTGACAAACCTGCAAAACGCCTTTCAGATGCTGATGCGTATGTGCATGCGCGCGCCGGTATCCATGATCTGCGCGCTGGTGCTGGCGTTTGCCATCAGCCCGAAGCTTTCGATGATCTTCGTGGTTGCAATCCTCTTTTTGCTGGTGGTTCTGGCCGTTATCATCGGGCCGGCCGCGGGCATTTTTGAAAAGGTGTTCCAAAAATATGATGCCCTGAATGCCTCCGTGCAGGAAAACATCACGGGTATCCGCGTGGTGAAGAGCTTTGTGCGCGAAGCGCATGAAAACAAAAAATACACGGCCGCGGCCAACAATGTATATAAGCTGTTTGTTGGGGCCGAAAAGCGCCTGATTTACAATATGCCCGCCATGATGCTGTGCATCTACGGGTGCAACCTCGCGCTAAGCTGGATGGGCGCTAAAATGATCGTGGGCGGAAGCCTCACCACCGGCCAGCTGACGAGCCTGTTCAGCTATATCATGAACATCCTGATGGGGCTGATGATGCTCTCGATGGTATTCGTGATGATTACGATGAGCGCGGCCTCGGCCCGGCGTATCGCCGAGGTTCTGAATGAAAAAAGCGACCTTGCCGACCCGGAAAAGCCCCTGACGACGGTGCCGGATGGCAGCATTGATTTCGAGCATGTTTCCTTTACCTACCAGCGCCAAGGCAGCGGCAGGCCGGTTTTGCAGGATGTAAACCTGCATGTCCGGCCCGGCGAGGTGATTGGCGTGATCGGCGGTACGGGCAGCGCGAAATCCAGCTTTGTACAGCTGGTGCCTCGCCTGTACGACGCCACTGAGGGCGTCGTCAAGGTGGGCGGCATTGATGTGCGCGCTTACGAGATGAAGGCCCTGCGCGATCAAGTTTCGATGGTGCTGCAAAAGAACGTGCTGTTCAGCGGCACAATCTATGATAACCTGCGCTGGGGCAATGAAAACGCAACGGACGAAGAGTGCCGGCGTGCCTGCCGCTTGGCCTGTGCCGATGAATTCATCGACCGCTTGCCCGAAGGGTATAATACGTATATCGAGCAGGGCGGCACAAACGTTTCCGGCGGGCAGAAGCAGCGCCTGTGTATTGCACGTGCTTTGCTGAAAAAGCCGAAAATCTTAATTTTGGACGATTCCACCAGCGCAGTGGATACCGCGACAGACGCGAAAATCCGCAAGGCGTTCCACGAGGAAATCCCGGATACGACGATGCTTATCATCGCCCAGCGCATTTCTTCCGTGCAGGGCGCTGACCGCATCGTGGTGCTGGATAACGGCCGTATCGATGGCGTGGGCACCCATGAGGAACTGCTCAAAACCAATCAGATCTATCAGGAAGTTTATAACGGCCAGACGCAGGGCGGCGGCGATTTTGATAAGCAGGGAGGTGCGCAGTAATGGCAGAAGAAAAAGCAAGAGCAGTACACGGCCCCGGCAGAGGCCCGATGCGCGGCCCGCGCCCCAAGGTGAAAAACCCGGGCAAAATCTTAAAGCGCCTGATGGGCGAAGTAATGCGGGATTACCTGCCGCACTGTATTCTGGTATTTATCGGTATCCTTGCCAGCAGCTTAGCCACCGTACAGGCCAGCGTGTTTTTGAAATCGCTGATTGACGATTATATCGAGCCGCTGGTTGGGCAGGCGAACCCGGATTTTGCCCCGCTGTTTGCTGCACTGTGCAAGATTGGCTGCATTTACGCCATTGGTACGCTGTGCGCATGGGCGTATAACCGCATCATGGTAAACGTATCGCAGGGGACGCTGCGCAATCTGCGCATCCGCCTGTTCACCCACATGGAAAGCCTGCCGATCCGCTATTTTGATACCCATTCGCACGGCGACATCATGTCTATCTACACCAACGATGTCGATACGCTGCGCCAGATGATTAGCCAGAGCCTGCCGCAGCTGTTCAGCAGCATTATCACAGTTGTCAGCGTGTTCATCAGTATGTGCATCATGAGCCTGCCGCTGACGGCGCTGACGATGGTGATGGTTGTTGTGATAATGTACGTCTCCAAAGCGCTGGCCGGCAAATCCGGCAAGTATTTTGTGCAGCAGCAAAAAGATCTCGGCGCCGTGAACGGCTATATCGAGGAAATGATGGACGGCCAGAAGGTCGTTAAGGTGTTCACGCACGAAGAAAAAACGCTGGCGGAGTTCCGCCGTATGAACGATGCGCTGCGCGACAGCGCCGATACCGCCAATAAGTATGCCAACATCATGATGCCGGCCAACGCGCAGCTGGGCAATTTGAGCTATGCCTTATGCGCCGTGGTCGGCGCGCTGATGGCGGCCGGCGGCGTGGGCGGCATTACGGTGGGCACGGTGGTGTCCTTTCTCGCGCTGAACAAAAGCTTCAGCATGCCGATCAACCAAATTTCCATGCAGGCCAATAACGTTGTTATGGCGCTGGCCGGCGCCGAGCGCATCTTCGCGCTGCTGGATGCCGAGCCGGAAACCGACGAGGGCTATGTCACGCTTGTCAACGCAAAGCGCGGCGCCGATGGCACCCTGACCGAGACGACGGAGCGCACGGGCCTTTGGGCTTGGAAACATCCGCATGCGGCCGATGACACCATCAGCTATACCGAGCTGAAAGGCGACATCCGCTTTACCGATGTCGATTTTGGCTACAACCCCGATAAGATTGTGCTGCACAACATTGACCTTTACGGCCTGCCCGGCGAAAAGATCGCGTTTGTCGGCTCGACGGGCGCGGGCAAAACCACGATCACAAACCTCATCAACCGCTTTTATGATATTGCCGATGGCAAAATCCGCTATGACGGCATCAATATCAATAAGATCAAAAAATCCGATCTGCGCCGCAGCCTCGGCATCGTTTTGCAGGATACGCATCTGTTTACCGGCACAGTAATGGAGAACATCCGCTACGGCCGCTTGGAAGCGACGGATGAGGAATGCATTGCCGCGGCCAAGCTGGCGAACGCCGACGGCTTCATTTCCCGCCTGCCGGATGGCTATAACACAAACCTGACGGGCGATGGCGCAAACCTTTCGCAGGGGCAGCGCCAGCTGATCGCGATTGCCCGCGCGGCTGTGGCCGATCCGCCTGTGCTGATTCTGGATGAGGCCACAAGCTCGATCGACACCCGAACCGAAGAACTGGTGCAAAAGGGCATGGACGGCCTGATGTACGGCCGCACCACCTTTGTCATCGCCCACCGCCTTTCGACGGTGCGCAATGCCGATTGCATCATGGTGCTGGAGCAAGGGCATATCATCGAGCGTGGCACCCACGATCAGCTGATCGCGGAAAAGGGCCGCTATTATCAGCTTTATACCGGCAACCTCGCCTGAAAACTTGAATAAAGCAGCGCCTGCGGCACCACAATGGAGTGCGGCGGGCGCTGCTTTTTTAGGCGGGGTTTTGCGGGCCGTGCGCCTTGCGCGCAGCGGTGAAATGTGGTAAACTGCGCACACGGGAGGGTGAGACATGGGAAACGATTATAATGTGCATGCGCGCCGGAAAAGCCGCTTCAAACGGCGGCTGATCGGCTATGGCCGGTTTGCCCTCTGTGCGGCGGCGATCCTTTTGGTTTCGCTGGCGCTGACAAAGATCATCGAGAGCGGCAAAAAGCACCGTGCGGATGCCGCCGAAAGCACGGCAAGCTCCGCAGATACACTTTCTGAGGTGCTGGCGCCGCTGCCGATGCAGGGCGGCGGCAGCGCGGCCGAGGGCAACGCCTACGGCCCGATTTTGCAGGCGGCGGGCGCTTATACCGTGCAAAGCTATGGCTTGGATACGATCCAGCTTAAAGAGCGCGGGCAGGTCAGCCTTGATTACTTCTCGGATGCCGCCTTTGTGGGCGACAGCCTTACAGAAGGCTTTACGGAATATGGCATCAATCTTTCGGGCGCGCTGATCTGCGGCTATGTGGGCATCGGCCCGGATGCGATAGTGAACCGCACGACGGTAACACACCCCGAGCGCGGCGCCGAGGTAGTGCTGGATACGCTGGCGGCCAAACAGCCGAAAAAGGTGTATGTGCTGCTGGGCACGAACACGCTGGTAAATACCGGCGCGGACGATTCTTTCTTGGCCTATTACGGCCAGATGCTGGATGATCTGCGCAAAACGCTTGGCGAAGGCACGATCATCTATGTGCAGTCGATCCCGCCCGTGCGGCCCGAAACCGCGGCCGAAAAGCCCGGCCTTGAAAGCAGCCATCTCCAGCAGATCAACGAAAAGCTGGCCGAGATGGCCGCCGAAAAAGGCTGCTGCTTTCTCAACCTGTGGGATGCGATGGCCGATAGCGACGGAAATCTAAACGCCGATTATGCCGCAACCGATGGCATCCACTTTACGGCGGGCAGCGGCTATACCGCATGGGTGAACTATCTGCGCAGCCATACGCAGTATGCTTCGGATAACGAATGGGTGCCGGGCACTGCCTTTGCGGCCGCCGGCTGACAGAGTTTCCGGCCGATCGCCGACGAAAAAGCGAAATGCGTGTTGCACCTTTTGCGGCACAGGACGGAAATGCGCGGCGCACGAATGGAATATACAAAAAACCGCTCGGGTTTGGCCTTTGCAGGCCGGCCGGGCGGTTTTTCCTTTTTGCGGCAGTATGCTTTTTTTGCTGCCACGGCGCCCCGCGAAAAAGCTGCGCCGGGTATCAGTTCACGTGTGCTGCGCCGTGCAAATAGCTCCGCGAAAACTCCATAAAGCGCAAAGCCGTGGCCGAAACGGCTCGGTTTTTATTGTAAATCAGGCTGTAAGGATATTCTAAGCCGGCAAACGATTCGTCCAGAAGGCATAAAAGCCCTTTGCAAACCTCGTTGCGTACCGCGATTTCGGGCACAAGCGCAATGCCGACGCCGGCCATCACGGCGTTTTTGATCGCGTCGATGTTGCCCAGAGACATTACGACATGCTCCGGCAGGCCGCACTGCTGCATGAGGCCGATGTAATAATTGTAAAGCTGCGAGTTCGGCTTATGCACGATAAAGCCCGCGCCCTGCAAATCCTTGGGCTGAAGCGGCCCGCGCTGCACCAGCGGGTTTTGCGGGGATGCCGCCAGCACAAGCCGGTCATCCAGCAGTTTTTCCACGCATACACAGCGGGAATACTGACATTTGCCTCCGTTGATCGCAAAATCCAGCGCGCCGGCTCGGGTCATTTCGGAAATTTCCTCTGTGGCGGCGACGGTTACATTAAAGCGTGTGTCCGGGTACTGCTTTTGAAAGGCTGCCATTACGGTAGGCAGCAGATAGGTGCCCGGGGTATTGCTGGCGCCGATGTTCAGCGTACCGCCGACAAAGCCTTTTGCATTTTCGACGGCGCCTTTCATATCCTCCATGATGCCGAAGATCTGCGTGGTATACTGCTGCAGCATGCTGCCGTTTTGGTTTAAGGTCAGGCGATTTCCGGTGCGGTCGAACAGCTTGAGGCCAAGCTGATCCTCGAGGCGCTTGATCTCCGTCGAAAGCGCCGGCTGGCTGATGTGCAGCATATCGGAGGCCTTGCGGTAGTTCTGCACACGCGCCACCGTATTAAAGATTTCAAGATAGTGCAGCTCCATACAAAGCCCCCCTTTCTTTTGCGGCCGCTTTGGCGCCGCCGCAGTGATGATAAGTTTTGTGAATGATCGTCATTGACAGGATGTATTTGTAAATTTCTACAGATTCTCTTATGCTTGGCTAGGATAAAGCAAAGGAGAAGCAATATGTCATCTGATATTTTAATTCCGCTTGAGGTTATGGGCCTCGGCATCGTCATTTCGTATGGAATCGCAGGGATGATGCAGCTTACGCTGATCTGCATCCGCGCCTTCCGCAAGACATGGGAAAAGAAGGTGGATGCCAAATGAACTGGCTGGATCTTTTTCAGGGCATCGGCACCATGTTTGCACAGACGCCCGGCACCGTTATTTGCCGCATCGTTTTGATTTTCCTCGGCTTTTTGCTGGTGTATCTCGGGAAGAAAGGTACGCTGGAGCCGCTTATTATGATCCCGATGGGATTGGGCATGTCGGCTGTCAATGCGGGCGTTTTGTTTTTGAACGCTACGGATACGGGCAACCTCATCATCGACCCGCTGCTGAAAACCACAGACGATCTGATGAAGTATATGCAGATCGATTTTTTACAGCCCATTTATACGCTCACTTTCAGCAATGGCCTGATTGCCTGCCTCGTGTTTATGGGCATCGGTACGCTGTGTGACATCGGCTATGTGCTGGCGCATCCGTTTATCAGCATGACGATCGCGCTGTTTGCTGAGCTGGGCACGGTGGCTACCTATCCGATCGCCAAGCTGATGGGCCTTGCCGACGGCGCAGCCGCAGCCGTATCCATCATCGGCGGCGCCGATGGGCCGATGGTATTGTTTGCCTCGCTGAAGCTTGCGCCGGAATATTTCGTGCCGATCTCAATCGTGGCGTATCTTTACTTAAGCCTCACCTACGGAGGCTATCCGTATCTCGTTAAGCTCTTGATCCCAAAAGAGCTGCGCGGCAAGCCGATCGAAAACCGAAAACCGCAGAAATCCATCACTTCAAGCGAAAAGCTGGTGTTTGCGGTAATTACTAACGCGCTGCTGTGCCTTTTGTTCCCGGTGGCGGCCCCGCTGTTTTTGAGCTTCTTTACCGGCATCGTTATCCGCGAAAGCAACATCTCGCATTATGTAACGCTGGTTGGCGATAATTTTTTGTACTTCGCCACGTTCTTTTTGGGGCTGATCCTCGGCGTGCTGTGCGATGCAAGCACGCTGCTCAACCCGGATGTGCTGAAGCTGCTGGTGTTGGGCATCCTTTCGCTGGCGCTGTCGGGCATCGGCGGCATCTTGGGGGGATATGTGGTGTACTTCTTCCGCCGCGGCAACTTTAACCCAACCGTAGGCATCGCGGGCGTATCCTGTGTGCCTTCAACGGCCAAGGTTGCCCAAAAGGAAGTGCAAAAAGCCGGCGCGCGCGCCTTTATTCTGGATTACGCGCTGGGCGCCAACATCTGCGGCGTTATCACGACGGCCATTTTAACCGGCATCTATGTTACGCTGCTTTCTTAAATGGGCGCAGCAAAACCAACGAAGGGGGGATGCCGAATACGGCCATTATAACACACGCGGCGGGGCATCTTCCGTTAAAATCCCGTTAAGAAAAAGGCCGTGCTGTGTAAAAAAACAAAACGCTCCTTTGCGCGGGGCCAGCCTGCGCTCTAAACGTAACCAACCTTCTCTCAAAAAAAGCCCCCTCGGCTTTGGGCAAACGGCGAAAACCGCTGCTGCAAGGCTAAGGGGGCTTTTTATTGGTTCTGCGCCGGGCACAGAAAAGCGCGCCGCCTATAAAGGGCGGCGCGCTTTTGGCCGAGTTAGGTTTTGGCGGAAGAAACAGGCTCGGGCGCCGAGGGCGCCTGCGGCGCTTGGGCGGCAAGCTGCGTCTGCCGCTGTAGCTCCTGCACCAAAAGCACGGCGTATACGGCATATACGGCGAGGTTTACGAACGCCAGCAGCTGCACTTCGCTTGGCACATGGAACAAAAACCGCACATAACCCATCAGCGAAATGCCATTTAGCACAAGGGCGGGCAGCGCGGTGCGCGGCGCCAAAAACGCAAGTATCACGGCCAGTATGCAGGGCAGATAATCATAGCGCTCGTGCATGTTGGGTAAAAACAGCACACACGTATAGCTGAACCAAAACGCCAAGATCAGCAGCGTTTTGCGGTTGAGCGCCGTTTTGCACCGATCCAGCGCGGCCATGCAGGCCAGCAGCAGGACAAACGTCAGCAGGATGGCCGCCGTGCCGAGCACCTCGTACTGATCGTAATCGTCGCGGCAGAAAAGCGACCAAAAGCTGGGATAGCCCCAGTACATGGCCTGTACGGCCTTTGACTGCGCCACATAAATGCCGAACACATCGCTTACAGGGCGGCCCAAAAGCAGCGCCGGAAGGCTGGTAATAAGCATCATGGCCGGCACAATCGCAAAATAGAAGATCGAGTAGCGCTTTTTATAGAAATATACAAACAAAAATACCGGCAGAATAAACATCGCCTGCAACTTGAACGAAAATGCGATGCCCAGCAAAATAAACGCCGGCAGCGGATGCTCGTACCCGAGGCACAGCAGCGCGGCGACCACAAAAAAGGTATAAATTGCGTCGCACTGTGCCCAGCAGGCGGAGTTGAGAAAAACTACGGGCGTAAACAGCAGCGCCGCATAGGTAAGCGCGCCGCGCAGCGCCGAGCTTTGGCGCCAAACATACCACCCGGCCGCCGCGGCCAGCAAAAAATCGAACCCGCAGGAAAAAGCCTTGTAGGCTGTCAGCGGGGCCAGCGGCAGATAGGTAAACAGCGCGATCCAGAACTGATAGAAGATGTTGTAATCGCCGACTTGCGCTTTCAGCGCGGCAAAGCCGCCGCCGGCCTTGATCTGCTCATACCACGGCAGCAAAAAAGTGCTGGCGTCGCCGCTGATAAAGCCCCGCATACAGCAGCGGGCCAAAAACGCGCACAGCGTAGCCAACACCAGAAAAATCAGCAGCAGATGCTGTTCAAGCCATGTACAGGCGGCCTTTTCCCATTTCGGCATCAAAATATTCCTCCCGGCCGCGGCCCGCGCATCGGCGGCAAACGGCATTTCTTCTGGAATATTATAGCAATTTGCGCCGCATAACACAAGAAAACCCGCCGGAAAGCACGTAAGGCCCCGAAACGCCGTGCGGCCGTATCCTGCGGGGAAAAGGATGCCGCTATAGCCCGACACAGGCGAAAAGCGCACGGGTATCTGTCCAACGGCCTGTTTCGCTGCTGCCCATCACGATCGTTAAATACGTGTCGCCGCCGTGCTTTGCTGCGGCAACCAGACAGCAGCCCGCGGCGCTGCTGCGGCCGGTTTTTAGGCCGATTACGGCGGGGTCGTAATATTCGCTGGTGGGGTCAAGCAGAAAATTTGTGTTTGTAAAGCTGGCTTGCTCTCCGCTTGGCCACGTATCAGAAAAAGAGAGCGTACCGCAGATTTCGGACAAAAGCGGTTGGCGCAGCACGGCCGCTGCAATGCAGGCGAGGTCGGCGGCCGTAGTGTACTGGCCGTCGGCGTCATAGCCGTCCGGGCAGACAAAATGAGAATTGGATGCGCCGAGCGCGGCGGCCTTATCGTTCATTGCGGCTATAAAAGTATCCAGCGCCGCTTCGATGGAAAGGCTGTCGTCGTCGGATATGCGGCGCCCTGCGTATACAGCCAGCGCATAGGCGGCGTCGTTGCCGGAAGGCAGCAGCATGGCATGATAAAGCTGCTCGACGGTTAACTCTTCGCCGGGCATCAGCCCCGCACGGGAGGCGTCGGCCGCAATATAAGTTACTTCTTGCCCGATGGAAACGATCTCGTTGGGCGCGCAAAAATCCCATGCAGTCAGTGCCGTAAGCAATTTTGTTGTACTGGCCGGCGCAACGGGGTCGGTTTCGTGCGAGGCATACAGAGTTGTTTGGCTGGTAAGATCCAACAGCAGTGCGCTGGCGGCTTCTAACGCCGCAGGCGAAATGCTGCTTTCTATGTGCTGCGCGGGAAGAGAGGAAAGCACAGGCACATCCGTAGAAAAGCTAGGTTCGCCGGAAGATGCGCCGGAATCGGCCGAAAAGAGGAAAGCCTCCTTTGGCAGCAACCCGGCAAAAAGCATGGCGCCCGCCACGCAGGCGGCCGTCAGCGGTACCAGCGCGCTATCGCGGCAGGAGCGGCGCTGCAACCGGCGCGCTGATGACGGGGCGGAATTGGCCGGGCAGGCGCCTTGACGCAGACGCTGCCCGGCGTTTGCAGGGCGGGCAGCGCATTTTTGAGCGGAATTTGCCTTTCGGCCGGCCGTCAGCGCCAAAAGCAGCCGCCCCGTGGCCCAGCCAAGTGCCGTCCCAAGCGTATTCATCAGCAAATCGTCGATGTCACTGGCGCGCGGCGTAAACAGCTGGCAAAGCTCGATAAAAAGCGAAAGCCCGGCCCCGGCCAAAAGGCACCAACCTGCCCGGCGGTAGCGGCGCGAAAGCAGGCAGGCCAGCAGCCCCAGCGGCATAAACATAAGCAGATTGCCCCAAAAGTTTAGCGGATTTTCGGCGATTGTAGCCAGCACCCGCAAAGGGACAAGATTGATATTTCTGCCAAAATTATGCAGGGCATAGCCGTAATCCGGCGCAATCGTCAGAGAAAACACCACCGCCATATAAACAGCCAGCAGCAAAACCCCGGCGTATTGCGCCACGCTGGGGCGCTGCCCGTTTTTTTGCCAGATGGCCCGCTGCCGCAGCGCTACCGCAATACCTGCCAAAAGCCCGGCCAAAAGATATGCCGGGCGGCATACATCCCACATGCCTTTCCACGCTCCTTTGCCTTTGATTATAGCAAAATAAGCCTTAAAGAAGCCTTTAGGCATCTTTAAGAATCGTTTAAGTTTTGCTGCAAAAAAGCAAATAAAAAGCCCCCGCGGAAAAGGCGGAGGCAATTTTTTGGGGGGAGAAAAAGGTTTGCTACGGAAAGCAGTTACAGATGCAAATGGCAGGGCACACCGTTTTGCCAGACAGGCGCGGCCTCGCCCTGAATCAGCGGGGCGGCATAATGCACAAATGCGTCCGTCACCTGCATGCCGTCGGCCGTGATCCATTCCCGCGGAACTTTCTTTTCACGGTTGGCAACCTGCCCTACCGGCACGGTTACGGTTTCGCAGGCATAGGCTTCGGCATCAGCCCGGCGGAAAGCCACCATGCAGCCTGTTTCGCCGGCCGCGGCGGCCTGCATGGCCGCTGCCCCGGCGCGCTGCGCTTCCGTAAGGTCGGCCGCGCTGGCAAGATGGCTGGCGCAGCGCTGCAAAATCGAGAGATCGACGGCGCGCGCCTTGCAGCCGAGCCGTGCCCGGATGCGCCCGGCCAGATACTCGCCGGCGCCCGAAAGGATGGCCCGGTGGCCAAAGGCATCGGTGGCCGCGCCCGGCGCGCCCTTTTCACAAAGTAGGGTGCCGTCGGCGCCGCGGATGCCCTCGCTGATGGCCACGACCAAGCCGGGCTTTTGGCGCAAAAGCGCTGTAAGGCGCGCCAAAAAAGCTTCTTCGTCAAACGCCGCCTCCGGCAGCAGCACCAGATCCGGCCCCGGCCCGCCCGAAAGCGCCGAAAGCGAAGCGGCGCCCGTTAGCCACCCGGCGTTGCGGCCCATGATCTCGACAACCGTTACGCTCGGGATGTCATATACCGTGGCGTCGCACAAAATCTCCGATAAAGAGACTGCAATAAATTTTGCGGCGCTACCGTAGCCGGGGGTGTGGTCGGTGAGGCAAAGATCGTTATCAATCGTTTTGGGCACGCCGATGAAACGAACCGGGCTGCCCTTGGCGCTGCCATAGCGGCTGAGCTTTTCAATGGTATCCATCGAATCGTTGCCGCCGATATAGAAAAAGGCGCTGAGGCCGCGCGTTTCCAGCGCGGAAAGAACCTTGGCACAGACGGTTTCATCCTCGGCGGGGTCGGGCAGCTTGCAGCGGCAGCTGCCCAAAAAGCTGGAAGGCGTACGGCACAGCAGCGCAAGCGCGCCCTGCGCCTCCAGCGCCTGCCCAAGGCTGCATACCTTGCCCTGCAAAAAGCCCTCGATGCCGTAACGCATGCCGAAAATCTCGGCCGCGCCGATGCGCTTCGCTTCCTCACAGATACCCGCCAAACTCGCGTTAATTGCGGCCGTGGGGCCGCCGCTTTGCCCGATTAAAATCTTCTCTCCCGCCATGATACCGCCTTTCTCTTGTACAGAGGCCGAAAAAACCGAAACTTTTGCAAAATTCGGCAAACCGAATTTTACACAACGCTTTCATTATAATGGGCATATCGGGATGCCGCAAGAGACATTTTCCCTAAAAAGCGGCGCAGAAGTTGCGTTGGCTTCGGCGGGCAGGCGCAAACGCCGTGCGGTGTGCTATACTGGGCAAAAAAGGAAAGGCGGGGCCTGAAATGGAACAGGAACGTGTCAGAATCGCAGACATTGCCGAGGAGCTGGGCGTAAGCACGGCAACCGTCTCCAACGTAATCCACGGGAAAACCCAAAAGATTTCTGCCGAAACCGTGCGCCGCGTGGAAATGCTGCTGGAAAAGCGGCAGTATATCCCCAGCATGGCCGGCATCCTGCTGGCGCAGAACGCTTCCAAGATCATCGGCGTTGCAATCAACCGCCATGATAAATACGAACATCATGTTTTGCAGGACCCTTTCATTTCCGAATCGCTGGATTGTCTTGAACGCGAGATCACGGCACAGCATTGTTTCATGATGGTAAAATGTACGCCGGACCCGGCCGAGATCGTGCGCTTCGGCTCGATGTGGAATATGGAAGGAATGATTGTGCTGGGCTTTTGCGGCGAGGATTACGAAATGCTGCGGGCCAAGATGCATATCCCGTTTGTGGTATATGACGGGTATGCTGCGCGGGTGGAAAATTACTGCAATCTTTCCGTCGACGATTTTTCCGGCGGGTATCAGATGGGCGAGTATCTGTGGAAGCTTGGCCACCGCAAAATCCTGTTTTTGGCGGATAACGATATTTGCATGGACCATCAGCGCTACTGTGGGCTTTGCGCGGCCCTGCAAAAAGCGGGGTGTGCCGCGCCGGAACACGCTGAGATTCCTCTCCGCCGCGCCGCGCGGCTGGCCTATTATGAGGCGAACCTGCCAAGCATCCTGCAGTATACGGCCGTGTTTGCCGCGTCGGACGCTTATGCCATTGAGCTGATGAATTTCCTGACAGATCATGGGGTGCAGGTTCCGCAGCAAATTTCCGTCGCGGGCTTTGATGGCATCCCGGAAAGCGCGGTAGTGCGCCCGGCGCTGACGACAATCCGGCAGGACGGCGGGGTGCGGGCCCATCTTGCGCTGGCGCTGCTTCGGCAGGAAAAGGCCGGTACGGCGCAGTACGGCACAAGCCTGCTTCCGGTTGGCCTGCAAATCGGCAGCAGCACCGCCCCGCTTCGCGGCAACCCTGCACAAAAGTAGCCAAAATGCGCGCTGCGTTTTTGGGATGGGTTACGCGATTAACCTCTTGCGCACAAGGCGATTTCGCCTTATCTTGAAATAAAGAAAAAGCTGTGTTTGAAGGCGTGGGAGGAATCGAAAATGCATTCGGTACAAAACAAAGCGTTTTTTCATAATATGGCAGGCATCGCGCTGCCGATCACGCTGCAAAGCCTGTTACAGGCATCGTTCAGCGTGGTCGATCAATGCATGACGGGCCAGCTTGGCACGGTTAGCGTGGCGGGCATTGGCCTCGGCGGAAAATTTGCCGGTATTTATGCCGTGATGGCGGCCGCAGTGGCGACGGGCGCCGGCATTTTGATCGCCCAGTATGCGGGAAAGCAGGATGCCGAGGGCGTCCGGCGCAGCTTTTGGCTGCATCTGGGCCTGTGCGGCGTTTTGGCCGTGGGCTTTGCCGCGGCGGGTTGGTTTTTCGCCGGGCCTGTAATGCGGCTGTATTCGCAGGATGCGGCAACATCGGCGGCCGCCGCGCAGTATCTGCGCATGCTGGCGCCGGGCTTTTTGCCGTTGGCTTTAACAGATCTGCTTTCTACATTGCTGCGCTGCAAGGGCAACGCGAAAGCGCCGCTGTATGCCAGCCTTGCCTCGGCGGCGGCCAATACCGGGCTGAACTATCTGCTTATTTTTGGCCACGGAGGATTTCCGGCGATGGGCGTGGCCGGGGCGGCCCTTGCCACAACCGCGGCCCGCTGCCTGGAATGCGGCTGCCTTGTATGCCTTGCGGCGGGCAGCCTGCCCAAGGATACGCGCGGCTCGCTGCGCCCCGGCCCAATCAGCCGCGCGTTTGCCCGGAAAACGGCGGAAATTCTGCTGCCGATCCTCGGGTGCGAGTTTTTGTGGAGCCTTGGCGAAAACGTGTATGCCGTGATCTACGGGCGCATGGGCACACAGCCCTGCGCCGCTATCACGCTGACAAACCCGATTCAGTCTTTGATGATCGGCGCGCTGACGGGCCTTTCTTCGGCGGCCGGCATCCTGACAGGGCAAAAGCTTGGCGAAGGCAAAACCGATGAGGCATTTCGCGATGCACGGCGTTTTGTACGGCTGGGGCTGGCCGGCGCGGCGCTGCTTTCGGTAGGGATTGTGCTTTTGGCGCCCCTTTATGTGCGGATGTTCCGCGTAGAGGATACCGTGCGGCAGATGACGGTGTACGTTCTGTACGCCTATGCAGCGGTGGCACCTTTCAAGGTGGGGAACATGATTTTGGAGGGTGGCGTCCTGCGCAGCGGCGGCAAAACCGGATATGCAATGGCGATTGATATGCTGGGCACTTGGGGCATTGGCGTGCCTGTCGGGCTGGCCGCCGGGCTTTGGCTCGGGCTGCCCATCTGGTGGACATACTGGCTGCTTTCGCTGGAGGAATGCGTCCGTTTTGCCGTTTCCGCCGTGGTTTTTGTGCGCGGGAAATGGGCACGGAATTTAACGCAGAGCAGCTGATACAAATCGGGCAGGCCGCCGGAAAATTTCCGGCGGCCTGCCTTTTGCCCGTATTCTCTCAAAATGTGCCAAAGAGAACGAAAAAAACTGTGAATCGTGTTAAAAAATGCTGAAAACACGCCGGAAATGTGCTATAGTAAAATTGTCTGGGATGCAATCCATAGCACTTCAAAAAGATGCGTTTTCGGATGAATTTCCCCAAAAGGCGCACCGGCCCTTGGCCTTGTGTGCTGCCGAATCCATTATGGCATTTGCGGCTGTGAGGGCTTAAGAATGAAATCTGCGGAAAATCAAAAAACGATTCTGCTTGTAGATGACGCCGGCGTGAACCGTACTTTACTGAAAAAAATCTTGGGCTCGCTGTATCAAATTGCCGAGGCGCGCGATGGCGCCGAAGCGATGGAGCTGCTGCATACCCTTGCTAAAGTGGATATTGTGCTGCTGGACATCGTGATGCCGCGGATGGACGGCTATCATGTGCTGCAGGCCATGATGGCAGACAGCAACCTGTGCCGCATCCCGGTCATTGTGGCGACGGCCAGCGGAGATGCAGAGACGCAGATCCGCGCACTGGATTACGGCGCCGCCGATGTCATCACAAAGCCCTATCAGGCCCGGATCATTCAGCATCGCGTGAATAATATTCTGCGCCGCATGGATTCCGAGCATCTTGCTGAGCGCAGCCGTATGTTCGAGCAGCAAATCCGCCGGATGGAAACGGACGAAAAAACGGGGCTTTACAATAAGCTCGCTTTTTGTCGCCACGTGGCGCAGCTGCTGGAAAAAGACCCTGCGGGCCGCTATGCGATCCTTCGCTGGGATATTGACCACTTCCGCGCCTTTAACGAAATTTACGGCATGGCCGCGGGCGATGCGCTGCTGGCTGAAATCGGGCGCGTGTACCGTACCGAGGCCTTGCCGGCGCAGGGCGTGATGATCGCGGGGCACTGGCATGCCGATTGCTTTGTAACGCTGCGCAGGATGGATACTTTTGAGCCGAATCGGTTGCTGGAGCAGCTGGATGCCCACATGGCAAAGCTTTACCCGGATTTTGAGTTTGTGACGCGCGCCGGCGTTTATGAAATTACAGACCGCACCTTGGATGCGGCCCTGATGTGCGACCGCGCGATGCTGGCGCTGCGCTCTGTCAAAAACAGTGCGCAGGCTCGCTGCGGCTGGTACGACGAAGCAATGCGCCAAAACCTGCTGGAAGAGCAGGAGATCAGCAACGAAGCGCGTACCGCCCTTACGGCGGGGCAGTTTGTGGTATATTTTCAGCCGCAGTATAACTATGCGGAGCATGCCCTTTCCGGCGCGGAAGCGCTTGTGCGCTGGAACCACCCGCGCAAGGGCTTGATCCCGCCGGGGCGTTTTATTCCGCTTTTTGAGGAAAACGGCTTTATCAGCGCGCTGGATCAATATGTCTGGCGGCAGGCCTGCATCTGCCTGCGCGCTTGGCTGGATGCGGGAATCCGGCCTGTGCCGGTGTCCGTCAATATCTCGCGGCAGGATATTTACCACGCCAGCCTTTGCGGCAACCTGCAAAAGCTGCTGGAGGAGTATCATCTCCCGCCGGAGCTGCTGCATCTTGAAATCACGGAATCGGCTTATATGGAAAACCCCGAGCAGCTCGTGCGCGTTGTGCATCAGCTGCAGGGATATGGCTTCCATGTGGAAATGGACGATTTCGGCAGCGGCTATTCCTCGCTTAATATGCTTAAAGATGTCGCGGTCGATACGCTCAAGCTGGATATGCGGTTTCTTTCCAGCTCCAATGAGCAGGCCCGTGGCGGCAGCATCCTCAGCGCGGTTGTACACATGGCGCACGGCATTGGCCTGCCGGTAATCGCCGAGGGCGTAGAAACTTTGCAGCAGGCAAATTACCTGAAAAGTATCGGTTGCTTGTATATGCAGGGGTATTTGTTCGCCAAACCGATGGACGAAGAAAGCTACCGTACCTTGCTGCAAAGGGCGGCGCTGGCCGGGCCTGACCTGCGCTTTTCTACGGGCATCGGCGGCTCGACGGATTTTCTCAGCGCGACCACGCAGTCGACGCTGCTGTTCAACAGCTTTGTGGGCGGCGCGGCGATTGCGGAATATGAAAACGGCGAAGTACATACGCTGCGCGTAAATGACAAGTTCTTGGAGATTCTGCATCTTTCCTATGAGGATTACGAAAAAGGCCGCGATAGCCTGTTGGACATGCTGCCGTGGGAATGCCATGCGCCTTTTCTTGATATGGTGAAGAAGGCGATCCGAAGCGGGCAGGAGGCGGCCTGCGAAGTCAGCACACGGCCCCGGCATGAAGGCGAGGGCGAGCGCTGGCTTCGGGTACGCGCGCGCTTTTTGGCCAAGCAGGCTACGGGCGAGCTGCTGTATATGGCCATCGACGATATTTCCATGCGCATGAACCTGCTGCGCCATAACGAGCAGCTTTCGCATCGGCTCTCTGATGTAATGCGCAATCTTCCGGGCGCCGTTTACAGCTTTGAAATTCACGGAGAAGCCATCTCCACAGTCTACTTCAATGATATAGCGGCTAAAATGTTCGGCTATACGCGGGAGGAATATGCCCGCCTGTTTGCGGCAGATGCCCTGCAGGCCATCTGCCCTGAGGACCGGGAACGTATGCGCTGCGAAATCGAGCAGGTAGTATCCGGCAAGCTTGCCCTGCTGACCGCGCGCTACCGCCACCCCTGCAAGGACGGCAGCCAGCGCTGGGTGAGCATTACCGGCAGTATTTCCCGCCATGACGCGGGAGACACCGTATATGCCAGCGCGATCCTGATGGACATTCAGGCAAAGGTGGAAAGCGAAAAGCTGACTGCGCGTCAGGCCGCCGAGCTGGAGCGGCAACGCACCTTTTTACAACAGCTTTACAGCACGATTCCGTGCGGCATCGTGCAGCTTTACCGCGAAAAGGGCCGCATGCATTTGGCAAGCCTGAACGATGCTGCATGGCGTCTTTTCGGCTTTTCCGGGCAGGCGGAATATTTGGCGGCTGTGCAAAAGCACGGCCAGCTTTTCGGCGTCCATCCGGACGACCGCGCCCTCATGGAAGAAAACCTGCACAACATTTTTGCCGGGGGCAAGCGGACTGGCTGTGACCACCGCATCCTGCGCGCGGATGGCAGCGTACGCTGGGTACATACGCTGATGCAAAAGGTGCCGGGGCCGGATGGCCGCGTTGTGGTGCAAATCGTCTTTACCGATGTTACGGATCAAATACGTGCCGACCGCGGCCGCTTTAGCCGGGCGCTGCTCGGCGCGTATGATGCAACCTATGAGCTGGATGCCGAGCAGGGCAGCTGTATCGTCCGCACCGAGCGCGGCGCGGAAAGCGACGGCCGGACGCTTACAATCGCGCGCTATCTGGAAGAGACGGCGGCCGGCCTTGCCGCCGAAAAAGATCGCGCCGCACTCGTCAGCTTTTTGGACTTTACAAAAGCCGGCGAGAAGCCGGGCACCTTGGAATATCGTTGCCGCACGGCGCAGGGAGAAGAACGCTGGGTTTCCAGCACATTGCTGCATGTGGGCGGCTCCTGTTATCTGCTGTGCAACCGTGACATTACCGATGAAAAGCATGCCGCGCAGCTTGTGCGGCAAAACGGCCTGCCTCGGCAGGCGGCCGCACAGGCCGGGCACAAGGTATATCGGCTGGCCGGCAGCCTTTGTGCCCTGCGGCAAAAAATGCAGCAGGGCGCCCTTGCGCTGCCTCATGCAGATGCCGGGCCGGAAAAAGAGCTGGAGCGCCTGCAAGCCGATAACACGATCCTGCGGGAGGAAACGGAAGAAAAAGAGCGTTACCGTATTATTGTGGAGCATACAGACTGCGCCGTGCTGGAATGGAACTTCCAAACCGGTCGCTTTTATGCGTCCGAATCGTTCAGCCGATATGCGCTGGCGATGGAATCGCCGCAAAAGCTGTGCAAAAATGAGGGAGACCCAGAAAACGTTTATGCCGAGGATCGCCCGCAGCTGGCCGCTTTCTTCCAAATGGCGGGTGCCGGCGCGCCGCATACCGAATGCGAGCTGCGCTTAAAAGTGCAGGGCGGCGGCTACCGCTGGACGCGGATGGCGGGCGAATTTGTCCGCGATAAAGCAGGCAAGATTTTGCGCGCGATCGGCACCCTTGTGGATGTCGACGATGCGGTACGGGCGCGGCACACAGCCGAAAAAAGCGCGGCGGGCCTGCGCGAGACGCTTCTCAGCCTGCCGGGCGGTATTTTGGTGTACCACAGCAGCAGCCCCCAGCAGCCACAGTTTGCCAACGACCACGCCTGCGAAATGTTTGGCTTTACGCACAAGGAATACGCGCTTGCCGCCGCCAACGGGGATGGCTGCGGCTTCCCGCCGGAGCTGGCGGCCATCGCCGCCGAAAATACGCCGCAGACAAGCAGCGCGCCGTGTGTGCAGGTTACCCGGAAAGACGGAAGCCGTTTTTGGCTGCGGGTGGCTTGCCACTACGAGAAAAAGCCGGACGGGCTTGTTTGCTGTATGGCGCTGATGGATGTCTCGGAGCAGGTACGGATACGGCAGGCCGCCGATACGCGCCGACAGGAAGCGTCGGCTATGATCCATTTGATCCCGGGCGGCATTTTCAAATATTCTGCCGAGGACGATCAGCAGTTCTCCTATGTGTCGGATAATATGCTGGAGATGCTGGGCTATACCCGCGAGGAATTTTTGCAGCGTTTCCATAACCGTTTCCCGGATATGATTTATCAGGCTGATCGGGACCGCGTATGCCGCGAAATCCGCGAACAGATCTGCAAAGACGATTTTGATACCTGCGAGTATCGCATCGAGACGCGCAGCGGAGAGCTGAAATGGGTGTACGATGCCGGCCACCGTGTTACGGATGAAAATGGCCGCAGCTGGTTTGTGGTGGTGATCGTCGACATCGACCGTCGCAAGGCACTGGAACAGGAATTGCAAACGGAGAGACGGCGCACCGAGGCCCTTTCCGATCAGCACGGCAAAGTGGAAGGCCTGCTGCGGGCGCTGCCCACGGGCATTGCCACGCTTTCTTACCGCGCAGGGAAGTGGGCGATGGCTGCGGCAAATGAAACGCTTTGCCACAGTATCGGCTGCCTTTGCGATGCCGTGCCGGGCGCAAGCCCGGCCGAGGTGCATGGCCTTTTGCATCCGGACGATGGCTCGCTTGTGGATACGGCGCTCGAAAAGCTTTTCTCGGAAAACCACAGCACAAAATTTGAGTGCCGCATCCTCAACTGCAATACGCGCCGCTATGTGTGGCTGCTGTGCGAGGGCATCTCGCTTGTGCAGCCCGACGGCAGCCAGATGGCGTATTTGATTTGTTCCAACATCAAAGATTGGGCCGGCGCGCTGGCGGCTAGCCGGCGGCAGACGGCCTACCTTGAAACGCTGTATGATCTGCTGCCCTGCGGCGTAAGCGAGCTGGACGCCAACTGGAACTTTACTTTTATGAACCGCGCCGGGCGCCTGATGCTTGGCGAAAGCGCGCTGGCGCAAAGCGTAGAGCTTTATACTAAAGTTCTGCCGGAGGACCGTGCACGCTTGGCCAAAACATGGAAAAATGCCCGCACCTTGGATAAACCGCAGGCGTTTGAGGTTCGCATTCTCTCCAACGACAAGATTCGCTGGCTGAACGGCGTTGTGCGCCGTACTGTAGACCCCGGCAATCAGGAAATTTACCTCACCATCTATAATGACGTCACCGAAATCAAGGCGGCCCAGATGCAGATGGAAACGCTGATTCAGCATTTGCCCGGTGGCGTGGCGCTGTATGGCGTGGAGGGCGGCCGCCTGCTGCGCAAGTTCCACAGCGAGGGCATGGGCAGCTTGCTGGAATATTTACGGGACGAAAACGTGAGCGACGATGTGCTGGCCTGCATCGAGCGCTATGCCTGCACCGAAGACCGGCCAAGGATCTCTGCCGCATTGCAGCAAGGGATCGGCCATAGGCAGCCGCTTCACTGCATTTTCCGCACCCTGCCGCAGGAGGGCGGGTGCCGCTGGATCGAATTTTTGGCGGCCCCGATGGAAACCCCGGACGGCAACCTTCAATTCTGCGGGATATGCAATGATATTACCGAAAAGAAGGCCGCGGAGGAAGAAGAACAGCGCCGGCGCAGCGCAGAGCTGCACCGCTTCCGCGAAGAAATGCACTATTTGGAAGCCGCGCAGGACGAGAATATGATCGCAAAAGCGCGCTACAATCTCACCCGGAAAAAGGTGGAAAGCTGTGACGTGCTTGGCTACCGCTATGCAAAGCATTCTGAAGAAAGCGGCGAGCAAGTGCTGCAAAATATTGCTGCGCACGGCGATTCTCCGAAGGAGCGCGCCGCGTTGCACAAGCTGCTCGACCGCGAAAATATCCTCAACGATTTTGCTGAGGGCAAAAACTACAAAGAACTTGAGTATCGCCGCAAAGACAGTACAGGCCGGGCTTTTTGGGCCAGAACCATCCTGAAAACCTTTAAGGATCCGGAAAGCGGCGACATCAAAGCATTTATTTATTCCTACGATGTAAACGAGAAAAAAACCATGCAGGCAACGATCGACCGAATTGCCGAGCTGCATTTCGAGCTACTGGGCGTGGTGGATGTGCAGACAGGGTTTTTGCACTGCTACCGCCATACGGATTTTGAGGAGCAAATGCACTGCGGGATGGAAATGCTGTATCAGGCAGCGTCCGAAAGCTTTGTCCGCACCTTTATTCCCGCCGAGGAGCGCACGGCTGCACAGCAGGCCTTCAGCATGGAAACGATCTGCGCCTGTTTGAAAAGTGAAAACGCCTATTCTGTCTCATTTACCGTCGAAAAGGACAAAAAACACTTCCGTAAGCAATGGAGCTTTTTGTATCTGGACGCCAGCCATACCGCGATTATTCTGGCGCGCACGGATGTTACCACGCTGCTGGAACAGCAGGATCGCCAGCAAAAACAGCTGCGCTGGGCTTTGCAGCAGGCGCAGGAGGCTTCCCGCGCGAAGACGGAGTTTCTCGCAAGCATCAGCCACGAAATGCGTACCCCGATGAATGCAATCATCGGCCTGACAGAACTTACCGCTGACCGCGCACAGGACGAGGAATTTGTGCGCAAGGCTATGCGGCAAGTGGCGGCTTCCAGCGGGCTTTTGCTGCGCCAGATCAATGATCTGCTGGATATGTCCGGCTTGCAGAGCGAGAGCATTCGGCTAAAAAAGACGCCCTGCCGTTTGCCGATGCTGCTTGCCCAGCTGGAGCTTTTGATTCGCCCACAGTGCGAGCAAAAGCATATTTCTCTGGAATGGGCACATCTGGAAGGAAAAAGCACGCAGGCGGAAGTTATGGTCGATTTGGTGCGGTTCCAGCAAGTGTTCTTTAATTTGTTGTCCAATGCGGTGAAATTTACGCCCGAGGGCGGCTGCGTCCGCTTTTCTATCCGGGAAATCGAGTACACGCCGGAGCAGGTGCGCATCTGCGCCGTGGTTGCCGATAACGGCATCGGCATGGCCGAAGATTTCCAGCAGCATTTGTTCGAGCCTTTTACCCGCGAGCATATGCAGGAGGACGGAGAGACAGCCGGCGCCGGTATCGGGCTTGCGATTGCAAAGCGGATCATCGACCGTATGGAGGGCACTATCCGTGTGGAGAGCGTGCTCGGCAAGGGCACTACCTTTACGGTAGAGCTTACGCTTGCGCTGTGCCACACGCCGCATTCTTCGGCAGAAAACAGCTTTGCCCTCCCCCAAGAGGATATGGCGCTTTTGGCCGGCAAGCATGTCCTGCTGGTAGATGATAACCGCATCAATCTGGATATTGGCAAGGCTTTGCTGCAAAAGCAAAAGATGCTGGTAGATTGTGCCGAAAACGGCAAAACGGCGCTGGAAGCATACGCGGCCTCGCCGGAAGGTTATTATGCGGTAGTGTTGATGGACATTCGCATGCCCGTGATGGATGGCCTTGCCGCGACGCGCGCGATCCGCGCTTTGCCGCGCCGGGATGCCGCGCTGACGCCGGTACTTTCGATTTCGGCAAATGCCTTCCCTGAGGATCAAGAGAATACCTATGCGGCCGGCATTGACGAGCTGATCCCGAAGCCTATCCAGCCTGCCGTGCTGTACGAAAAAATAATCCGATTTTTGAAAAACGGCCGCAGCGGCAGGTAAACTGCCCATTTTTGCCCGGGTATGGAGGTTTTATGGAAAATAGCTTATATCAGGCTTATCTCGAAATTCTGCGGGAGGAGCTTGTCCCCGCGATGGGCTGCACCGAGCCGATTGCCGTGGCGTATGCGGCGGCCAAAGCGCGCGCCGCGCTGGGCGCGCTGCCCGAGGTGGTTACGGTGGCGGCCTCCGGCAATATCGTGAAAAATGTAAAGAGCGTGATTGTGCCGCACACGGGCGGCTTAAAGGGCATCGCGGCCGCGGCCGCCGCGGGCATCATCGCGGGCGACGAAGACAAAGAACTGGAAGTGATCTCCGCCGTAAGCCCCGCCGAGGTAACGCAGATCGCGGCTTACCTGCAAAAAACGCCGATCACCGTGGAAGAACTGCAATCGCGCTGTGTATTCGACTTAAAAGTGACGGTGCATTCCGGCACCCATTGCGCAAGTGTGCGCATCAGCGGCTTCCATACCAATATCGTCGACATGGAAAAAGACGGCGTTTCGCTGTATCACCGCGCCTATGCCGAGGGCGGCACGGCGGGAAACGGCCATGAAAAGCTGAACGTGGAGCAGATCGTCGCCTTTGCCGATTGCGTGAAGCTCGACGACATCCGCGAAACCATCGGGCGCCAGATTGCCTATAATACCGCAATCGCCGAGGAAGGCCTGCGCCGCGTATGGGGCGCGGGCATCGGCCGTATTTTGCTGCAATCCTACGGCGACAGCGTGCAAAACCGCGCCAAAGCGATGGCGGCGGCTGGGTCGGATGCACGGATGAACGGCTGCGAGCTGCCCGTCGTCATCAATTCCGGCAGCGGCAATCAGGGGCTTACTGTGTCGATGCCCGTGATCGTATATGCCAAAGAGCTGCACATTTCGGAAGAAAAGCTGTACCGCGCGCTGTGCGTGTCGAATCTGGTTGCCATCCACTTAAAAACGGGCATTGGCTGCCTTTCGGCTTATTGCGGCGCCACCAGCGCAGGCGCCGGGGCGGGCGCGGGCGTGACGTACCTGTACGGCGGAGGCTATCGCGAAGTTGCGCATACGGTTGTTAACGCGCTGGCGATCAATTCCGGCATGATCTGCGACGGCGCAAAAGCAAGCTGCGCGGCTAAAATCGCTTCTGCCGTCGAGGCGGGGCTTCTGGGGATGCAGATGTATCAGCACGGCAGCCAGTTCCGCGGCGGCGACGGCATCGTGACAAAAGGCGTGGAGAACACCATCCGGAATGTCGGGCTTCTGGCGCACGAGGGAATGCGCCAGACGGATCAGGAAATCATCCATTTAATGCTGGACACGGCCGCAGAGGAGACGAAAGCATGAAATTTTTGCGCTGCGAGCCAAAAGGGGAGGGCCGTTTTCTGCGGCGGTATGATCTGCATTATGAAATGGCGGACGGGCACGAAAAGGTATACGAGATGGTAAGCCGCCGCCCCGTTTTGGCCGCAGAGGAGCTTTCCGGCGCTGCGCCGGAGGGCGTGGTGCTCGTGATTTTGAACCAAAGCAAAACGCGGGTGCTGCTTAACCGAGAGTTTCGCCCCGCGGTAAACCGTGTGGTGTACAATTTTCCGGCCGGCATGCCGGAGCCGGGCGAAAGCCTTCCCGCGGCTGCGGCGCGCGAGCTTGCCGAGGAGACAGGCCTGACGCTTTCGGCTTGCCTGGCCTGCTATGGGTGCTCTTACGGCGCGATCGGGATCAGCAACGAGGTATCGGCTGTTTTTTTCGGGCAGGCCGACGACACGCAGCCTTTCGGCGGCGAGCACGCCCCGGCCGAGGAAATCGAGCCTGTGTGGGTAAAACGCGCCGAGGCCGCGCGGATTGCGCGCGGTGGGGCTGTGACGGGCCGTGTGCAGATGTTCTTGGTAATGTGGGCGGAAAACGGCTTTATGCCGGAGGATGCTGAGACAGGCCCAAAAAATATATGATGCAAGCAATTTTCCACACTGTACAAAATTTACAATAATATACAAAAAACGCCCTGCTTCGGCTTTCAAATAGCCGATTGCGGGGCGTTTTGCGATATACGATTTTTTAGGAGATTCAATATGGGCACCGATGGAAGGATAAAATCCTTGCCGCGTTTCGGAGGTTTGCCGGAAGGCCGGCCGCGTTACCCGCGCGGAAAAGTACCCGCCGCAGGCGTAAGGCACAGAAAAGCGTCTGCCCGTGCATTCGCCGTGCGGCTTAGCCCCAAAGCTCGGCCGGATACTGGCCGGCGGCAATCTTCTGGGCGATGGCGGCCACGACAACGGGCTTGTCCTCTTTGTAGGTGACGCCGTACCATTTGTCGCCGCTTTGCAGGATGTGCACCTCGGCCTTGTGCTCGTCGATCAGCTCGCTGACCACAAGCGGCAGAAAGTATTCGCATTTCAGCGGGTTCTTCGGCAGATTTTCGGCGAGCCAGCCCGAAAAGCGGGCTTCCGCTTCGTGCAGAAAGCTCTCGCCAAAGCCCCAGAGGTTCATGCTGACGGGCGTATCGCCGGGCAGATCAGCCCAGCTTTCGCCGCCGTCCTCGGTATAATGGATGCCGCCCGCATACGGCTCGATGCGGGTGCGCTCGGTGACATTTGCCAGCTTGCCCGCGGCCGTCGGGGTGCAGATGCCGCGCGCCACGCTGCCGTGCTCGGATACGGTGTTTTTCAACAGGTAGCTTACCATGCAGTAATCATACACTGCGCCGTCGCGGTGCGAGGAAAGGTAATCGTAGATGACGGCAAACGCCTCGGGGCCGTAGTAATCGTCGGAGTTGATGACGGCAAAAGGCCCGTCAATCAAGCTTTTAGCGGCCAGAACGGCGTGACAGGTGCCCCACGGCTTTTCGCGCCCTGCGGGCACGGAAAAGCCGGCCGGCAGCTCGTCAAGCTGCTGATAGGCGTATTTCACATCCATCACGCGGGAAAGGCGATCACCGATGGCAGCCTTAAAGCTGGCCTCGATCTCGTGCTTGATAACAAAGATCACCGTGTCAAAGCCGGCGCGGTGCGCGTCATAAATGGAATAGTCGATAATCAGCTGGCCCGAAGGGCCTACCGGGTCGATCTGTTTCATGCCGCCGTAGCGGCTGCCCATGCCTGCCGCCATAACCACCAATACGGGCTTTTTCATATCAAAACCTCCTGCGGTTTTCGTTCTCGGGATTGTGTGCCTTGTGTATTATACACATTTGCCGCAAAAACTACAAATCGACTTTTCCGGCCAACAAAAAACAGGCCGGCAAAGGCACGGCCTGCAGAGAAACGCGGGGGCGTACAAAGGGGCTTTGCGGCCACGGCGCCGAAAAGCAAAGGCGCCTTTTTCCGGCCGCACAAAATGGTTTAGGCGGCGGCCAGCGTGGTGCCGGGGAAATAGTGCGCCAGAATATCCTGCCATGTGCTGCCGCTTTTGGACATTGCTTCGGCGCCGCATTGGCTCAGGCCAACGCCGTGGCCGTAGCCGACGGTGGTGATGGTAAACAGATTGTCTGCATAAGAGATGGAAAAACAGGTGCTGCGCAGATGCAGCGCGCTGCGCAGCACCGTGCCGCGCACGGTCGTGCCGCATACGTCCACCGAATAGATATAGCCCGCGTCGGTTTTGATATAGTTTGTAAAATAGTTGCCGGGCTTGGTGCTGCCGGGGGCAAGGCCAAGCGCGGAAACCAGCGCATCGTACATCTGCTGGCTGGTATACGTCACCGTACAGGTGCAGCCCTCGGCCTGCTTGTCGGCGCTGCTGTCGACGCCCTGCAAATAGGGCAGGGCAATGTTCCATACGTTTTGGCTGGCTTCCGTGCGGCCGTTAGAAATGGCAAAATAGCTTGTGGCGGCCGGCTGGCCCTCATAGGTGACGACGGTGCCGAGCACTTGATCCACCAGCTTGGAAAGGCGGGCATAGTTGGCGTCATAATCTGTGCCCCAATAACTGTGCAGCACGGCATCCGTCATAAAGCCCTGCCGGCGGGCAGGGTCGGCTGTCAGCCAAGCGCCGCCCATGCTGGCGGTATCGTTGTGATCCCGGCAGTATAACACGTATGTATGGATGGATACGGCCTGCGCCTGTAAGGCGGCGTCTTCCCATGTCATGGGCATCTCGCTGGCCACGGCGCCGATTACATATTCCCGCAGGGGCACCGAGAGCACTTCGCCGCTCGAGGTATCCTGAACCAAAACGGTAAGCACCGTATTGGCCGAAGGCTGGGGCGAAGTTTTCGGCGCGGCAGAGGCGTTTGGCTTTGCCGCTTCGGGCGCGGTGCGCAGGGCGGCCGCGCTGCCGCTGCCGGCGGCGTCCAGCCGAAGCTGCTGCAATGTGCCCGCGGCGCCTTTTCCTTCGACGGCGAGCATCAGATAATAGCTGCCCACCGGCGCAAGGCAGCTCAACAGTAAAATCAGGGCCAGCAAAAGCGTCGCTTTTTTCATTGCGCATCCCTCCTGCCGCTAGGGTAGGACAAGGAGAGCGCAAACAGGCCCGAATCAGGGGCTTCGACGGGATTCCTGCTTGAATTTGTACCGTTTTCGCGCTATCATGAAAGCGTGTCATTCTGGCAGATGGCACAAAGCATCCATGCAAAACCGAAGGGAAAGTATATTTTGAGGAAAAGGGGAAGGTAGAATGGCTTCTGAAGTTGCCGCGCTGGACGGCGCAACGATGGAATCGCTTTGCAAAGAATACCTGAAAAACAACTACATTGACCCGGAGACGAGCGAGCGTCTCGGCGTAAAACGCGGGCTGCGCAACCCCGATGGCACAGGTGTGCTGGCCGGGCTGACAAACGTGTGCGACGTAGTGGGCTACAAAAAAGATCAGGACGGCAGCATTATCCCGACGCCGGGCAAACTGATCTATCGCGGCGTCAATATCAATGAGATCGTGGCCGAGGCTTACAATAACGATCGCTTTGTTTACGAGGAAGTAATCTGGCTTTTGCTTTTTGGCAGCCTGCCCACGCAGGATCAGCTGAACGATTTTTGCGAGATCCTCGCTTCGCACCGCGATTTGCCCGAGGGCTTTGCCGAAGATATGATTATGAAGGCCCCCTCGCCGAACATCATGAACAAGATGGCCCGCAGTGTGCTGGCGCTTTATTCTTATGACGAAAAGGCCGACGATTTAAGCCTCGAAAACATTTTGAACCAGAGCATCAACCTGATTGCGGGGCTGCCTACGATCATGGTCGACGCCTATCAGATCAAGCGCCGCGTCTATGATAAAAAGAGCATGTTTTTCCACATGCCAATCCCGGGGCAAAGCACGGCCGAGCATATCCTCGCCACCTACCGCCCCGATCAGCGCTTTACGCACGAAGAAGCCAAGCTGCTTGATATGTGCCTTTTAGTGCATGCCGATCACGGCGGCGGCAACTGCTCGACATTTACCTGCCGGGTGCTTTCCAGCTCCGGCACGGATACTTATTCGGCCATTTCCGCGGCCATCGGCGCGCTGAAAGGCCCGAAGCACGGCGGCGCAAACCTGCGCGTGATGCGCCAGCTCGATGATATTCTGCATCATGTCACAAACCCGGCCGACGACGATGAAGTACGCGAGTATCTGCGCCGCATCATCCGCAAACAGGCGGGCGATGGCTCAGGGCTTATCTATGGCATGGGCCATGCCGTTTATACCATCAGCGATCCGCGCGCGCTGATCCTGCGTGAGCGTGCCCGCCCGCTGGCCTACGAAAAAGGCTATGCCGAGGAGTTCGATATGCTGTGCAGCATCGAGCGCCTTGCCCCGGAGATTTTCGCCGAGGAGCGCGGCAAAAGCAAGCCCATCTGTGCCAATGTCGATCTGTTCAGCGGCCTGATCTATAAGATATTGGGCCTTTCGGAAGATTTGTACACGCCACTGTTCGCTATCGCCCGTGTGCCGGGCTGGTGCGCACACCGCGTAGAGGAAGTTGTTTTTGCAAACCGGATCATTCGTCCGGCATACAAATATCTGGGCGTTCGCCAGAAATATAAGAGCATCGAGGAACGAGAATGAAAAAGTTTGCCGGAATTCTGCTGATCTTGGTGGGCGCCTGCGGGGCGGCCGCATATACGATCGACCTTGCCCAGTTCACTGACCCGACAAAGGGCTTTAGCGTGGCAGGCGCGGTTTGGCTGCGCTATGCCTTAGTTGCGGCGCTGATTTTGATCGCGGCGCTGGCCTCGCTGATGGCGGCGCGCCGCCCGGCGGCAATGGAAAAACGGAACCTGCCGCTGGCGCTGGGGCTGGCGGTGTGCGGCGCGGCGTGTGCCGCGGTGGGCGCGCTGGAGCTGCTGGGCACGAAGACAGTGGCTTACAAGGCATTTTTGCTGGGGATACTCGGCCTTGCCGCGGCGTGGTGGATGCTGACGCTCTGCGCGCACTGGGGGTCTTCCGGCGCGCGCCGCCCTGTTGGCGGCATTCGCCTCGGCATCGCGGGCAGCACCTTTTTCCTCGCGCTGACGCTGGTGCGCTTTGCGGGCAACTATTCCAGCGTTTACCGCTTTGCCCAGACGATGCAGACCTTTTCCGCGCTGGCGGCGCTGCTGCTTTCCAGCATACTGCTGCGGGTAGGCTTTTTTCCGGAAAGCCGCTGGGGCCGGAAAGAATACATGACGGGCATGTGGGCGTTTTA
The DNA here is from genome assembly GCA_022652735.1 of Faecalibacterium sp. GTDB lineage: Bacteria > Bacillota > Clostridia > Oscillospirales > Ruminococcaceae > Faecalibacterium. The sequence continues at coordinate 18,645 of JALCRP010000006.1, read as the reverse complement.
TCTGTGCACCTGCTGCGAGGTGCCGCAGGGCGTTGCGCGCTATCTCTGGGGCCAGACGCCCGTATCGGAGCTTGCTTTCAGCTTGCTGCTCGGATGCATCGGGCTGCTGGGCGCGGGAGTTGCGCTTTCCGCGCTGGGGCAGGAGGCCGAAACGGCCGAAGAAGCCTGAGCGGCGCGGCACAACGTGGCAGCTTAGCATTTCTTCTTCAAAAATTGGCGGCCTCTTTTGCAGATCGGCAAAAGGGCCGCTTTCTTTTTGTGAAAATTGTCATATCGCGCGAACGGAAGATCGACGATCCTTGTGTACATTTCCGAGAATCAAAAATCTTTTGTTAAGAGTTTGTCAAGCTCTTGAAACTTCCCGGAAATTGGGCTACAATAAAAGCACCGTGAATTCTAAATGGAATTACAGGGTCAAATATAGGAGGTTACTATTATTATGGCTGATGTTAGAGTTGCTATTAATGGTTTTGGTCGTATCGGCCGTCTGGCTTTCCGCCAGATGTTTGATGCTAAGGGCTATGAGGTCGTTGCCATCAACGATCTGACCAGCCCGGCGATGCTGGCGCACCTGCTGAAGTACGATACTGCGCAGGGTTCTTTCTGCGGCAAGATCGGCGAGAACAAGCACACCGTCGAAGCTACCGATCACTCCATCATTGTGGATGGCAAAGAGATCGAGATCTACACCGCGAAGGATGCCAACGATGCGCCTTGGGGCAAGCTGAACATCGACGTCGTGCTGGAGTGCACCGGTTTCTACACCAGCAAGGATAAGGCACAGGCTCACATCAATGCCGGCGCCAAGAAGGTCGTTATCTCTGCCCCGGCCGGCAGCGACCTGAAGACGATCGTCTACTCCGTTAACAACAAGACCCTGACCAAGGATGACAAGATCATCAGTGCAGCTTCCTGCACCACCAACTGCTTGGCTCCTATGGCGAACACCCTGAACAACACCTACCCGATCGTTTCCGGCATCATGACCACCGTGCATGCTTACACGGGCGATCAGATGATCCTCGACGGCCCCCAGCGCAAGGGCGACCTGCGCCGTGCTCGTGCCGGCGCACAGAACATCGTCCCGAACTCTACCGGCGCTGCCAAGGCCATCGGCCTTGTCATCCCGGAGCTGAACGGCAAGCTGATCGGCTCTGCTCAGCGTGTTCCGGTGCCGACTGGTTCTACCACCATCCTGGTTGCCGTCGTCAAGGGCAAGGATGTCACCAAAGAATCCATCAATGCCGCTATGAAGGCTGCACAGTCTGAGTCCTTCGGCTACAACGAAGAGCCGATCGTTTCTTCCGATGTTATCGGTATGCGTTACGGCTCTCTGTTCGATGCTACCCAGACGATGGTCGCCAAGATCGACGACGACACCTATCAGGTTCAGGTCGTTTCTTGGTACGACAACGAGAACAGCTACACCTCTCAGATGGTTCGTACCATTAAGTACTTCGCTGAGTTGGGCTAAGCTGCCGCTTTCGGCGTAAACTTTTGGCCGGCCCCGGGAAACCGGGGCCGGCTTTTTGTATGCCGCGGGCGGCATACAAAACAGGTAGATTGTGGCTTTTTTGTGCAAATTCTGCTATACTCACAAACAGTGTGCCGGGCTTCCGGCGCCATTTCTTTATCGGGAGGCACAGCCATGACCGCAACCGAGAAAAAGCCTACCTTACAGGCGTCTGCGTTCACCTTGCAGGATACGAATCTTCTCAAGGGGCTTGCGGTGGGGATGATGCTGTTTCATCACCTGTTTACTTACGATTACCGCTTAGCCGCGGGCGTTGGCTATCTTTCGCTCGGCAGCTATTACGGCAGCAAATACGAGACGATCCTCGGCGCTTTTTGCCAGCTGTGCGTGGCGCTGTTTTTGGCGCTGGGCGGGTATGGAACTTGGCTTTCCTGGGTGCGCGCGGAAAATCGCCGCGCCAAGTGGTGCCAGAAAATTTTGCGGCTGTATTCCGGCTTTTGGAAAGTGTTTGCCGTTTTTATCCCTATTGCAATACTTTTGCATGACCCGATGGTTGTGCCGGTGACGCTGCGTGGCCTGCTGGGCAACTTTTTTGCCTTTGACCTGACCTATAATGGCGAGTGGTGGTTCTTAACGCCGTACCTTTTGCTGACGGCGGCTTTCCCGCTGATTTACCGCTGGCTGCGGCAAAAGCGTGTGCCGGGCTGGGTGGAGGCCGCCTTTGTGGTTGCGGCGCAGCTGGCGGTGTGTAAGGCCCTGCCGCAGGCGATGCGCTACGTGCCCGCCTTTGCGAACACGCTGCTTTGGCAGCAGCTTTATGCGGCGCTGCGCTGGGCCGGGCCATTTTTGATGGGCTGCCTTGCGGCGCGGGATAACTGGTTTGCCCGCGCGCAGGGGCTTGTGCAAAACCGTCCGCTGCGGTATGCCTGTTGCGCGGCCGTTTTGGCGGCAGTGTTTTTTGCGCGCGCGTTCGGCGGCATGGGCGACACGCTTGATTGCCTGTATGCGCCGCTGTTTTTGGCGGCAGCGGGGGCCATCTTGCGCGACATTCCGCTGCTGCGCGGGGCGCTGGCACTGCTCGGGCGCTATTCGATGCCGATTTGGCTGGTGCATTCCTTTTACTGCTATCATTTTTGTCAGGCGTTTGTCTATTGCCTGCGCTGGCCGGCGCTGATTTTTGTCCAGCTGGCGTTGATGAGCCTTGCCACGGCATGGCTGCTGGAGAAGGTTTGCACCGTGCTGGGCAAAGGTTTGCGGCGCATCCTGCCCGCGCAGGAAAAAAGCGCATCTTGATTTCGGCGGGGCACATAAAAAGTGCCCCGCCGTTTTTGCAAAGCAGAAAAGAAAAACACAGCCGTTTCGGAGAGCATTACCGCCGATAAGCCGTGCGCAAAGCAAGAGAAATGATTGACGCCGGAACGGAAAACAGGTATACTATTTTCTGCTGCATGGTGCAGCCTTTCTTCCGCGAGAAGATGCGGAAGGTACAATTTAATATATCCGGGTGTAGCGCAGTTGGTAGCGCGGGTGGTTTGGGACCATCAGGCCGCAGGTTCGAACCCTGTCACTCGGACCATAATATCCAAACAGTTTAGATGCCATTGGCGCAAAGCCAGTGGCATCAACTGTTTTCGGGCTTTTTGAGGCCCGGATTTTTTTGTTTTTCAAAAAGATGCCAAGGGCAGTTTCAGGGTGTCTGCGAGGATTTGAACCTCTTGCTTCCACGCTTTTCATCCGGCAGTCCAACCAGCGCCCTTTTTGAGCGCAAAAAAGCAAGGAACACACTATTTTTGAATCGTACTTTTTCACAAAGTTTTGGGCGCCGATTGATTGGTCTTGCAGGGCCATTGGATCGGCGCCCTTTTTCATTTTAAGAGAAGAAAGTGAGGCTTGGCACTATGGAGGAAAACAAATTCAAAAAGGGCGCTGACTTTTTTGGAGAGCTGGCGCGTCGATTCCAGCGGGAACAAATTGAGTTTTCAGCCCCCGAGAACAACCGTCTCCCAATTCTTTTGAACGGGCAGGAAATCGGCGCGGTAATCTCCGATGGGTCGATGCGTATTCGTAAGGAATTTATTGATGACACGGAGGTCAGCGACCTCTGCCAGCGAACAGGCGAGACTGCGGCAGAGGTGCTGGAATACACGAAACTGCTGGAGGACGCTCTCCCGCTGAAAGCATCCAGTCTTAGCGAGCCCTACAAACTGCTGACAGACTTCAATGGCTATGTCCTCGGCGGGATGGAAAGCAGCCGCGGCGTCCAGTTCACCACATGGCAATGGACATACGACCACGACGGACTGACCCTCGGCCATTATTTCGGCAGCGACTACGCCGCCGCCAAGCAGGACTTTGCCCTGCGCTCCGGGCTTGTGCCGGAGGAAAAGCAGTTCACGCCGGAGCAGCTCATTGAGATCTATCGCTGCTGCGCCGACACAATGGCCTCCGGAATCCCTCTCACCTTCGAGCAGAAGAAGCGGATCGACGAGATTCAGACGCAGATTACGGAGATGGTGCCTGACTGTGCAGATCGATTCAAGCAGGCGCTGGAACAGGACGCCCCGTCGCAGCAAACCATGTAAACAGAACAGAAGAACGATTTGGCCGCAGCCTTGACAAAATCAAAGCCGCGGCCTTTTTTGCGTTCAGAAAGGAAATCACAATAATGGATTTTCAAGTCGAAGAACCCGCCTTTTCCACGATGCGCGACGTGCCGCAAGACGATAACCCCGTCTGCACCCATTCGGAACGATGCCAGGGCTGCCCCTATCCCGCCCACGGCTTCATCTGCTGGCGCCGCGACGGCACTTGCCTGCGGACAGATATGGCAAAAAGAAATAAGCAGGAGGTATTGAAATGATCCAAGCAGTATTGTCCAATAAGCAGCACTCGGAGTACGGTGTTGCCACTGTGCCATTTCCCATCGGCAAGGACGAATATGATCACATTCTCGCGCTGTTGGAGCCTCTGGGGATCGGGGATGCGGTGAAACAGGACTGTCACATTGAAGAATTGCGCGGAGATTTCCCGGCGCTCAAGCAGATGGAGATGACCAATGCGAATCTCGATGAGCTGGACTATCTTGCCAAGCGGCTGGACAGCTTTGACGAATACGAAAAGGCACAGTTTCAGGGCATGGCCTCCTGCATGGAGCTTCACAGCGTTGAAGAACTCATCAACCTGACCTTCTGCTGCCAGGAAGTCACGGTGGTCACAGATTTCAAAGACCTTGCAACACTGGGTCGAAGACACTTTTTGACCATGAACGGCGGCGCGGCGTCTCCGGAAGAAATGCAGGGCAAGGACTTCGGGAAAATCGCGCTGGATCTGCTGGATCAGCAGGTCGGCCGCGTCACGCACTACGGCGTGGTATATGACAATGATTTTGAGATGACGGAGCTGTATGACGGGCGGCGCTTCCCTGAATATCACTACGAGGATTGTGTGATGGAGGTGGAAATGTCCTTACGCTTTGCTCCCGTCGACAGCCCTGCCGCGTACCTCTATCTTCCCATGTCCCAATCCCAAATTGAGCGCGCCATGCTCCGCGCAGGCATTGACAGCTACGGAGATATGAGCCTGCGATTCATGGAAAGCGAGCTGCCGGAGGAAATCGACGCCACACTGGATTTCGAGAATGAAAATCTGCCCGACCTGAATGAGCTGTGCCGCGCAGTTGCGCCGCTGAGCTCGCTGGAATGCGCCATGCTTGGCGCAGCTGTTCTGTTGGCGCGGCCGGAGTGTGCCGCACAGGTGCGGCAGCTTGCCGAAAACCTCGATCAGTTCGACTTTGTCCTTGGTGTCCACTCTCCGAAGGAATATGGGGAGTACATGATTAAGGAGTCTGAGCATTTCCAGTATGACGAAAATTTGGCGGAGTTTTACGACTTTGAAAAGTACGGCCGCCAACGCGTGGAACAGGAAGGCGGCGTATTCAATCAGCGGGGCTACATCGCCTATCAAGGAACGCTGAGCCTCGACGAGCTGATGCAGGGCGATCCTGCTGAAAATATGAGCCCACAGATGGGAGGGATGGAATGATTACGATTTCCTTGGCTTACGTCGGCGTGGATGAAGGATTCCGATTAAGGTTTCCCTTCTCTACGACTGAGAACAGTAAAACACTGTTGGAGGTGCTTTACCAGAATCCGAGGGTCGATAAAATTGAGATTGCGGAGGTCAGCAGCAATGTCTACAATCTTGGCGGTTATCTCAAAAATGTGGATATATGGAATCCAGATAACCGAGAAAAACTTGAAACCCTTGGGCGGACGCTCCAGACCATGGATCGGGATTCCTGCCTGAAATTTGAGGGCGTGTTGGACGCCAACAGCGTGAATGGCCTTAACGATGTCCTGCGGCTGTCTGAAGCGCTGGATGAATACATTCTTTTGCCGGACGCGGGCGGGGGCAGCGCCCTCGGCAAATATCTGGTGACCCATGGCATAACGCCCTTTCCCGAAAGCGTTCAGCCCTATCTGGATTACCAGATCATCGGTGCGGAGTTTTATGCTGACCACGGCGGGGCCTTCTGCCGCGCCGGGTATGTGGTGCGAAAAGAGGAACTGCCGCAGCAATTCTTACAGACGGGGCAGGAACAAAAAAGCGTTATGCTGCTGCGCCTCCGCGCATCCCATGGCAAGCAGCAAAATCCCATTTTTACCACGCTGGCGCTGCCCGCAGCCGATGAACTGTTGGAGCGCGCAAGACAGCGGCTTGGCATTGAGGACTTTGCGGAAGCCGAGATCACGATGGTTGATTATATCTTCCCATACTTTGCGACTATGGTGCCGCAGGACTGCATCACCGTGGAGAGCGCCAACGCGCTGGCGCAGGCAATTGTGCAGATGAATCAGACAGACGGCGAGTTGCTCAAATATCTTGCCGCAGTGGAGCTGGAGCAGCCGGATACCTTTGACGGCGCACTGCAAATCGCAAGGAATATCGGCAACTATGAGATGATTCCCAGCAGTCAGGCGGATGACGGATTCCACACCCAATTCGGGCAGATCCGACGACTGGACGCGCCCATTGAGACGCAAGGCATGGGTGGGATGGAACTGTGCTGATAAAAATACCGCAGACAAAACCATATCTGTCTGCGGCATATTTTATGTCCGATAACCTACCCCACAAGTGGGAAGCCAGTAGGTTCGTCTCAGAGCAAGAAGGCGGAGTGAGTTTCTAATTAGGCGCGTGTTATTGGTCAATCCATTCTTGCGGCGAAAGAAATGCTGCTTGGATTCCATTGAACAAGGTGGAAGTGTGATACCCATCAGCAACAGCGTGCTGTGCCATAACAGATAATGGCATCAGTGTGCGCCCATTCTGCTCAAAAAACTTTCCGGCTTCAATAACTGGAAAATAGCAGTCGCTTTGTTGATAAGGCACCGGCGAATAGTGAGTAAAACTAACCCACGGCAGCATACCCACCATGCAAAGATTGGGGGGCGGCGCAATAGGCTTTGCACTGGGTCCGTGATTTTCGGCATAGAGCGTGCGGTCGTTTAGATACTGTGCCAGAAATGAGATGAAAGAGGGAGAATACTCTGTCCACATATTAGAAATGGTCTTGTCGTCGTCATGGAATACCGCATAGGACGGATGCAAAACATCAAAGGTACCAAGTTGGTCGTCCAGTGTGGAGATTCGCATTTCCGGCTGTGCGGACAGTTGCCGACTTACCACATATAGATAGGCGGCCATAAACGGGATGCCTCGTTCTTTGGCAGCTTTGCGTGTTTCAGTGATATCAATTTCGACGGTAAGTGAGTACCCTGTCGGAAGCATCTTGGTAAAGTAATAAAAATATTGCCGTCTTTCCCATGTTTCAAAATTAATAGGATGAAAGGTTGTGTTTAGTTCCTGCATGATGTGCATCTCCTCGACTATTTGATGTTTAAAGTATAGCATGAGGAAAAAGAATTACAATCAACGAACCGTAGAGTGCTTCTTGACACAACTTCTTTGAGTAAATTCTGATTAGTTCAACCGCTGCATACTTCGCCACATACGCCTATTGCAAAGTAAGTAACATCTAAAACTATTCCGATTATACCATCCGCTTCCCGCATTGGCAATCAGACAAAAGGTAGCTATCCTCGCCACACTGTGGTATCTTGTGTAGCTGTAAAATCAGAAAGGAGACGATGCCCATGAGCGTCAACGCATTTACCGAAGAATATGAATACATCGAACTATTCGGAAAACCCGGACTGTTCACCAACGCACGCATTGACCGGGATACCGTGCCGGAGGGCTGGTACGCCTACGACCTGCGAGGCAGCGACTATGACCCGGTTGAGCCGGTGACGGTGGAGCCGAGCGTGGTGGTCAACCATGCCGGAACCATCCTGACCCACGAGCCGATCTCATTTCCCAAGGAGGGCTTCAAGCGGCTGAACGGCCAGCTGGATTTCGCCGACGCCTACCATCTTTCCCTCCGAGAGTTCTGCGAGGTGCGCGGACTCAATTACCCCGAGGATAACCGAAAATTCATTCTGCGTCCCGCCTCTCCCGATGAGGCGGGACTTTTGAAGCTGTGCCGCCACGGCAGCTCGCTTAAAGCCCATGTCTTTTAATTGTTGAATAGAATTGTACACACGATACCCCTTCATTTCTCGCCACCTCCGTTTCGGCTGGCTTCATTTTACCAACTCCTCGGAGGTTGTGCAGTCTTGGCGAAAAACTGTGCACTTTATGTGTCGAAAAACTGTGCAGTTCTATTGGCTGAAAAGTGTGTACTTTATCTTACCATTTACAAATGGGACTATTGAAGCGCTTAATAGCAATACTAGTATGACAATCGAGTTATCTGACATAGAAATCAGCAAAAACAAGCTGGCAAACTTCAATTGTATTTATGAAGATAAATCGAATGTCTATTATTCAGAACCAGTTGACCAAGAAAGTAGTATTATTGTATATCAGTTAAAGACTGATGTTTTTAAAACCAGAGATAGGCTGACAAAAAGGAGCGCATTATTAATCATAGCAGGCTACGGTATATTACTGCTGATTTTCTATATTTTTCTTGTTAAGCATGCAAAGAGGCAAATTAAAGAATTATCTTTAGCACGAGATAACTATAAAGAACACGCAGATAAAGATGCTTTGACCGGAGCTTACTCGAGACTGTTTTTACATGACTTCATAAATAGCCACCCCCATGAAAAAGGAATACTGATTCTAATTGACATAGATAGTTTTAAAAAGATTAATGATACATATGGGCACGTTATTGGGGATGATGTTTTAAAAACCATTGTTTCGGCAATTAAAAAATCAATCAGAGATGACGACTTAGTTATAAGGTACGGCGGAGATGAGTTTTTAATTATCTTAAGAAGAGATGGAAACGACAAAGAAAATAATATTGCAGCAAAAATTATTGATAGAATAAAAACTGAGCTTTCGAAACAAACCCAGTTTCAATTTAATATAGATTTTTCGTATGGAATAACTCCCGTTGACTCCATGCTGAATATTGCAGAACATATTAATGACGCAGATAAAAAAATGTATTTAAATAAACGAGAAAAAGCTAATACAAATCGCTTTTAGGAAAACAGAAAAATCTAAACACAGAAAAAAGGTATTAATGACCCATACCGGGTTTGACGGACACCATAAACATCAAGTAAAATAGGATGAAAGGTTTATGGTGACGAAATGGGAAAAGTGTACAGCCCGGAATTTAAAGGACAGGTCTGCAAGAGAATAATTGAAGGCGGCGAAAAAGTCTCGCAAATAAGCATTGAATTGGATTTGCACGAGAACACCATATATAATTGGCTTAATTCGTACAGGGCTAGAAACGGCAAAGCGTTTACTTTCGGTGGCGAAAATCTGATTATTCAGTACAAATATGAAATAGAGAAAGCAACCCTACACGATGATGATAGATTTGTAATGAATAACTTTGGCGGTGAGATTTCTATCTTTGTGAAAAGTTTGCTGATGAGTTTATATATTGGCAGAGGGGATACGATATGAAAAAACTGAAGTCGAGTTTTCTTATAGTCTTGCTTTTGGCCCTGCTTTCGGTGCTTATATATGCGGTCCAAATCATGGTTTTTGATTCTCCGCGCGACACAGGTTTTTATATTTTACAGGATTTCGCCTTTCTCCCGCTGCAGGTAGCCATTGTTACGGTGGTACTCGGCAGATACCTAAAAAGCCGTGAAAAAACCGAGAGACTTAAAAAAATAAGTGTTGTCGTTAACACGTTTTTCAGTGAAGCCGGAACAGATATACTCACAGGTCTTAAAGTCTTCAGCAAAAATTGCAACGATATTAGCATAAAATTGAATGTTCAGGCCGACTGGACTGACAATATGTTTTCAAAAGCTGTGAGATATCTTGAAAATGCAGATATACAAATTGAGTGCAGCGCGGAACAGCTTGAGACCTTAAAAGTGCTCATGGAGAGTAAGAGAACTTTTTTGATTCGGATGATTGAAAACCCAAACCTACTTGAGCACGATACTTTTACAGATATGCTTCTTGCCGTTTTTCATCTTACAGAAGAATTGCTAGCCAGAGATGGATTTAAAGATGACAGCAAGGCGGACATGGCACACCTTTCCAACGACATTCAAAGGGCCTTTAAGACTATGCTCATTCAATGGGTCGAATACATGAGACATCTGCACACGGAATATCCCTATCTCTACTCCCTTGAGGTCAGAAAAAATCCGTTCTACACAGGAAGAAGCGTCACGATCAATAACTAAGTTTCTTTATATTGACTCAGCGTAATATAACGACGAAATAATAGTTCCTGTTTACCGGCGCTAGCTTGTCGATGTGCGTGCGGCGAATGCGAGCGCAGGAACTTTGCTCGGTATAATTATCCGTAGTATCGTAGCAGGCATCAATTGTTTTCAAGAACAAAAACTGTTCCCATTGAAGCCTTTTCCATGGCCTTAAGAGCATTTTCCAGAATGAACTTTAAGGCCTCGTTCAGATCGCTCATTGTTATAATGGAGTTGTTTATATCCAACATTCGATCTCTTAGTTCGCACATTTTAATGAGCTTCGTTCCTTGGACTTTATTCTCAGTATTATCTATCAGAAATGTCAAAAAACACTCCTCATTGTCGATGGCCACTTTTTGGTTGGACAAAACAAAGCTTCGTGCCTTTTCATTTTCCATCGTTATGTCCAATTCAGCTCTACCCAATTCTCTAAGCGCATAATTTTTAGCATAATCCATCATATTACCCATCTGAAAAAGCAAGTTGTTCAAATAAAGCATTATGGAACAGAATGACCCGTACCGGATTTGACGGACATCATATGGTTGAAAGTCTCCAGCCGTTCCATGATGGCAGTGTTCAGTTCCGAGAGGGACAGGAACTGTTCATTTCGGATAGCGGCCAGTATGAAGGTGGAAATTACGCCGACAGTGCCTTCCACCATTGCCTTATCTTTTGGAGTGCGGACTCTTGCTGGGATGACCGCCGTACCGTAATGCTCGGCAAGCTCACGGTAGGTTCGATTCAAAGTAACCTCATTGCGCCCGTGCCTGTCCACTCCGGTTTTCAGGTTGTCGCACTGAATGATTCTGGCTACTCCGCCGAAATACCTGTAGGCGTTTACGAGAGCTGTCGTCCAGCATTCCTGGTTCATTGAAAAGAACGCTTCCACATAGCTGTAGCCGCTGAAAGGCAGTGTGGCTACAAAAACGTATGCTGGAATCGCTTCGCCTGTATCCGTATCCGTTACGGTTCCCGTATCTCCCGCCCAATCAACCTGCATAATCTCACCGGGCTTGTGGTTCAGGTGCATGGTGGCGTTCTTTTTCACAAGAAAGTCGTTGTAGTATTTGTTGAACTGCGTTGACTGGTATGGTATCTCTCCTACTGACCTGCAGGCATCACAGTATTCCAGCCACAACAGATTCAGCGTGACGCCGTTTTTCTGGAGTTCACGGTGAACATACTCGTAGTCCGGCATTTTGAAGGCTGGTTTTTCTGATGCAGCAGGATAAATCATTTCTGCCAGATGCTTGTCCGATAAAGAGTCTGGCAGCGGCCACTTTAAGCCACAGCTCTCCGCTTGCTGCAATATTGCAGCTACAGTGTTCCTTGAGCAGCCACAGCTTTGGGCTATCTCCACTTTGTTGAGCCCGAGGCTACTAAGCCTCAGAACCTCGCGATAATTGGTCATGTTGATGACCTCCTATGAATATTTACACCGCGGTAAGCGGCGCATATTCACATTATATTGCAAGTGCCCAACGGGCGCGGAAGCCATGCCCAAGCTGCGCGGTTACAGTGCACAATTCGCCCGGTCAAGGCGCTCAATCTCGCGCGGAATATTCACCTCCTTTCGGTCAAATCTAATTAGGCGTTGACACAATGATTGATGTCAATGAAAAATTGACCGTTGAGACGTTATAAATGCTAATCTAAAAGTGAGCCAAAAAGGATAAAAACGCTCATCAGAAAGTGAGCCACTTGAAATATACTCTGACACAGTTTACGCTGAAGTCGGAGGTGATAGGAGTGGTCATCACGGTGAAAGATTACAAACAAATCCGTCAAATGCACCTTTCTGGAATCAGCCAGCGGAACATAGCCAGACAGTTACACATATCCCGCAACACAGTGGCAAAGTACTGCGAAGGTTGTGCCGTTCCGTGGGAACGTAAGGTGCCTGAACGAGAGATGTCTGTCCTTACGGAAGAGATAGCGAAGTTCATTGAGTCATGTCTTGCAGATGATGAAACTGAGCATCTAAAAAAGCAGAAGCACACTGCCAAACGTATTTACGACCGTTTAGTTGCCGAAAAAGGTTTCTCCGGCGGGGAATCTACAGTCAGGCGCAAGGTTAGCGAGCTGAAAGCTCGCCAACCGAAGGTTTTCATACCTTTGGAGTTCTCACCCGGAGAAGCAATGCAGGTTGATTGGGGTGAAGCAACAGTCTACCTTCGCGGCGAGAAGGTAACTGCAAATATATTCTGCGCCAGGCTTTGTTCAAGCTGTGCACCAATAGTATGCTTTCGCAAAGAAAAAACCCTAAGAATTTTCTACAGTTACTTCTTGATCAAAATCAACCTGAAGGTTTTCCTAAAGAGATCGTGGAAAAACTAATAGAAGATTTTAATAAATATTGGGAGGACAATAAAATGAGCGAAAACAAAACTCTTGACAACCTTATGGCGGCATTTGCTGGAGAATCCCAGGCCAACAGAAAATATCTGGCGTACGCCAAGAAAGCCGAAAAAGACGGAAAGATTAACGCTGCCAAACTCTTTAGAGCTGCATCTGATGCCGAAACGCTGCACGCCTTGAAGCATTTTGATGTTGCTGGAAAAACCGGCTCAATAGTTGATAACCTACAAGATGCCGTTGCAGGAGAAACCCATGAATATAAGGAGATGTATCCTGACTTCGTAAAGGAAGCCGAAGCCGAAGGAAACAAAGCCGCGCTTATGTCCTTTACTTTTGCAATGAAAGCAGAAGAGGTTCATGCTAAGCTCTATAAGGAGGCATTAGAGAACCTTGACCAGACTGAAGAAGTCTTCTACTATCTCTGCCCAGTCTGCGGAAATATTGAAAAATTGCGGCCGGATAAATGTAGCATCTGTGGTGTTCCGGGTGATAAATTCATCAAGTATTAATATTGTTATCTCCAATAGCAAAGAGGAAGAATATGGCTATGCGAGTGTAAAAATTATGGTAACTAATGATTAAGCAGTTTTGCAATAATCGTTATGAATGCAGAATTAAAAGAAGAAATATCGGCAAGAAGGATGCTTAAAACGCGAAGCTGAAGATCAGCGGCCAACTTGCAAGTGCCATGGTTATGATTGTCAGGGTTATGATGAAACAGTTTATGACAGAAATGTGTTTGATGTAAAAGGTATCGATAAAGAGGGATAAAATTACCAATCGGAGGCAATAAGAATGACTGAAGATATGCTTAGACAAGCTCTGGACAGGATGCCAGTCGGATATGCTCTGCACAAGATCATCATAGATGATGAGGGTTCTCCATGCGATTATGAGTACGTCGAAGCCAACAGAGCTTTTGAAGAAGCTACAGGTCTGGTTGCGGCTGAAATCGTTGGAAAACGAGTTACGGAAGTCATTCCGAATATTAAAAGTGACGAGTTTGATTGGATTAGAAAATATTCCGAGGTCGCTTTGAAAGGGCAGACCTTGGATTTTGAGCAGCACTCTTCGTCCCTTAACAAAATTTTTAAAGTTAACGCCTTTTCACCGAAAGTCGGGTTTTTTATAACACTGGTTAACGATGTCACTAAAGAAAACGAAACAAATAGAAAGTTGGTTCGTGAACTGGGGAATCAAAAAGAGCTTCAAAGCGCACTAACGCGCGATGCTATTTTTACTACACAGGCAAATTTAACTCAAAACAAAGTAATTCAAGGTCTGGAATATTACGATGAATATCTTGAACGGGTTAACTATGACTTTGACGCATGGTTTGAATATGCCATATCAAATGTTCAACAGGAATTCCGCGATATCTATAGTAAATCTATTGGCCGTAAAAATTTAATAGAAAATTTTAATAAGGGAATTGAGCCCGAGCCATTTGAATATAAACGGATAGGCAGTGATAGTTGGATCAGGCTAGTTCTACGAGTGTTTAAAGATGTCGAAACGGATGATGTGTATGTTTTTGGCTATGGGTTTGATATTGACAACGAAGTGCGTGAAAGACAAGCGCTGATTCTAAGTGAAGAAAAAATATGTAAACTTCAGGATTCAAATACAAAAACACTTCAATTGTTAGAAGCTGTAAAAAGAGAACAGACATTAATACAGTCAATATTTGATAGCATACCAGGCTATTTGTATGTATATGAGGAAAGCGGGAGACTTATAAAATGGAATAAAAAACATGAAACAATGACAGGATTTACAGCAGAGGAACTGGACGATATGACTCTTGAAAAATGGTTTGATCAAGAGGATATTTTAAAGATAAACGCAGCAGTTAATGATGTTTTCGAAAAAGGATACGGTGAAGCGGAAGCATCGTTAATTTTAAAAAGCGGAGAAAAGATGATGACTCGCTGCAGCGGCGCTCCTCTCATTTTGGACAACCATAAATACTTCATTGGAATTGGTTTAGATATTACTGAACAGTGGCAGCTTGAGAAAAAGCTAGAAGAAAACCGTTTGTTGATGGAATCCATTATTAACAGTACAACGGATGCAATATATGTTAAAAACCTTGAAGGGCAGTACTTATTATTTAATAATGCGGCAGAAACAATTACCGGAAAAATCGCGTCAGATGTTTTGGGCAAAGATGATCGTTATCTATTTACTGAAAACGAGGCTTTGGTCATTATGGAAGGCGATAAAAAAGTAATTGAAAATAAAAAAATCATAACATATGAAGAAATCGTAACCGATTCTTTAGGAAAAACTCGTACGTTTTCAAGTACAAAGGGGCCAATATATAACAAAGATAAAAAAATAATTGGGTTATATGGAGTTGCTCGCGATATCACAGAGCGAAAAAAGGCCGAAGAAAACTTAATTTATCTAAATTATCATGACCACCTCACAGGGCTCTATAATCGAAGGTTTTTCGAAGAAGAATTGAAGATGTTAGACAAAGAAGAATATCTCCCAATATCCATAATAATGTGTGACATCAATGGGTTGAAACTGGTCAATGATTCATTTGGACACTACTCTGGGGATGCGCTTCTTAAAAAAGCGGCAGAAACGATCAAAAAGGCGTGTCGAGAAGATGATATTATTGCTAGAATCGGTGGGGACGAGTTTGTTGTTATATTACCTAAGACAGACTCTGATAATACACTACAAGTATCTAACCGTATAAAAGATTTGGCATCAAAAGAAAAGGTAGCTAATATCGAACTGTCCATTTCCTACGGATATGATACTAAGACATCGGATAAACAATCAATTGTTGAAATAATTGCAAACGCTGAAAACCATATGTACAAGCATAAGCTGTCTGAGCGTTCAAGCATGAGGAGTAAAACTATAGACCTCATAATGAACACATTATTTGAAAAAAGCAATAGAGAAGCGACACATTCAAACAGAGTTAGCAGTATCTGCAAGGCTATAGGAGCAAAAATGGGTTTTGATAAGAGTGCTGTTGACCAGATTTGCATCGCAGGGCTTATTCATGATATCGGCAAAATAGGCATAGATGAAAAAATATTAAATAAGCCTGGAAGCCTAAGCGTTGATGAAAGAAAAGATATTGAAAGGCATCCCGAGATAGGTTGGCGGCTATTAAGCTCTACTAATGAGTTTTCGGAATTAGCTCGATTTGTTCTTAGTCATCATGAAAAATGGGATGGCAGCGGATATCCTCATGGTATTAAGGGCAAAGAAATACCGCTTGAATCGAGGATAATTTCTGTCGCCGATGCTTACGACGCAATGACTAGCGAGAGAAGTTATCGTAAAGGAATGTGTAAAGAACAAGCCATTAAAGAACTGATGAAGTGTTCTGGAACGCAATTCGATCCTGAAATTGTACATGTGTTTGTTAATCAAGTGTTGCAAGATAATATTGATATGCCCGAGTGATGGATATCTTCTTTCTGATGGAGGCCTTCGCGGGTGAAGTCATGCTGAATATGTCGGCCGCATTTTACACCCGGCGGCGGAAGCGTTTTACAGTTGAGGCGGAGAAATTTGACACCTGCGGCGGCAGGATTGGACAGTGCCGCCGCAGGCGCTTCATCGGCGCTTAGGTCGTTTCGGAAATGCCTTTGCGTTTCCGCATAGAATCTTCGCCACCGATGACGATGCGATAGGAGTCGTGGACGATGCGGTCACAGATGGCATCAGCGAGGGTCGGCTCACCAATCTTTTGGTGCCAGCCTCCAACGTCAAACTGGGAACAGAATATAGTTGAGGCCTTTTTGTAGCGAGACTCCGTCAGCTCGAGCAGATCTCTGGCCTCACTGTCCTTGAGCGGGTAGAGCAACCATTCATCCAGAATCAAAAGTCTGGCCTGCCGGTATCCCTTCATGACTTTTCGGTAATTACCCTCAGCTCTCGCTATAGACAGTTCGGCGAGCAGATCTGGCAGCCGTACATAGCGCACGGGGTAGAAGTTACGTCCGGCGGTCACGCCCAAGGCGTTGGCAATGTAGGTTTTGCCACTACCAGTGGCGCCGAGAATGAGAACATTGTGGTTCTCATTGATGAAGTTGCAGGTGCCGAGGCGGGTGATGAACGCCTTGTCCAGCTTTCTGTCTGCGTGGTACTCAATGTCTTCAAGACACGCTCCCGGCTCTGAGAAACCGGCTTTTTTGAGCAGGCGTGTTAGGCGGTTGTTTCTCCGGGATGTCCATTCCGCATCCACGAGCAAGCCGAAACGCTCCTCAAAAGAGAGTTCGTTGAAGCCGTCAGTTTCGTTCTGATGTTGAAAAGCCGAAGCCATTGCACTTAGCTTCATTTCATGTAACTTGGAGACGTTGTGTTGTTCAGCATCAGTCACGCCCTCCCTTGTGTATATTTCGCCGCAATAGCCCCGCTTGCACGGACTTTTAGCCCCACCGTCACGGCGTTTTAGCCCAACCGTCACGGCGGGGAGCCCCAGACCTATGGAATTCCTCTATAATGGAAGCAGCACGCACAGCGTGACTACATTCGTGGAGGAATACCGTATGGTAGACTACCGAGAAATCCTCCGGCTCAGTAGTGACCCGGAGAACAGTCAAAGGCGCATAGAATTGACATTGCACAGCTCACGGCACTCAATTCGTGAAGTACAGGCGGCGGCAAAGAAGGCCGGCATCAAGTGGCCGCTGGATGAATCCGTCAGCAATGAAATGCTTAGGGACATCCTTTTCCCCGAGAAAACTGCAAAGGCTGTCACCTATGTGATGCCGGACTTCGCTGACATTCACAGCGAGCTGGCCCGGCCGGGCGTGAACCTGATGCTGCTCTGGACGGAATACTGCGGCAGGTGTGAGCGCGAGGGAACTGCGCCGTACATGTACACGCAGTTCTGCGAGAAATATCGGCAATGGGCGCAAATCACCAAGGCGACCATGCGCATCCAGCACAAGCCCGGCGACGCCATGGAAGTCGATTGGGCCGGAAACACGCTCGATATTCAGGACCCGGTCACCGGAGAAATCTCGAAAGCGTATCTGTTCATTGCCGTGCTGCCCTGCAGCGGCTTTGCCTATGCGGAGGCGCGTGAGGACATGAGGCTCGAGAGCTGGCTGCAGTGTCACGCCCACGCCTACAGCTACTTTGGCGGCGTGACCCGACTCTTGATTCCGGACAACCTGAAAACCGGCGTGAGCGCCAACACGCGCTACGAAACCGTTCTCAACCGCAGTTATCAGGAACTGGCCGAGCACTATGACACAGCGATTGTTCCGGCCAGAGTTGAGCATCCAAAGGACAAGCCGCATGCAGAAGGAACAGTGAGGGTCGCGTCCACATGGATTCTGGCCGCGCTGCGAAACGAACGTTTTTTCTCCATCCGCGAGGAGCAGGCGGCTGTGGCAGAGAAGCTCGAGGAACTCAATGACCGGCCGTTTCAGAAGCGGGAGGGCAGCCGACGGACGGCGTACCTCTCAGAGGAGCAGCCATATATGCGGCCGCTTCCCAACACGGACTATGAGCCAGCCGTCTGGACTTCGAACCTGAAGGTCGGCAGCGATTATCTCGTTTCCGACGGTCTGAATAAATACTCCGTACCGTTTGACCTAATTGGTGAAACGGTAAATCTGCGGCTGACGCCGAATACTGTTGAGGTTTTCTACCGCGGGACCCGCGTTGCTGCACACGTCCGAAGTCACACCGCTCTGCGCGACCCGGCAGTAAAACCGGAGCACATGACGCCGGAGCACCGCAAATACCTGAGCTACAATGAGGATGATTTTACCGCGTGGGGCAAGTCCGTCGGCGAACACACCGCAGCGGTAGTCCTGTACTTCCTCACAGGCGGCAAAGAAGCGGAGCAGGGCTACAAGGCCTGTGCCAGCCTGACAAAGCTGGCGGAGCGTTACGGCTCTGCACGTTTAGAGAAAGCCTGTGAGCGGCTGCTGTCCTTTAGCTCGACGCCCTCCATTCGGACGCTGAGTACAATCCTGAAAAACGGACAGGACAAGCTTCCTGTTGAGGATTCAACTGCAACTGCAAAGACCTCCGTCCAGCACGGCATCACGCGCGGGG
>JALCRP010000005.1 GCA_022652735.1 Faecalibacterium sp. | reverse complement strand
AGCCACTCGCTCCAGCTTTGCAATATCCGCTTCATGTCAGCCACATAGTAGTAGCCGAGCCATCCACGAATATACACCTCCACCTTTTGCATCACTACACGCACGTTACGGCCTTGGTTGCGGCGCGGCGTCTGCCGTGCCGGGCGTTTTTTCATCCGCCTGCGCTGTGTCCTCGCCCTGTGTTTGTTCTTCCTGCTTTTGCGCCGCGGCGATAAACTCCGCCGCATCATCGGGCACGTCGTCCAAGCTTTCGCTGCCGACGTCGACATCGAGCGGCGCGCGCTTAAAGAAGATGTCGTACATCACCGGCACGATATACAGCGTTGTGATCGTCGCATAGGCAAGCCCCGCCGCGATCACGATCGCCATGCCGCTGCCCAGCTGGCTGCCCATATCGTCGCCGAAAATCAGCTGTGCCATTGCCAAGATGGTCGTCAGCGCCGTCATAAAGATGGGGCGCATGCGCGTTTTGCCCGCCGCGATCAGCGCGGGGCGGCGCTCCATGCCGCCGATGCGCAGCTGGTTTGTATAATCCACGAACACGATGCCGTTGTTTACGACGGTGCCCATCAAAACCACAAAACCCATCAGCGAAAGCAGCGAGAGCTGCTGGCCCGCGGCCAGCAGGCCGAGCAGGCCGCCCGTAAACGCCAGCGGGATCGTAAACAGCACGATGAACGGCGACAGCAGGCTTTGAAACTGCGCCACCATTACAAGATAGATGAAGATCAGCCCTAAGGCCAGCATCCCGCCCATCTGCGTCACCATCTTGTTTGTTTCTTCGCTTTCGCCGCCGATTTCGACGCTGTAGCCTGCCGGCAGATCGCCCGAAGCCGCATAATCGTCGAGCTTTTGCTGTAAGGCGCGCGCCAGAACTGTCGTGTTATAGCCTTCGGCGGTATCCGCCTTCACGGTCAGATAGCGTGTCTGGTTTTCGCGGTTGATGCCCGAAATGCTTTTTGTATATTCCTTCGTGGCAAAATCCGAGAGGGGATGCTCCTCGGTCGTCTTGGTGCCGTCGTCGTTTACGATGGTGCAGGTAAACGGCATATCCATCAGGTTTTCCATCGTAAGCGGGTCCGTATTGTCTTCGATCTCTACATCCATATTCACATGCCCGACCGTGATCGTCGTAGAGGTGGCGCTGGTTTTTAAGCGCGCCGAAAGCTCGCCGTAGATCTGCGCAACAGTCAGGCCATATTGGGTCGCTTTATCGCGGTTGATCGAAAGGTGGACGGTTTTGGCCCCCTCCTCGATGCCGTTCGAGGCGTTTTCAAAGCCGTCGATGCCGTCGATCAAATCGGCCACCTGCCCGGATACGGTTTCGAGCGTATCAAAATCGTCTCCGTATACGTTCACAGAAAGGCCGCTTGCCATCAAGCTCGTCGTATCCGCCATGCCGCCCGCCGAGGCGGTAACGGTGCAGTCCAAATCCTTTGTGGCCGCAAGGATGTCATCGCAGATGGCCTGAATTTTGGTGCTGCCGGCATCCGAGGCCGCCGAAACATAGCATTCGTAGCTGCCGTAGGTGCCTGTGCCCGCGGCCGACACCGACGAGACGAGGCCCGTCGTGCTGGCCGAATCCATCACGCCTATATTTTCCACGCCGTCCACGCCCAGCACAGCGTCTGTCACGCGGTCGGCCATTTGGTACGATTCCTCGCGCGTCATCGTGTCGGGCGTCGTGATCGTCACCTCGATCTGGTTCGAGGCCATATCGGGCAGCACCACGATGCCCATGCGCAAAACCTGCCATACGCAAAGCGCCAGCAGCGCCATCGTAGCGGCAAGCGGCACGGCCTTATGGTGCAAGCACCAATCCAGCGAGGCCCCGTAGGCCTCCTGAATCTGATCCAGCCAAGGATGCGTTTTGGGCTTGGCATTTTTCAAAAGCGTGCTCGCCGTCGCGGGCACAACCGTCATGGCCACTACAAGCGAGGCCAGCAGGCAGTAGGCGATAGAAAGCGCCATCGGCACCAAAAGCTCGCGCACCGTGCCCGTGGTAAATACCATCGGCAAAAAGACGCACACCGTCGTCAAGGTCGAAGCCACAATCGCGCCCGTAACCTGTTTTGTGCCCTGTACGGCCGCGCGCGGCGCGGCCACGCCGCGGCTGCGCAGGCGGTAGATGTTCTCCATCACGACGATGGAGTTATCCACCAGCATGCCGATGCCGAGCGCAAGGCCCGAAAGCGTCATCATGTTCAGCGAAAGGCCCGTAAAATACATCAGCACGATCGTAAACAGCACCGAGAGCGGGATGCTGACGCCGACTACGAGCGTCGGCTTGAGATCTTTTAAGAAGAACGCCAGCACCAAAATCGCCAGCGCCGCGCCCAGCACCATGCTGGAAAGCACGCTGTTTACGATCATCGTAATGTAATCGCCCTGATCCATCAGCTTGACGACATGGGTGCCCGGATATTTTTCTTCAAGCTGCGAAAAAGCCGAGGCGCAGTTTTGCGATACTTCGTTTGTGCCGGCCGTCGAGGCTTTATAGATGCACAGCACCACAGCGCTTTCGCCGTTCAGCCGGGCATAGCTGTCAGAGGCATTGTCAATCGTCGTAATGTCCGCAACATCCGAAAGGCGGATGTCACCGATGCCGTCGATCTGGCACAGCAGCGTATCCGAAATGTCGTCCGCGCTCTCAAATTCGTCGCCAACCTTCAACAGCCACGAATCGTCGTTTTCGTCGTCGATATAGCCGGCCGGCATGGCAAAGTTCTGCGCGTAGATCATCTTCGAGAGGGTATCGACGTTGAGCAGCGCATCGAGATTCGCGTTTTTCAGCGCTTCTTCCTTTTGGGTATCAAATTGCTTTTGGGCCGTTTCCAGCTGGCTTTCGGCCATCGTCAGCTGCGCCGACGCCGTAGAAAACGCCACGGCCGCGTCCAGCTGCGCCTGTGTCAGCTGGGCATAGGTGGTTTGCAGGCCATCCATCAGCTGCGGCATCCCGGCCAAAAGCCCGGAGATTTTATCCAGCGGGCCTTGCGCCGCCACCAGCGAGGCGGAAAGATTGCCATCCAGATTGGCTTGGCTGATGGCGTCCAGCGCTTTGCTCACGGTTTCAAGCATCTGCCCCAGCGCATAGATGCCTTTTGCCTGTTCTACAGGGTCTTGGCTTGTAAGCAGCTTCGAGATCGCATCCAGCGAATCGGCCAGCCCGCCAAGCGTCTCGCTCAAATGCGAATCCTGCACGGCGCCCTGCAAGGTACGCAGCGAAGCCGAAAGCGCATCCACGTCCGTCTTGATCTCGGCCGCCTGCGCCGTCGCTTCCGGCGTCAGTTTGCCGAAAAGCGCGCCCGAAAAGGTGCCGCCAAAAGCGGCCTGCTGGTTTGCCAGCTCGGTTTTGCCGCTTTCCACTTTGGCCTTGGCGTTATCCAGCTCGCGCTTTGCGTCGGCGAGCTTTTCATTTGTTTTGGCCAAAATGGCAGCGTTGATGTCGTCGACCTTTTCTTTGTTCAGCTCGACCTGCACGCTTTTTTCCACGATGCCGACGCTGGAAACGCTGGCGACGCCATCCTGTCTTTCTATATAAGGTATTACATCATCGCGCACATAGTCGGAGGTCTCGTAGATGTCCATATCCTCGCGCGAGACGGCCGTGTACATCGTCGCCATCATGTCCATGCTGATTTCCATGATGTTCGGGGTGCCGCAGCTGTCGGGCAGCGCGGCCGAAACCTGCTGTACCGCGCTCGAAACCTTTACCATCGCGGAATCCATATCGGTGCCGTCCTCAAACTGCAGCTCCACAAGCGAGTAGTTTTCGTTTGAGACGGAATAAACATTTTTTACGCCAGTAATCGTGCCGAGGCCGCTTTCCATCGGCTCCGTCACGCCGCTTTCTACCTTTTCCGGGCTTGCGCCGGGGTAGGTCGTGATGACCATCATGTATGGCAGGCTCATCGAGGGCAGCAGGTCTGTCGTCATCCGGGTGATGGACACAAAGCCCAGCACCAATACCATTACCACAGCGACCAGTACCGTAAACGGTTTTTTTACGCTGAATTTTGCCATTATAGCCAATACCCTTTCCTATTATCGTGGTTTTTTATGTTGCACAGGTCATTATACCTTTCGTCTGCGCCGAAAGCAACAAACAAAGTGTGAATAGTTGTTCGTTTTCAAACATTCTATTTTTAATCTTTATTCCTGTATTGTCATTTTTTTCTTTTTTGGCTTGTTTTTAGGCTTTTTCTTTGATTTTTGTGGCATTTGTAATATCTTTGAAACCAAAAGTGTACAAAATGCACAGGGTTTTACGGGAAAAGGTTTGGTAAGCTTTTCTCTTGTTCTGTCCATGCGGAAATGCTATACTTTGATCTCGGTCGGGCGGGCCGCTAAGCGCGGCGAGGGAATGCCCGATGTAAAAAAGTAAGAACTATATGGAGGTTACATATCATGAAAAAGATCATTGTTGCTGTTCTGGCTGGCGTTATGGCTATGAGCCTGGTTGCTTGCGGCGCTTCTGCTGCTGCTTCCTCTACTGCTGCTTCTTCTGAAGCTGCTTCTTCTGTGGCCGCTTCTTCTGTGGCTGCCTCTTCCGAGGCTGCTTCTTCTGAGGCTGCTTCTTCCGAGGTTGCTTCCTCTGTTGCTGCTTCTTCTGAGGCTGCTTCTTCTGTGGCTGCTTCCTCCTCTGTTGCCGCATAATTTTTGCCAACAGCAAAGGCCGCGATCCTTACGGGTCGCGGCCTTTTTTGTGTTTTCTAATCGTTTTTACGGGCTGGCTTTATGGCCGGCGCGCTTAGCGCGGGCGGCGGCCGCGGCGGCGCGAAGGGGCGGCCTCCTCGGCACAAGCCGGCGACGAAAGCCGCCGAAACTTCCTTGTGAAAAACGCCAGCGCGGAGATGATAAGCAGCAGCACGGGCACCAACTTCAGTACCTCAAGGCCACCCTTCAAAAGCGCCGATTCGTATTCCTGATCGGCCAAAAGGTCGACAGTCGCCACCGTGGCGCCATCCAGCGTAACGGTAACGCTGCCCAGCACATCGCCCTTGTGGATCGGCGCGCGGATGTCGTCGTTTACCGTGGTTGTCAGCGAGACGGCCGCATCGGCATAAGCGTTTTTCACAACATCCTCGGCGGCATACAGCGTCACGCTATCGGCCTCATCACAGCCGCGCAACGGCGCCGTGGCAGCCGGCTGGGCGGAATCGAGCAGCACTCTGTCGGAATAGCGTGAGAACGCCCAATCAAGGATTTGATCCGTCTCGGTATAAATATAGGCGGCCTCGTTTTTGCCCTCTTTTTTCGCCCCGAGGATTACGAGCATATAGCGGTGGCCTTCGTGCTCTGCCGTGGTGACGAAGCACCGCCCTGCCAGCGTGGTAAAGCCTGTTTTCATGCCCGAAACGCTGTCGCGGTAATAGGGGCTTGCCGGGTTGATAACCGGGTTCGAGCTTTCGATCACGCGCTCTTTCGGGTTCATGTTATCGGCGGGCACGGTATATTCCAGCGTATTCGCCACGGTCATATATGTCTCGTTTGCGCGGCAGGCGGCGGCGATCTTTGCCAAATCCTGCGCAGTGGAAACGTTGCCCGCATCATACAGCCCGTGCGGGCAGGTAAAGTTTGTGTCCGTGCAGCCCAGCGCGGCGGCGCGGGCGTTCATCTGCTGCACAAAAGTGGGGATGTCACCATCCGTCAGATAATCGGCCAAGGTGCTGGCGGCGTCGTTTGCGCTGGGCAGCAGCAGGCCGTATAAAAGGTCAATCAGGCGGATGTTTTCGCCGATCTTCAGCTTCATGTCTGCGCCGTTATACTGCTGGATGTCGGCAAACTCCTGCGTCAGGCGGTCGGGGATGGTGATGGTTGTGTTCAAATCCTTGCCGCTTTCCAATACCAGCAGCGCCGTCATCATCTTCGTCGTGCTGGCGATGTAGCGGGGTTGTGTGCTGTTTTGATCCAGCAGCACGTCGCCGGTATCCATATTATACAGGTATACGCTTTCGTCGGAAGCCGAAAGCGAAACCGGCATATCGTAAACCGCCCCCGCGGGCAAGGCGGCCGCCAGCGCCAGCGCCGCCGCGGCCATCAGCGCTAAAAAGCGCTGTCCGGGCCTAATTTTCATGATGTGATACCCCTTTCTGTAGAAAAGGCCGGCCCGCGCTTGCTCCGCGGGGGTCAGCCTGCTATAATCCATGCAGAGCCGAAGCAAGGGCGTCCGCCGCGAAGAATTTTGGGATGCCCAAGTATTATACTGAAAAGATACCACAAAATATACAAAATGGAAAGGTGACCGTGCTATGATCGTGCCTTTTTTCGGCAAAAAACCTAAAATTTCTGCCGCAGCGTTTCTTGCGCCAAACGCAACCGTCGTGGGCGAAGTCGCCCTTGGCGAAGGGGCCAGCGTGTGGTATGGCGCCGTGCTGCGCGCGGATACCGGGCGCATTGGCATCGGCGCAGGCAGCAACTTGCAGGATAACGTCGTTGTGCATACCGGGCCGCAGCTGGATGTATCCGTCGGTGAAAACGTGACGGTTGGCCACAGCGCGATTTTGCACGGCTGCACAGTGGGCGACAACAGCCTGATCGGCATGCATGCCACGCTGATGAACGGCTGCAAAATCGGCAAGAACTGCGTCGTCGGGGCAGGGGCGCTTGTGCCCGAGGGCATGGAAGTGCCCGACGGCACCCTTGTGCTCGGCGTACCGGCGCGCGTGAAAGGCCTTATCACGCAGGAGCGCGCCGCGGCGAACCTTGCCAACGCCGCGCATTACCGCGAGATGGCCGCCGCGCATGCGGCCGCCCTGCGCCAAACCGAAAGCGGCCTGCACATAAAGGCGCTGTAAGAAAACGGAAAAGCCCCCTGCGCTTGCGGTACGCAGGGGGCTTTTCATTTGGGGTATTGCTTTGGTGTGAGGAGGAATCATGTGCAAGAATCCGGTTGCGGCTCCGGCTCCTTGTGATTGTAGTATACCCACTTTTTAAGGGGAATTCATTAAATCCCTGTGAAAAATCTGTAAAATGCAGCATTCTTTTTCACAGTTTCCGCTTTTTTCGGCAAAATAAATTTTTTTTGCAGGCCGCAGCAGTTGTAAAGCAAAAAGCAGCGGCCCGGCGTGGCCTATTGAGTAGGGAAACTTTCTTTCCGCCCCGCAGGGCAGGGCAACGTTCAGCGGCCCGGCGATTGCGGCAAATGCCGCCGCGCCACCTAAAGCTCGTGCTGTTTATACGGCGCCGTAAATGCCCGAAACAGATACCTCGCCCGTAAACACGGCCTGTTCGCCGGCCTCGGTGCGCACAACAAGCCGCCCTTCGGCGTCGACATCCTCGGCCACGCCGCGCCCTGTCCCGCCGCCCTCGGTGGGGAAGCTGACGGGCCGCCCAAGGTTTACGCAGGCCGCACGGTAAGCATCCCGAACCGGCGAAAAGCCCGCCCGCGCAAAATCAGGCGCCGCCGCGGCAAAAAGCGCCGTCAGGCGCGCGGCGAGGGCAGGTGCATCGGCCTCGGGCGCCACAGCTGCGCCCGCCAGCGCAAGCGAAGTGCCGTGCGCCAAACCTGCCTCGTCAAAATAGCGCTGTGGCTGGGCCAAGTTAATGCCGATGCCGGAGAGCCAAATCCGGCGGCCCTGCGCCTCAAAGCTCTCGCACAAAATGCCCGTCAGCTTTTTGCCGCCGAGCAAAAGGTCGTTTGGCCATTTGATCTGGCAGGCCACGCCGTAGCGCTCGTGCAAAGCCTGCGCCACCAAAAGGCTGGAAAGTTGGGGCAGGGTATCCGGCTGTGCCAAAGGGCAATCGAGCGCCACCGTGTAATACAGCGCCTGCCCCGCCGCGTTGACCCATGCGCGCCCCAGCCGCCCGCGGCCTGCCGTCTGGTTCGTGGTATATACGGCGCCCAACGGGCCAAATGCGCCGGGGTGCTCTTTCATATAAGCATTGGTGCTGGGGCAGGCATCCAGATGCAGCAAACGCAGCGTCTCGTTCATTCTTTCGGCACCTTCTTATGCTCGGCCGAGAGAATTTTGCCGACATCCAGCGTCAACACGCCATACGTTTCGCCGCCGCCGTAGGTATGCCCGCATGAGCCGGGGTTGAACAGCAATACACCATCCCGTGTTTCGGAAAGTGCAGTATGCGTATGCCCAAACAGCGCAATGTCCGCGCCGCGGGCCTTGGCCGCCTGCGCCAGCGTGTCGAGATCGTATTTTACGCCGTATAAGTGCCCGTGCGTATAATAAATCAGCACCTCGTCAAACGCCGCGAGGCCATCCTGCGGCTCCAGCGCGCCGTAATCGCAGTTGCCCGCCACAGAGTAAACCCGTGTGCTGGCAAACTCGGGCGCCACACGGTCGATGTCTTTCAGGCCGTCGCCCAGATAAATCACCGCGTCGCAGCCCTTTTCCGCCCGCAGGATGCGGCGCACCGCTTCGGGGGTATTGTGGCTGTCGCTGAGGATCACCAGTTTTGTCATACCTGTTTTTCTCCCTTCGGGCCGCTTTCGATCAGCGCCCGATAAATCTGGCTTTTAGCAAACGGCGTCCCTTTGGCCGCTTCGCGCGCGGCGGCGGAAGGCGCCATGTTTTCTTCTTCCATCAGGGCTTGGGCGTGTGCCGTCACATCCGCGAGGGTTTCCGTAGCCGTAGCGGCGGCGCCCGGCTCTGCGCCGGCCATCACCAGCACGTATTCGCCGCGCGGCTCGTTTTCGGCGTACCATTCCTGTGCCGCGCCCAGCGTCGTCTTGGTTACTTCCTCGTGCAGCTTTGTCAGCTCGCGGCAAAGCGTAATGCTGCGCGCCGGCCCAAACGCCTGTGTCAAATCGGAAAGCGTTTGGCGCAGCTTGTGCGGCGCCTCGTAAAAAATAATCGTGCGCGGCTCGTGCAGCAAAAAGGCGAGCCGCTCACGCCGGGGCTTTTTTTCCACGGGCAAAAAGCCCTCGAATACCCAGCGGTCGGTTTTTTGGCCCGAGACGGAAAGCGCCGTCACCGCGGCCGAAGCGGCCGGCACAGGCACCACGCGGATGCCGCGCGCGATCGCAT
Organism: Faecalibacterium sp.; assembly: GCA_022652735.1. Classification (GTDB taxonomy): domain Bacteria; phylum Bacillota; class Clostridia; order Oscillospirales; family Ruminococcaceae; genus Faecalibacterium. The sequence goes on along the minus strand of JALCRP010000005.1, from coordinate 111,196 downwards.
CTTTTACCAGCACCTCGCCGGGATCGGAGACGCAGGGCATGCCCGCGTCAGAGCACATGGCGCAGCTTTCGCCGGCCTCGATGCGCGCCAAAATCGCCTCGCCGTGCTGCAAGGCATGCTCGTAATAGCTCATCATCGGCTTTTTTAGCCCAAGGTGATTTAACAGGCGCAGCGTCACCCGCGTATCCTCGGCCGCGACGAAATCCGCCGCACCAAACGTCGCCGCCGCGCGCGGGGTCAAATCATCAAGGTTGCCGATCGGCGTCGCCACGATATATAAGGTTCCGGCCATGCTTCGTTCCTCCTCTCGGAAAGTTTGCCCAAAAGGGCAGGGCTGCCCGCAAAAATCCCGTATGTATTTCTGAAAAGGCTTCCGCGGCGCCTTGTTTTCCACAAAAAGCCGCGGCGCGGTGGAAAACCTCGGTGCCTGCGCAGAAATCAGCGTATAAGGCGCGCCAAATTTGTCGCCAGAAGCGAAACGCCGGATAATACCAAAAAGCCATCCACCAGCAGCTTTGCGCGGTGCTCGTTTACATATCGCGCCAGCCACATGCCGAGCAGCAGCCCAGCCAGCATCAGCGGCAGGCACAAAACCGCCAGCCGCAGAACCTGTGCGTTCAAAATGCCCGTGGCCGTATACAGCGTCAGGCGCGTGGCGTTATCCACCAGAAAAACCACCGCCAACGTCCCTTTGAATTCGGCGCTGTTGGCCGCCGTGCGGCCCACGTATACCGCCAGCAGCGCCCCGATGCCAAACAGCCCCACCATCAGCCCGGCCGCAATGCCGACGGCCAATAACGCGGCGGGGTGCGGCTTTTTCGGCGCGCAGCCGCGTATTTCGCCTACCAGCATTTCCAGCCCAAGCGCCACTACAACCCCGCCAAACAGCAGCTTGATGCCGTGCGTATCGCCGCTTTTCAGCAACAGCGCGCCCGGGATGATCCCCGCGATCACCAACGAGGCGAGCAGCAAGGCCTCTTTTTTTCGTATATTTCGGCGGTTGCGCCAAAACTGGCAAAGGTTTGCCGGGATGCCGATTACGAGATCGAGCGGCGAAATATCCACGTTATCCACATGAAACGCCATAATAGATGAAAACACCAGCGTATTGGCAAAGCCGCACATGCCTTTTATGATGTACGACAAAAACACGCCCGCCGCAAGCCACAAATCAAACTGCAAAAGTTCCCCTTCTTTTCACGCGGCGGGGGGCACGGCCGCGCCTTAATACAGCGCCGCGCCCGCCGTCACGAGAATATCCGGCTCCGCTATCAGGCCGGGGCGGCGGTTTTTCTGCGCCTCGACCAAAAAGAGCCACGGTTTCCCGTCCGCCTTATTTTTCACAAAAGCCAAGCGCTTCGGCTCCAGCCGGCTGGCGCGCAGCGTACACAATACATCCGCCAGACGCTCGGGCCGATGGCAAAGGGCAAAGCGCCCGCCATCGCGCAAAAGCCGCGCCGCCGCTTGGCAAACCTCAGGCAAAGTGCAGCTTTCGCCGCTTTCATGCCGGGCGGCCGCGCGCGCCGCATCGCCGCTTTTTTCGCCGGCTGTAAAATAGGGCGGGTTACAGGCCACGAGGTCGAATCGGCCCGCCTCGGCAGGGCGCCATGTGCGCAGATCGGCGCAGACAGGCGCGATATGGCCGATTTTTTGTGCGGCCAGCGCCGCATCCAGCAAAGCGGAGGCCTCGGGCGCAAGCTCCACGGCCGCCGTAGGGCCGCGGTGGCCTTCGTCGTGCCATTCCAGCGCAACAATCCCGCAGCCGCTGCATAAATCAGCCGCGCGCTGCGCGCGGTGCGGCGGGCAAAAACGCGCCAAAAGCAGCGCATCCGTGCCAAAGGTATGGCCCCCGCCGCAAAAGACGGCGGTTCCATTATACAGTATCTCCGTAGAATGTTCCAGAGCCGCCGCCCCCTTTTCTTTTTGCTGTGCGCCAAAGCCGGGGTTCTCCGTGCGAAGTGCCGGTTTCACGCACATTTTTTATGTTTACCCGCGCGCCGAAAGCGGCGGGGCATTTTCTCATAAAAACAGGGCGAGCCAAAACGGCACGCCCTGTCTTTTCCATAATGGAAGCGCAGCTCCGCCAGATTATTCCGGCTGAATCGCGCCCGTCGGGCAGACGCCTTCGCAAGCGCCGCAATCAATGCAGGTGCCTGCATCCACAACAGCAACGCCGGCATCGCCGACCTTAACAGCGCCAACCGGGCAAGCGCCTTCGCAAGCGCCGCAGCCGACGCATGCATCGGTAACTTTATGTGCCATAATCGTACTCCTTATCTCCGTGCGGGTTATGTAAGGGCCAGCAGCGCGGCACGGCGGCATCGGCGGCCCCGGAAAAACTTCCTTAGCGTGATTTTAGCATAAACCACCCGCAAATAGCAAGACGCGCGGTAACATTTCTCCGTCTTTTCAGGAAAGTGTTACATTTCCGTGTGATCTTCTGAAGCTTGCTCGTCTGCGGCCGCTGCGCCGGGGCGGGGCAGGGGCTGTTTATTCAGCCCGCTGAAATCATCATACGGATCCGGCGCGCGCGGGGCGCGCTTTCCGCCCGAAAGATATTCGCATTCGCCGGCTTTATAATAGTGCGGGGCAAGGCTGTCGGTGCCCGTGCGCACTTTCAGGGTGCAGGTGACAGGGCTTACTTCCAGCACAGTGCCCACGCCATCGGGGGTGCGCACGGTGCTGCCCACGCTCGGCAGGATACCGTTAAGATATTCATAGGCCTTTTGTTCATAGGAAAGGCAGCACATCAGCCGCCCGCAGCAGCCGCTGATCTTGGCCGGGTTCAGCGAAAGGTTCTGTTCCTTGGCCATCTTGATGGAAACCGGCTGGAAATCCTTCAAAAAGCGGCTGCAGCAAAAGGGCTGCCCGCAAATACCAAGGCCGCCCAGCATCTTGCTTTCGTCGCGGACGCCGATCTGGCGCAGCTCGATGCGCATATGGAAAACGCTGGCGAGATCTTTTACAAGCTCGCGGAAATCCACGCGGCCGTCGGCCGTGAAATAGAACAAAATTTTCGTGCGGTCCAGCGTATACTCGGCCTCGACAAGCTTCATTTCAAGCCCATGCTTTGCGATGCGCTCCTGGCAAATTTCAAAAGCCTTTGCCTCGTCGGCGCGGTTTTGCTCCATCTTGCGGATGTCCACGCCATCCGCCATGCGCAAAATCGGCTTCAGCTCATGCGGGCAGGCCGAATCCGGCACATCATGCACACCGGCCGTCACCTCGCCGCATTCTGTGCCGCGGGCCGTCGTCACAACGACACGATCGCCGGTTTGCACGGTTTGCCCAGCCGGATCAAACGAGTAGCTTTTTCCGTCTTTTTTGAATCGAACAGAAATAATTTTTTTCATGGTAACCTGTTTTGCCGCTGCCGCGGGCGGTCTTGTTTCACATCTCACCCCGCGGCAAAAATCAGGGTGAGGCCAAAATGAGAGTAGCGGCCGGAAATTTGCTCTGCACCCGCCCGGCCAACGGGGCGCCGGCCTCACTTTCCGCTTGCGCGGAACGCCGCTGCGCGGCACAAGCCTCGGCACAGCGCGCCTTTGGCCTACATAGGAGCTTTTTCTCTAGGCTCGGCTGCGCCTCGCCAAGACAAAAATGCCCCGCGGCAAAAATCAGGGTGAGGCCAAAATGAGAGTAGCGGCCGGAAATTTGCTCTGCGCCCGCCCGGCCAACGGGGCGCCGGCCTCACTTTCCGCTTGCGCGGAACAAGCTCAGGCTTTCGCCAGCCGCATCGCCAGCACCGTCAGCGCCAGCTTGAGCGAAACGTTTGCCTGAAGTTCATCCCGGGCGGCATCGGCGGCCTTTACCGCGCGCACGGCCGCGGCCGGCGCCAGCGGGCAAAGCGATGCTTCCCGCAGCGAAGCCGCGCATAGCGCGCATATGTCATCCAGCACCTCAAAGGCGCCGGCTTTGTCTTTATTGTTCGCAAACGGCGCCAGCAGCATATCCGCCGCATAAGCGTCTTTTTTCGCCGCCGCAGCCATCAAAGCCTCGGCCGTTTCCAGCCTTTGGCGGCGGCGTTTATCGCTCGCCAGCGCAAGCACTGTGCCGATGCGGCCATCAAAGATGCGGCTCCAGCGGGGGATGGCTTCCTCTTTTGCGCCGTGCTTTTTACAGTATGCCGCACATTCCTCCGGCGATACCGGCGCCAGCGCAAAGCTGATGCAGCGGCTTCGGATCGTGGGCAGCAGCGCCGCCAGCGAAGACGCCGTTAAAAGGAACGTCACATCCTCGGGCGGCTCCTCCAGCACTTTCAAAAGGGCGTTGGCGGCGCTTTCGTTCATCGTTTCGGCGTGATAAAGCAACACGGCGCGCCCCGCCGCCGAAAGGCTGGAATTGAAAATTTCACTTCGCATCGCGCGGATCTGGCTAACCTTAATCTGGTTTGCCGCGCCGCATGGGCGCACTTCGATCGCCTCGCGCACCACGCCCGTTTCCACGCTGCCATCCGGCAGCGGATCGGGCAGCGCACGGCAGCATTCGCCGCGCAAAAGCGCGCTCGCCGCCGCGCCGCCCTGCGGATACAAAAGATCCGCCGCCAAGCTGCGCGCCGCAAAGCCCGCGCCAAGCCCCGCCTCGCCCACAAGCAAAAGGCTGTGGCTCATACGGCCCGCGGCCTGCATGCGCGCGATCGAATCTTTCAGCGGCGCATTACCTGCCAAGCCGGCCAGCATCGGTGTGCTCACAGCTTTTCAAACCGCTCTACGTTTGTCACAAACACAGTTGCCCCGCCGACGGTGATCTCCACCGGCTCGACATCCGGCCCATATTCATTATAGCCCGCCACGCTCGGCACAACTTCGGTGCGCTGATGGCAGCACTTGCGGATAACCTCGATACAGGCCTCCACTTTTTCGTCCTCTACGCCGATCAGCAGCGTGGTATTGCCGGCCATGAGAAAGCCGCCCGTCGTCGATAGGCGCGTAACGGAAAAGCTGCCCTTTACCAACGCCGAGCAAACGCTGCGCGTATCTTCCTTATTGATGATCGCCGTAATCATTTTCATGGCTGACGCCTCCAAATATGTCTGGCCCGCGCGCAAAAACCCGTGCGGCGGCCGTTTCGGGATATTGTCATTGTAGCATAAAAACCCGGGCTTTTGCAATGATGCGCCGGTTTTGCGCGCAAAGCAGGCTGCGGCAGGCCTTTTGGCATAAGCGCCGGGCGCATTTTGGCTTTACCGGCCCCAGTTATTGCGGTTATTGCGCTTCCACTGTTCGCGCCGAATCCACGCCTTGATGTCGGCGACGGCCGACGGCCCGAAAAACACGAAAAAGCCCAGCATGCTCAGCACCAGCTGCGCTTTGCCGGCCCAGCTGCCCGCCAAAAACGCCAGCAGCCAAATCACGCCCGCCATCCAGCCAAGCCATTTCACCTTGATCGGAATGATAAAAAACAGCAGAAGCTGCATATCCGGGTACAGCATGGCAAACGCCAAAAACAGCGAGACATACAGCCAGTAGTTTGAGCAGCTGCCCGTTACAAGGGCCGCCGCAAGACAGCCGAGCACACTGGCAAGGATATACAGATTAAAGCGAAACTCGCCCCATTCATGCTCCAGCGCCGTGCCGATAAAATACAAAAGATACGTGCCCAGCAAAAAGCCGAGGATTGAGGAATCCGGCGGCACAAACAAAAATGTCACCACACGCCAAATCTGCCCGTGCGCAAGGCCGGCGCGGGTAAGCGTCAGGGCGGCGCCGATGCCGCCGTTCAGCAGCATCATCACAATCCATACCGCCGCTTGGCAGCAAAGCAGCACCATCATCAGGTTGGGGATGTAGCGGCGGCCAAACCGTCGTTCGAGCTTATCGAGCCATTTCATAAACAGTTCCTCCGGGTAAATGTGTTTTTGTTGTCCGCTCGGCGGCGCGTGGCCGGCGCGGCGTTCTAAAAAGATTGTAACATGCTTTGGCGGCCGATTCAACGCAGCGGATAAATTGTTCACCTTTTCCACAGCCTTTTCCACCGCGAAAGTGGAAATCGAAACCGAAAGTTCGGCGCTTTTCCACTTTTTCAACAGAGTTTTCCACAATCCTGCTCTGTAGAATCTTATACCTTTTGTAATGGCAGCCCTTTTAAGGCAAGGGGCAAAAGCACGGTTTTTGCAAAAATCCATAGATTATTGACCCATTTTTTTCGTTTGCGGCCTATTTTTTCATTTTAGGCTTTTTTCACAAAAACCATTCTAAAAAATGCCCGCAAGAAGCGCTGCTGTGCGTCTCTCGCGGGCACTTTTTTACGATAACGTGTCGATTGTTCAGCTTTGCTGCGCGCAATTTTGCGCTGTCAGTTCTCCGCGGCTTTTTTGAAGCCTTCGCCGAAAACCTCGTTGGCCTCGCAAATCATGATGATCGCGCCTGGGTCGGCTTCATACACAGCGCGGCGCACTCGGAACACCTCGTTATTGGAGCAGGCGCAGTATAACATCTGCTTTTGCTGGCCTGTATAGCTGCCGATGGCCGGCGCCAGCGTGGCGCCGCGGTCGACAACATCCGAAATCGCCTGCGCCGCGGCGCGGCCGTGATCTGTTACCACGATTACAAGTTTACCTGCGCCCGCGCCGTAGATGATCTTATCCATCACGATCGTCGAGGCGAACACGGCGATCAGCCCGTACAGCACTGCGTCGATGCTGCCGAACACCGCCCAGCCGGCCAAAATCACGCATCCGTCAAGTACCAGCGTGATCTGCCCGAAGGAAAGGTGCGGATACTTCTTTTTTACGGCCGCGATGATAAAATCGCTGCCGCCCGTCGTCGAGCCGCGCATATAGATGATCGCCAGCCCGGCCCCCGCGCAGATGCCGGTAAACACGGCCGCCAGCAGTGGGCTGCCGTCATAGACGGGCAGGCGCACAAACACGACATCCATAAAAAAGGTAGAAATAAGCATCGTGCGCAGGCTTTTGAACAGATATTTTCGCCCCAAAACGGGCAGGCAGAAAATCAGGATCGGCACATTCAAAAGCAGCGTCAGGGTGCCAAGCGGAACCACGGCAGAATAGTGCCGGATGAGCATGGCGATACCCGTCACGCCGCCCGGCGCGAAGCCGCCCTTATCGGCAAACGTGTAGTAGCCCAACGCAAACAGAATACTGCCTGCGCAGTCAAACAAAATATCCTTGGCCAGCTCTTTCACGGAAAAGCGGGCCGGCAACATGTTTTCCATTTTCTCCTCCTTTGGGCAAAAAAGCGGCGGGTATCCTGCAATACCCGCCGCCAAAGCTTTTGCTGTTGTGCGGCATGGCTCAGGTTCTGCCGCGCTGAAACGATATTTTGTGCCGCAAAGCGGCGTTCTGCGCAAGGCGCAGAAACCAAACTTTATTTTCCGCGGCGGCGGGGGATAAGCGCCCGCTTTTTATAGCTTCATCGTCGCGGCAAAAACGAACATCGCAATGCGGAAATAGGCTGCCCGCCTCCGCAAGCCGAAGCGCTGTGCGCGAACGGCGCGCGGCTTAGGCGGGCGCCGTTATGCAGGCGATGCGGAAAAGAAAGCGAGGCTTGTGCCGCAAAGCGGCGTTCTGCGCAAGGCGCAGAAACCAAACTTTATTTTCCGCGGCGGCGGGGGATAAGCGCCCACTTTTATAGCTTCATCGTCGCGGCAAAAACGAACATCGCAATGCGGAAGTAGATAATCAAGCTGCATGCATCAACAATCGTTGTGATAAACGGTGTCGCCATGATGGCCGGATCGGCGCCCAGCTTTTCGGCCGCCAGCGGCAGAATGCCGCCAACCAGCTTTGCCAGCACAACCGCAAAGAACAGCGAAAGGCTGACCACAATCGTGTAGCCGAACACGCTGGAAACATACATATCGTTCCCCATTGCGGGATAAATCACACCGTAGGTGAGATAAATGCGCAGGCCGTTGACAATACCAAGCACAGCGCCCACGATCATGGCAATTCGTACTTCCTTGCCGATCACGCGTAGAAAATCGCCTGTGCTCACTTCGCCCAGCGCCAACCCGCGCACCATCAGCGTACTGGTTTGGTTGCCGCAGTTGCCGGCCGTATCCATCAGCATCGGCATAAAGGAAACCAGCAGCGGCAGGCTGACGAACGCCGCCTCATAGTGCGTCGTCACCATGCCGGTAAAAGTGGCGGACAGCATCAAAATCAACAGCCAGGGGATGCGCTGCTTGGCATGCTTCCACACAGAAGTGCCGAAATAGGTCGCCGTCACATCCTCGGGTAAAATGGCGGCCATCTTCTGCATATCTTCGGTGGATTCCTGCGTCAGGACATCGACGGCGTCATCGATCGTGACGATGCCGACAAGCATGCCCTCGTTATCGACGACGGGCATCGCGTTGAAATCGTATTTCTGCATTTCGCGGGCGACATCTTCCTGATCGTCCGTCACATCTACGGTCACGACGTTATCGTCCATCAGCTCGCGGATGGGCTTGTCAAAATCGGAAAGCAGCAGATCCTTCGCAGAAACGACGCCCATCAGGCGGTTTTTCTCGACAACATAGCCCGTATACACGGTCTCGGCGTTTTCGCCCTGCTCGCGGATGGCCTGAAAGGCCTGCCCAACCGTCATATCCAGCCGCAGGCGCACATATTCGGGCGTCATCATGCTGCCGGCCGAATTTTCGGGGTAGTGCAGCAGGCGGTTCAGGCTCTCGCGCGTTTCCTTCGAGCTTTTTTCCAGTACGCGCTTTACCACGGACGCCGGCATATCCTCCAGCAGATCCGCCGCGTCATCCAAGCTCATCGCCTCAAGGGCGTTTACCAGCTCGCCGTCCGAAAAGGCATCAACCAAATCGCTGCGCGCCTCATCAGACATATAGGTGAACGCATCGGTGGCCACATCCTTTTTCAAAAGGCGGAACACCACAAGACGATTGTTCTCGTCCAGCTCCTCCAGCAGCTCCGCCAAATCGGCGGGCTGCTCATCCTCCGTCACTTCGCGCAGCTCACGGTACTGCTTTTTCATCAGCAGCTTCAACAGCCGCGCGCGCGAAAGACGATCTCGTTCGCCATCAGGCTCGGCAAGCTCGTCGCGGTCGGCATCAATGAGGTCCTCGCGGATCTCATCCTCTTTTCCCTGTGCAAGGTCAGCCTGAAGCTTCTGCTTTACTTCGCTCGGGATGTCGGCCGGAAGCTCCTGCGGCGGCAGCTCGGGCAGGGTAGCGGGGGCCGGGGCCGTCTGCGGTGTGATCTTCTCCATCGCGGGCGCCATGCCCGTCTCCATTTCTTTTTTGAGGTCTTTGTTCTTGTTATTTTCGTTTGCCATTGCGTTTTCCTCTCTTTCGTTAGAGTAGGCACGCCCGGAACCGAAAAAACAAAAATGCGCAGCCCGCCACAGGGCAAAATATGCCCGTACCAAAGCTACGCCTCCGAGAAAAGCCGCCGCAAAGGCCGAAAGCCCCCTTGCGCGCCGCGCTTTTCCCCACGCCGCAAAATCGCAGTTATGCTGCGATCTTCCGGCCTGCAGAGGCGAGCACATCATATTTGTTTTTCCGGCCTGACACGCCGGTTCGTCGACTATGATCCGGGTCCATGTAGATGTGTTCACCTCCGACAAATTCAAATTCTGATTAGGCCGCCATACGGCCCATTCCTCATAGATTTTAACACCGTGGTTTTTCCCGGTCAACCCCTGCGTCGTGTAAAAGTTTTGCAAGTTTTTCTCGGAATTTGGCATTTCGGCAAAATTTTCTCTTTTTTGCAGTTTTTGGCGGCTTTTGTCGTGTTATGATAGAGAGAGTTTTTGAGGGCGGCCCGCACGGCTTTTGCCGCCGCGCCGCTTTGCCCCGCGTAAAAAAAAGGAGTTGTACGTTTTCATGGAAGTATATTTGATTCCGATCTCGGCGGCGCTGCTGTGGTTTCCCGTGCTGGCGGCGGTTATCACGCTGCCGTTTGCGCTGTACGAATATCACAAATACGGCTCGCTGCCGTGGCTGCGCACCTTAGTGGTGTATACCTTTATCTTTTACATGCTGGCCGCCTATTTTTTGATTATCCTGCCTTTGCCGGACGGCAGCGACCCAACGCTGTTTAGCTTTGCGCGGCATTTTGAGCCGATTCCTTTCAACAATCTGGCAGAATATGTGGAAAAATCCGGCATGCCCGCAAGCGCATCTGCTGTGTTCGCCTTTTTCAAAAGCCCCACCTTTTTACAGTTGGCGTTCAATGTGCTGATGACCGTGCCTTTCGGGGTATATCTGCGCTACTATTTTAAGCGCAGCTTTTTACAAACGCTGCTTTTAAGCTTTGGGCTAAGCCTTTTCTACGAGCTGACACAAATCACGGCCCTTTACGGCATCTATCCTGCGCCGTACCGCACCTTTGATGCCGATGATTTGATCTGCAACACGCTGGGCGGCGTGATCGGCTTTCTTGTGGCGCCGGGCCTGTTGTTCTTTTTGCCGCGGCGCGAGGCCATCGACGAAAGCGCCGTGCGCGGCAGCCGGCGCGTTACGCTGGTGCGGCGCATGTGCGGCACGATCGTCGACGCCTTTCTGGTTGGGATGGCAGCCGCCGCGATCGAAGTGGTCGCGATGCTTTTGTCTCCCCACGATACGCCGTTTGTTTCGTTTTTCCTGCTGCATCTGCCGTCGATCTTCTTTGTGTTCCAGTGGGCGTGTGCCGTCATCAGCCACGGCTATACGCCGGGCAAGCGGCTGTGCCATCTGCGCATTGCGGACGAAAACGGCCAGCCGCCCACGTTCCGCCGCCTGACGCTGCGCTATGTTTTGATTTGGTGCCAGCTTTGCGGCACACAGATTTTTGCGATAAACAGCGGCGCGCTGAATGATTATTTTATGGGCGGCACGAAGTTTGTGCTGTTTTTCGCCGTGCTTGCCGCCGAGGTATTCTGGTTTAGTTTCTTTTTCGAGATGGTACGAAAATTTTTCAGCAAAGAAAGCGGCCGCCCGTTTTGGTATGAGCGCATGAGCAAAACGCATTCGGTCAGCGTTTTTCCAGTGCCGGACAGCGAAGCCACCACATAAAAACGGACAGCAAAAATCCCCCTGCACCTTTCGGTGCAGGGGGATTTTTTTACCTTAGCGGCAAGCGATACGATTACTTGTACAGCTCAACCAGCTTCTGGAGGCATATTTCTCTTAGCAAGCCGGAGCGCTTGCGCGAACGGCGCGCTTAGAGAAATAGCCGTTCAAAAGCCGGAGAAAAATCGGCGGGAAGCCTTGCGCCGCGAAGCGGCGGCTCCGAAAGAGAGCGCCCCGACAATTTTTCGCAGGCGGATGGGAAGCACATGTTTTCCATCGCCCGAAAGCTTAAAAGTTACTTGTACAGCTCAACCAGCTTCTGCAGGTGATTATAGCGGTCCTCGGCAGCCTTCTGGTTGCGGTTGAACAGCTCCGTCGCACGATCCGGGAAAGCACGGGTCAGGCGGCTGTAACGGGTCTCGTTTGCGAGGAAGGCCTGATACTTTTCGCCATCGCCAGCCTTAGAGGTGAGGGTGAACGGATTCTTGCCCTCGGCCTTCAGCTCCGGGTTGAAGGTGAACAGGTTCCAGTAGCCGGCCTCAACAGCCTTCTTCATCTCGTTCTGGCAGTTGGTCATGCCGCCCTTAACGCCGTGCAGCTCGCACGGCGCATAGCCGATGATGAGGGACGGGCCATGATACGCTTCTGCCTCGGCGATCGCCTTGACAGCCTGGTTCATGTTTGCGCCCAGAGCGATCTGAGCGACGTAGATGTAGCCGTAGCTCATCGCGATCTCAGAAAGGCTCTTCTTGCTCATTTCCTTGCCGGCAGCAGCGAACTGGCAAACTTCGCCGATGTTGGAAGCCTTGGAAGCCTGTCCGCCGGTGTTCGAGTACATCTCGGTATCAAAGACCATAACGTTGACATCCTCGCCGGAGGCCAAGACGTGATCGAGGCCACCGAAGCCGATGTCGTATGCCCAGCCGTCGCCGCCGAAGATCCATACGGACTTCTTCGCGAAGTACTGCTTATCCTTCAGGATCTCCTTCGCCTCGGCGGAGCCATCCTTTTCGAGGGCAGCGATCAGATCCTTTGCGGGCTGGTCGTTGGCCTTCGTGTCGGCCTTCGTCTCAACGAACTTGTCAAATGCGGCCTTCAGATCAGCCTTGCCGGCAGCCTCAACATAGGCAGCCGTCTTGTTGATGAGGTTCTCGCGGACGACCTTCTGGCCGACTTCGAGGCCGAGGCCATGCTCGGCGTTATCCTCAAACAGAGAGTTGATCCATGCCGGGCCGTGGCCGCTGTCCTTGTTCACCGTATACGGTGCGATGGAAGCGGTGCCGCCCCAGATAGAGGAGCAGCCGGTGGCGTTGGAGATATACATCTTCTCGCCGAACAGCTGGGTGATGAGGCGCGCGTAAGAAGTCTCGGCGCAGCCAGCGCAGGAGCCAGAGAATTCCAGCAGCGGCTGATTGAACTGAGAGCCCTTGACGGTATTGTCGGCCATCATGCCCGGCTTCTTGGAGATGTTAGCCACACAGTAATCGAAGACTTCCTGCTCGGCAGCCTGAGAATCCTGCGGCTTCATTTCGATAGCGCCGGTCGGGCAGACAGTAACACATTCGCCGCAGCCCATGCAGTCCAGCGGGCTGACAGACATCGTGAACTTGTACTCGGTAGCCTTCGGCTTGTTGTCCGCAGTCTTGATCTGCTTCGGGGCTTTCTTCAGCTCGTCCGCAGAAAGCTCGAACGGGCGGATGGTTGCGTGAGAGCAGACAAATGCGCACTGGTTGCACTGGATGCACTTTTCGGCGCTCCAGCACGGAACGGTAACAGCAGTGCCGCGCTTTTCGTAAGCGGAAGCGCCCTGTTCCCACTCGCCGTTCGCATTCTTAACGAAGGCGGAAACCGGCAGAGAGTCGCCGTCCATACGGGCGATCGGCTCCATGATCTCGCGAACCTGCTTGACCAGCGCCGGGCGGCCCACAAGAGCCTTCGGGGCCGGATCAGCATCCGGGTTCTTCCAGCTTGCCGGCACATCGACCTTATGCAGCGCGTCAACGCCTGCGTCAATGGCCTTCCAGTTCATCTCAACGACGTTCTGGCCCTTTTTGCCGTAGGATTTCTGCGCGGCCTTCTTCATGAAGTCCACAGCGTCCTCGATAGGCATGACGTTTGCGAGCTTGAAGAAAGCAGACTGCAAAATCGTGTTGGTGCGCTTGCCCATGCCGATCTCGATCGCCTTGTCGATGGCGTTGATGGTATACAGCTGAATGTTGTTGTCAGCGATATACTTCTTCGCCTCGGCGTTCAAGTGCTCGGCCAGCTCTGCGTCATCCCACTGGCAGTTAATCATAAAGATGCCGCCCGGCTTGACATCCTGCACCATCTTCATGCCCTGATTGACATAAGACGGGTTGTGGCAGGCGACGAAGTCGGCCTGGTTGATGTAGTACGGGCTGCGGATGGCTTTATCACCAAAACGCAGGTGGCTGATCGTAACGCCGCCGGTCTTCTTCGAGTCATACTGGAAATACGCCTGAACGTACTTGTCGGTATGGTCGCCGATGATCTTGACGGAGTTCTTGTTGGCGCCGACGGTGCCGTCGCCGCCAAGGCCCCAGAACTTGCACTCTTTGGTGCCAGCCGCCGCGGTGATCGGGGCGGGCTTGACTTCCGGCAGAGACAGGTTCGTGACGTCGTCGGTGATGCCAAGCGTGAAGCGCGGCTTCGGGGAAGCCTTTGCCAGCTCGGTGTAAAGCGCAAACACAGAGGACGGCGGCGTATCCTTGCTGCCGAGGCCGTAACGGCCGCCCGTCAGCACAACATCGTTCAGGCCCGCTTCACGCAGGGTGGTGGCGACATCCAGATACAGCGGCTCGCCCAGGCTGCCCGGCTCCTTCGTGCGGTCCAGCACGGCGACCTTTTTCGCGGTCTTCGGCAGAACCTTCAGCAGAGCGGAGGAAACCCAAGGACGATACAGGCGAACCTTGATGATACCGACTTTTTCGCCCTTCGCGGTCAGGTAGTCGATAACTTCATCGGCCACGTCGCAGATGGAGCCCATCGCGATAATCACGCGGTCGGCATCCTTTGCGCCGTAGTAGTTGAACAGATCGTAATCGGTGCCCAGCTTCTCGTTGATCTTCTTCATGTACTTCTCAACCACAGCGGGCAGAGCTTCGTACTTCGGGTTGCAAGCCTCACGATGCTGGAAGAAGACGTCGCCGTTCTCGTGGCTGCCGCGCATCTTCGGGGTTTCCGGGTTCAGCGCAGCTGCGCGGAACGCGTCAACGGCCTTCATGTCGCACATATCCTTCAAATCGGCGTAATCCCACTTCTCGATCTTCTGGTACTCATGAGAAGTACGGAAGCCATCGAAGAAGTTGACGAACGGCACACGGCCCTCGATCGCGGACAAATGCGCGACAGGGGACAGGTCCATAACTTCCTGTACGCTGCTCTCAGCCAGCATGGCGAAACCCGTCTGACGGACGGCCATCACATCGCTGTGATCGCCGAAGATGTTCAGAGACTGGGTTGCGACAGTACGGGCAGAGACATCGAACACGCAGGGCAGCTGCTCGGCTGCGATCTTGTACATGTTCGGGATCATCAGCAACAGGCCCTGAGAAGCCGTAAAGGTGGTAGTGATAGCGCCAGCGCCCAAGGAGCCGTGAACGGCACCCGCAGCGCCCGCCTCAGATTCCATCTCAACGACCTTCACTTGGTTGCCGAAGATGTTCTTCTGGCCGGCAGCAGACCACTGGTCAACAGTGTCTGCCATGGGAGAAGACGGGGTAATGGGGTAGATGGCAGCTACGTCCGTAAAGGCGTATGCTACATGAGCAGCAGCGGTGTTGCCATCCATAGTTTGCTTTGCTCTTGGCATTTTTCTTCCTCCATTATAGTGTATTTGGCACCTTTTCAGGGGCACGAGGCAACATTGCCCCCGGAGAACGCTCTCCTCCGCGCCCCGCCGCGGGGCGTATCCCTGCGTTAGGACATGAAAAGGCACTATTGCTCTTTCTATTCTAACAAAACACATTGTTAAAGTAAACACAAAGGGGAGAGAAAAACATGACAAGATTTGCGTTACATTTTTGTTACTTTGCACAATCATAGAAAAAAAGAATTGTATGTTTTCACATAAAATCCATATTGCGGAAAAATTTTACGGCATCTTGTCCCAAAGGTGGAAAAATCTTGACGCTTTGCGGGGGCACGGGTACAATAAAGAAAAATCCTCAAAATTGCTGCTGCGGCTTTGGCGGTGTGCCCATTTTTCGGGGCGCTTCGCGCCGAAAACCAGGTCGCGGCGGAAAGAAGGCTGCTTTATGCCCCATCTCGAAACCACGCTTTGCTCGAAACCGCTGTATCAGGGGCGGGTAATCTCCCTGACGCTGGACGAGGCGCGCCTGGAAAACGGCGAAACGGCCCAGCGCGAAGTAGTGCATCACCACGGCGGCGCCTGTGTGCTGCCGCTTTGGCCCGATGGCACCATCAGCATGGTGCGCCAGTTTCGCTATGCGATGCAAAAGGAGCTTTGGGAGCTGCCCGCCGGCAAGCTCGAAGCAGGGGAAGACCCATTTTTGGCCGCGCAGCGCGAGCTTGGCGAGGAGTGCGGCGTAAAAGCCGACCACTATGTTTCGCTCGGCGAATTTTACCCTACCGTCGGCTACTGCACAGAAGTTATTTATATGTGGGCCGCCGCGGGCCTGCACGAAACGCCGATGCATCTGGACGACGACGAGTTTTTGACGCCGGCGCGCATCCCGCTCGAAACGGCGTATCGTATGGTGCTGGAAAACGAAATTGCGGACGGCAAAACGATTGCGGGCATTTTGAAGCTGAAGGCTCTTTTGGCCGAAGGGAAGATCACACTGTAACCGCGGCGCCCTGCGTGGGCGCGGAAAGCAAAAGGGAAGCCCATGCAAATTTTATTTGAGAACCGCGCCTGTGTCGTGTGTGTAAAGCCCGCGGGCGTTGAAAGCGAAGAAGCGCCGGCCGTCTCGGCCACTTGCCCGCAGGCAAAGGCCCCGTCGGCCGCCGTGCGCGCCCGCCCCGGCACGATGCCAGCCCTTTTGCGGCAGGCTTGGGGCCGGGCGGATGCACCCGTTTTTTGTGTGCATCGGCTCGATACTGCCACGGGCGGCGTGATGATATACGCCAAAACAAAAGCCGCCGCCGCCGCGCTTTCGTGCCAGATTGCGCAAGGCTTGCTGCAAAAGCGCTACCTTTGCGTCTGTGCCGGGGCGCCGGAACCTGCGGCAGGGGAAATGCACGATTTTCTTTTTAAGGACAGCCGCAAAAACAAGGTTTTTCCCGTAAAAACCGCGCGCAAGGGCGCCAAGGAAGCACGGTTGGAATACGAAGTGCTGGAAACCCGCCCTCTGCCGGTTTATCCGGGCACGGCCGCCGCGCAGCTTTCTGCTTTTTCGGCGCAGGGTGCCCGCCCACAGCCCGGCGCGCCGGCACAAGCCGCCGCGCTGTGCCGCGTTTTGCTGCATACCGGCCGCACCCACCAAATTCGGGTGCAGTTTTCCAGCCGGAAACATCCGCTTTTCGGCGACGGCAAATACGGCAGCCGCCAAAAAGGCCCGCTGGGCCTTTGGTGCGAAAGCCTTACGCTTACGCTGCCGGGCGAAACGGCGCCGCGCACCTTTACCGCGCCGCCGCCGGATGCCGCGCCGTGGCGGCTGTTTGGGCCTTTTCTTCTTTCCTGAAAATCCATAAAAAATGGCGAAGCCCCAGAAAGAGGCTTCGCCATTTTTATGCTATTGCTTTTTTTGCTTACGCAAAATTAGAAGTTGCCCTGCACAGTGGCAGTGGCAGCTGCATCAGCCTCGGTGCCGTTGGCGCCGACCATGCCGACAATCGCGTTCTCAAAGTGCAGCGTGTCGAAAACATAGGTGGTGCCATCCTCGGCAACATACTCAACCGTGTAGGTCGGGGCTTCTTCGGTATCGGCGTTGTAGCTCTGGGCAACATCCACGGTGCCGTCGGCTTCGAGGCCGTCGGCTGCCAGGTTCTCGCCCTTGTCTTCGCTGCCGTTAACGTAGAAGTACACTTCGCTGATCTTCGCGCCGGTATCATTGCGCAGCGTGTAAGCTGCGTTCTGTACGCCGGTCAGCTTCTCGGAAGAAGCAGCCTCGCTGGAAGCAGCCACAGAAGAGGCAGCCTCGGAGGATGCGGCAGCAGAAGAAGCAGCCGTAGAAGAAGCGCCACAGGCAACCAGGCTCATGGCCAGTGCCGCGCAAACGCCGGCAGTAACAATTTTGTTCAGTTTCATCGTTTTTATGTTCCTTTCAGAATTTCTCTCTTTGCCTTCTGCGGCCCCGAGCGGGCCGTTTGGATGAAAGCTTTCGTAGTGTATCATAGGCTTTTGTGTGCGTCAAGAGAAATCACTTATTTGTAATATCTTATTTAGAATTCTTCCTAAAATATGAAAAATATGTTATATTTTCTCTACTTTTCTTTTGTCGCAGCAACGAAATTTTTTACGTATTCTACAAACGCTTCTACCAAAGGCGAAAGCGGCCCGCGCCGCGGCAGCGCGATCAACACGCTTGTTTCGGCGCCCGGCTGCAAGATCGGCTTTGCCACGATACGGCGGCCGTAAAGCGATGCTTGTGACGACGCAGGCAGGATAGCGATGCCCATGCCGTGTTCTACCAAAACCAGCGCATTGAACTGCGGGTTTACATCACAGCAGATTTCCGGCGTCCAGCCTTCGGCTGCAAACCAACCCTCGATCTCGCGGCCGCGGCCGCGCCGGCCGGGGATAATCAGCGGAAAGCCCGAAAGCTGCGCCACCGTAACATTTTTGCCCGTGGCCTGATCCAGTGCGCCGCCTTGCGGCATAAAAGCCGCCCAGCCCTCGGTAAAAAGCGGGATGCCGCAAAAGCGCGCCTCGTCGATAGGGCTGCGCAAAACTGCCACATCCACAAGGCCCTTATCCAGCCGCTCGGCGATCTCATCCGAGTTCGCGCTTGACCACGAAAAGCTCACCTTCGGATGTTCTTTTTGAAAAGCCGCGATACACGGCCCCAAAATGGCCTGAGCCGCCGTCTCGATGCCGCCCACATACAGCCGGCCCGAAAGCTCGCCCTGCAACTGGCCCATTTGGCGGCGCGTTTTTTCGGCCAGCGAAAGCATCTGCTCTGCCTGCCGCTTTAAGAAAACGCCCTCGCGCGTCAGCGTTGTACGGCGCTTGCCGCGCACAAACAGGGCCACGCCAAGCTCCTGCTCCAGCTGATGCATCTGCCGCGTAAGGGGTGGCTGAGAAAGATGCAGGCGCTCGGCTGCGCGGGTGATGTTTTCTTCTTCGGCCACGGCGAGAAAGTATTCCAACGTGCGCAGTTCCATTTTTCCGCCTCATCATACTTTTTGGGTATCGTACACGATATAGTATATGTATTTTATTTTGTGTTGGCAATATGGTATTCTGTGCACAGAAGAAATTTTCAAAACCGCAAAGGAGGCAGGCAGGGTATGAAGAACGTATTGCGTGAAGTATCTGATTTTTTGGCGGCCTATTATACCTCTTTCCGGAAAGGCTAACTTTCCCGATGCGGCGGCCATTGCTGATCCCTTTGGCCGCAGGCTGTTATGTCTTTTTCCCCTAGGCGCACAGAAAAGGCTCTCTGCGGTCAAACTCCGCAGAGAGCCTTTTTCATGCCTTTTTCTTGGCGCTTATTCTTCGTCTTCCGGGGCGTCGGCTTTTGCCTCTTCCTCGGCTTCCTGTGCCTTTTCCTCGGCCGCGATCTCGGCCAGTTCTTCGGGCGTCAGTTCTTCGCCCTCGGCATTTTCCTCGGGTTTTTCCGTCTCGGCCTCGTCGTCGTGGTCGGTTCGGGCCAGCACGGCAACCTTGTCGCCCTCGCCCAGCCGCATCACGCGCACACCGCTGCCGTAACGGCTTTGGATATTGATGTCTTCGGCATGCATGCGGATCAGGATGCCTTCCTGCGAAATCAGGATGATGTCATCGGCATCGTCCAAAATCTTAACGCCGGCCACATAATCCTTCGATTTATCGTAGTTGCGGATGCCCTTGCCGCCGCGCGCGGTAATGCGGTAATCGTCGACTTGGCTGCGGCGGCCCTTGCCGCCTTCCGTCACGGTAAACAGCGTTGCGTTATCGCGGCAGATACATACGCCGATCACTTCGTCGCCCTCGGCGAGGCGGATGGCGCGGACGCCGTGGCCCATACGGCCCATCGGGCGGGCATTGGCCTCGTTAAAGCGGATGGCCTGCCCGAACTTCGTCGCCACGATCAGCATATCGCTGCCGGTGGTCAGGCGCGTCCAAGCCAGCTGGTCGCCTTCGTTCAGGGCGATCGCGTTCAGGCCCGATTTGCGGATGTTCGCATACTGCGCAAGCGGAGTACGCTTAATCAGGCCGTGCTTTGTCACCATTGTCACAAAGCCCGCATCGTCGCCGGCCTTGCCCTGCTGGCATAGCATCGTCGTTACCTTTTCGCCGTCCTGCAGCTGCAAAAGGTTGATGATATTCGTGCCCTTCGAGGTGCGGCTGCCTTCCGCAATCTGATAACCCTTTAAGCGGAAAATGCGCCCAAGGTTCGTTACAAACAGCACATAATCGTGCGTCGAGCCGATAAACAGCTCCTCTACAACGTCCTCCTCTTTATGAGAAAGGCCCGCGATGCCGCGGCCGCCGCGGTGCTGTACCTGATAGGTGGCCTTCGGGGTGCGCTTGATATAGCCGGCATGCGTCAGCGTAAAGACACACTGCTCCTCGGGGATGAGGTCTTCAATATCCACTTCGCCCGAAACGGCCTCGATGTCAGTGCGGCGCTCGTCGCCGAAGCGCTTTTTCATATCGAGCAGCTCGTTTTTGACGATTTCCAACACCTTGGCGTCGTCCGCAAGGATTTCTTTCCAGTTTTTGATTTTTTCCTCAAGATCGTTCAATTCCTGCTCGATCTTCAGGATTTCCAGCCCCGCCAAGCGGCCCAACTGCAATTTGACGATGGCATCGGCCTGCGGGTCATCAAAGCCGAACTTGTCCATAATGGCCTGTTTGGCTTCGGGGATGCCGCCCTTGCAGGCGCGGATTGTGGCGATCAAATCGTCCACAATGTCAGTGGCGCGCTTCAAGCCCTCGAGGATATGGGCGCGCTCCTCGGCCTTTTTCAGGTCGTATTCGGTGCGCCGGCGGATAACCTCATCCTGAAACTCAACATAGCGCTGCAGCATTTGCTTCAGCGTCAGGATCTTCGGGATCTTGTGGTCGATGGCCAACATGATGACGCCGACGGTATCCTGTAACTGCGTAAACTGATACAGCTGGTTGAGCACAACCTGCGGGTTGGCCTCTTTTTTGATTTCGACGACGATGCGCATGCCCTTGCGGTTGGTTTCGTCGTTCAAATCGCTGATGCCCTCGATGCGCTTATCTTTTACGAGGTCGGCGATATTTTCGATCAGGCGCGCCTTGTTCACCATATACGGGATTTCCGTAATGATGATCTGATAGCGGCCGTTTTTCTTTTCCTCGATGGTGGCGCGGCCGCGCAGCGTGATTTTACCGCGGCCCGTAGCATACGCGGCGCGGATACCCGAGCGGCCCATGATGATGCCCGCCGTCGGGAAATCCGGGCCTTTGATATACTCCATCAGGCCCGCGAGATCAATGTCAGGGTTGTCGATCAGCGCGATCGCGCCATCGACGACTTCGCACAGGTTATGCGGGGGGATATTCGTCGCCATGCCGACGGCGATGCCTTGGCTGCCGTTGCACAAAAGGTTCGGGAAACGTGCGGGCAGCACGTTCGGCTCCTTTTTTGTCTCGTCAAAGTTCGGGTCCCAGTTGATGGTATCCTTGTCGATGTCCGTCAGCATCTCGACGGCAATTTTGCTCATGCGGGCTTCCGTGTAACGGTAGGCGGCCGGAGGGTCGCCATCGACGGAACCAAAGTTACCTTGGCCATCTACCAGCGGATAGCGCAGCGAGAAATCCTGCGCCAAACGAACCATTGCGTCGTATACGGAGGCGTCGCCGTGCGGGTGATAGCTGCCCAGCACAGCGCCGACGGTATCGGCGGATTTGCGGTAGGGATGGGAAGGGTCGTTTCCGCGCTCATGCATCGTGTACAGAATACGGCGATGCACCGGCTTTAAGCCGTCGCGCACATCCGGCAGCGCGCGCGCCACGATAACGGACATGGAATAATCCAAAAAGGCCGTTTCGATTTCTTTCTTGACATCGCGCACGATTTTTTTCGTGCCGGTGCCGGGAACCATTACAAAATCTTCTTCCATTACGCCACCTGTTTTCTTTCTAGGGTGCTTTTCGTTCTAAAATCTTCTGTTGCGCTGATGTTTTTATACATCCAGCTTGGCGAACTGCGCGTTTGTCACGATAAAATCGCGGCGCGGCTCAACCTGATCGCCCATCAGTATCGTAAATGCTTCGTCGGCCTTTTCGGCGTCGTCGATCGTGATCTGCACGATCACGCGGTTATCCGGGTTCATGGTCGTTTCCCAAAGCTGCTCGGGGTTCATTTCGCCGAGGCCCTTATAGCGGTTTACCTTTGCGCCCGGCATTTCGGCCGAAAGCGTGGCCATTTCCGCGTCATTGTAAGCATATTTCACGACGTTGCCTTTGGAAAGCTTAAACAGCGGCGGCTGCGCGACATACACATGCCCCTGCTCGATCAGCGGGCGCATATAGCGGAAGAAAAATGTCAGCATCAGCGTACAGATATGGCTGCCGTCGACATCGGCATCCGCCATGATAAACACTTTGTCATAGCGCAGCTTCGACAGATCAAATTCATCTCCGATGCCGCAGCCGAGCGCCAGCACGACAGGCATCAGCTTATCGTTGCCGTAAATACGGTCGGCACGGGCTTTTTCCACGTTCAGCATCTTGCCCCAAAGCGGCAGGATGGCCTGAATGGCGCTGTCTCGGCCCATCTTGGCCGAGCCGCCGGCGGAATCGCCCTCGACGATGAAGATTTCGGTGCGCGTCGGGTCTTTTTCGCGGCAGTCGGCCAGCTTGCCGGGCATGCGGCTCGATTCCAGCGCCGACTTGCGGCGCACAAGCTCACGCGCCTTTTTGGCGGCCTCGCGCGCGCGGGCGGCCTGCGTTGCCTTATCAAAAATAGATTTTGCGACAGCCGGGTTTTCTTCAAAAAATTCCGTCAGCTTATCGTATACCATGTTCGAGACAAGGGTGCGGATTTCGGTATTGCCGAGCTTGGCTTTTGTCTGGCCCTCAAACTCGGCTTCCTGCAATTTTACGCTGATGATGCAGGTAAGGCCCTCGCGCACATCGGTGCCCGAAAGATTATCGTCCTTATCCTTCAAAAGCCCGTGGCTGCGGCCGTAATCGTTGAATACACGCGTCAGCGCCGCCTTAAAGCCTTCCTCATGGGTGCCGCCGTCGGGCGTGTTTACGTTATTGGCAAAGCTCAAAACCAGCTCGTTATAGCTATCGTTATACTGCATGGCGATCTCGGCAATGCCCTTTTCGGTTTCGCCCTTAAGGTAGATCACGCCCGGATGCAGCACAGTGACGCCGCGCTTTTCGTGCAGATAGGTAACAAACGATTTGATGCCGCCCTCATAGCACATCACTTCTTCGCGATAGCAGGGGGCGCCCTCGTTGCCGTCGTCGTCGATCGGCGTCCAAAGCGCGCGCTCATCGCGCAGCGTGATCTTGACGCCGGCGTTCAAAAAGCTTTCTTCGCGCAGGCGCTTTTCCAGCGTCTCAAAATCATAGACGGTGGTTTCCTTAAACATCTCCGGGTCCGGCTGGAAGGTGACAACCGTGCCCGTTACGCCTTCCGGCACAGGGCCGATCTTTTTCAAGGGGCCGTCCGGGTCGCCGCGGCGGAACTTCTGCTCGTATTCAAAGCCGTCGCGCTTAACATGGACGCTCAGCCATTCCGAGCAGGCGTTTACTACCGAGGCGCCGACGCCGTGCAGGCCGCCGGCCACTTTGTAGCCGGAGTTTTCGCCGCCGAATTTGCCGCCTGCATGCAGGATGGTGTACACGACGGTAACGGCGGGCAGGCCGGTATCCGGCTGGGTATCGACAGGGATGCCGCGGCCGTTATCCGAAACCTGAATGATGTTGCCTTTTTGGATGGTAACTTCGATGTGGGTGCAGTAGCCTGCCAGTGCCTCGTCGATCGCGTTGTCCACGATCTCGTACACCAAATGATGCAGCCCGCGTGGGCCAGTCGAGCCGATATACATGCCCGGGCGCTTGCGGACGGCCTCCAGCCCTTTCAAAACTTGGATTTCGCTGCCGTTATATTCGTGGTCGGTAGCGGTTTCCGCGTTGGTGCTGGTAATGATTTCTTCTGCCATTTACTTGCCTCCCAAAATTTTTCCCGCACTTTGCCGGGAATCCTTCAAACAAAATAAAAACCAATGCCGTAAAAAAGCGGGTAACCCCACAGGCGCCTTACACTTCCCAAAAGCCTCGGGCAAAGCGCCGTTCCAATACGGCAGGGGAAAGCTCGGATAAATATACGGTTTCGACGGGCGCATCCGTCAGCACATAGCTTTTAGGCAGATCGTCCGATAAACTTACCACCGCGCCGTTTTTCTGTGCGTTTTCCAAAAACGAACGCCCACGCGGCGAAACCGTCGTGGTTTCCAAATTAAAGATGCCCAGCACATCGCGCGTGTTCACAACATAATCGCGCCCTAAATGCAGATACACAAGGCGGCACCTCCTTTGGATGTTTGCGTGGCAGCCGCGCATTGGCCCAAAAAATTTCTTATGCCAAAACGGCCGTGCCGCCGGTCAGTTTTCCGCCTTCCATGCGGCAGATCACGCCATCTGTATGCAAAAAAGCGTCATCATCGCAGCTGGTAACAAAGGTTTGCTTTTCCTTCATGCGGGTCAACAGATATTCTTTGCGGCTGTCGTCCAGCTCGCTCAGCACATCATCCAGCAGCATCACAGGCCATTCGCCGGTAATTTCCCGCACACACGCCGCTTCTGCCAGTTTTAGGCTCAGCACGGCGCTGCGCTGCTGGCCTTGGCTGGCAAACACGCGCGCGCTTTGCCCATCCAGCGTGATGTCCAAATCTTCGCGGTGTGGGCCAATCAGACAAAATCCGGCGCGCAGCTCGGCCGGGCGCTCCTGACGAAGCTTTTCGGCCAAGCCCCCCGGCGCAAACTGTGAAAGATATGAAAGAGAAAGCATTTCTGCCCCGTGGGAAAGCCGCGCGTAGTTTTCGACGGCGAAAGGGGCAAGCATTTGCAGATAGGCCAGCCGCCGTGCCTGAATTTCTTCGCCGCGCGCGGCAAGCTCTGCGTTTAAGGCGTCCAGCACATCGGCGGGGCTGTGTGTTGTTTCCCAGTTTTTCAGCAACGCATTTTTTTGCTGGACGGCGCGTACATAGCGGCGGTAAACAGCGAGATAGCCGGGATAAAGCTGGCACAATGCTGCATCGAGAAAGCGCCGGCGCCCTTCCGGGCTGCCCTTTACAAGGCTCAAATGCCCGGGGTCGAACACGACGGCAGGGAAGCTGCCCGCCAAAGCCGCGGCGCGCCCAAGTTCCACGCCGTTTTTTTTGGCGCGCCGCCCGGGCTTGGCCGAATTTAACGCCCCAACGGTGATCCGCACGTTGTTTTGGGTATCGTCATCGCGGATAGTTTCGGCTTCGAGCACGGCAAACGCGGCGCCGCGCCGGATTAGCTCGGCATCTTTGCCGCCGCGAAAGCTTTTGCCGCCGGTCAACAGCCAGATGGCTTCGAGCAGATTGGTTTTGCCCTGCCCGTTATTGCCGCAGATCACTGTCAGCTCGCGCCCGGGGATAAGCTCTGCATGGGCGATATTGCGATAATCGGTAAGCGCCAGCTTTTCCAGATGCATGATTACTGCCCCTTGCGGATCGAGATGCTTTGTTCGCCCAGCTCGGCGGTATCGCCCGGCACACATTTTTTGCCGCGCATCGTGCATACTTCGCCGTTCAATTTTACTTTTCCCGCTTGAATCAGCTCTTTGGCCTCGCCGCCGGTTTCGCACAGGCCACCGAACTTCAGCAGGGAATCGAGCTTAATGAACGGGGTATGGATAGAGATAAAATTCATACAATGGCTCCTAACCGCTTTCTGTATATGTGATGTAGCTGCTAAAAAGAGTGCCACAGGCAGAGCAGAGACGAATAAGGTGCCGCTGAAGCGGCTCCGAAGC
Organism: Faecalibacterium sp.; assembly: GCA_022652735.1. Taxonomy (GTDB): domain Bacteria; phylum Bacillota; class Clostridia; order Oscillospirales; family Ruminococcaceae; genus Faecalibacterium. The sequence continues at coordinate 86,105 of JALCRP010000005.1, read as the reverse complement.
AGCGGGCACAGATTTTTCGGCGTGCCTTGGTGCGGCGCTTGAAAAAACTGACCGCTGCTCAATTAACGACGGCTGCTGCATCCGCAGGCGGCGCAGCCGTCGTTAATCATTTTTGAATCGGACGGGGAGAACCAGATAGGTAAAGTCCTTACCGTCGGCAGGCAAAATCTTGACAGGGCTTAAAGGCCCGCTGATTTCAAACACAACCTTTTCGCAGGCGGCATTGCGCAGCGCATCCAGCAAATACCGGTTATTAAAGCCAATTTCTACCTCTTCGCCTTCCATCTTGCAGCCAAACTCGTCCACAACCTTGCCGAGGTTTGTCTGGCAGCGCACCGTTACCTTGTCCGTTTCAAACATGATGCGCAGCGGGTTTTTCAGCCGCTCGGTGATGATAAGGCTTGCGCGCTCGATGGTATCCACAAATTCTTTGCAGTCCACCGTCACGCGGGTACGAAAGCCTTCCGGCAGGACGGTGCGATAATTCAAAAATTCGCCTTCGATCAGCCGGCTCATGATCGTATAGCCATTTGTCTTAAACACAGCATAGCGGCGGTTGGCAAAAAGATAAACCTCTTCGTCCGCGTCGTCCGGCAGCAAATGCTGTACTTCGGCCATTGTTTTGGAAGGCACAATGATGCGGATCTCTTTCGAGGCAGCAATATCCCGTTCCACAATCGCCAAACGGTATCCGTCCAGCGCCACGACCGTCAGCTTTTCCGGCGAAATTTCAAACAGCTCGCCGGTATGGGCCGGCTTTTTATCGTCCTGGCTGACGGCGTACAGGGTGCGGTCGATGATGTCGTTCAAAATGGGCGCCTTCATGCTCAGGGTTTGTTCTTCGGCGCCGGTATTCGGCAAATCGGGATAGTCAGACGCAGAAATGGATTGAATTTCAAACTGTGCCACGCCGCTTTGAATCGTGGTTTTGCCGTTGTCGGCGACGAGAATTGTCACATCGCCGCCCGGCATGCGATGTACCATATCGCTTAAAAGCTTTGCGTTTAAGACAATCTCGCCGGTTTCGCGCACGTTTGCCTCGATGGTTTTTGTGATGCCCATTTCCAGATCATAGCCGGTTAAAGTAAGCTGAAAGCCTTCTGCTTTCAAAAGGATACCTTCCAGCACCGGGATGGAAGAACGCAGCGTAACGGCCTTGGATACGCCGTCAATGGCCGCGCTCAGCAGCGTTTTATCACATACGATGTTCAATATGGGGTTGCTCCTTTCGCAAACGGTATTTTGCCGCTTCGTTTTTATCCTTTTTTATTGCGCGGCGTTTTGCGCCGCTGTCTTTTTGGATCGTCGTTGTTTTGTGTTTTTCAAAATCTGCTTTGCCGAGTTCTAAAACCTATACTTGTTGCAGGAGCCGTAGTAGGGGCTGGGGAATTTGTGAAAAGAGGGAAAAAAGCCTTTTGCGGCCCATCTTATCCGGGAGAAGGCGCGCCGTGCAGGATTGGTGGAAAAAAAGTGAAAAGCGCGTAACGCTAAAATTTTCAACAGGCCACGTGCAAAAGATTCTCGACAATGTGGAAAAGTGCGTTGAAAGAGTGGAAAACTCTACTATGTCGAGAAACATTTCTCCATATTCGTGCAAATCCTTCGCTTTTTACGAGGAAAACCCCTTAACTGCGGATGTTTTTGATGATGTCGTCTACGGTTTCTTTCAAATGCTGATCTTCCTGCATGTCCCGTTCCATCGTTTTGAGGGAATACACAATGGTAGAATGATCGCGCCCGGAAAATTCCCGCCCGATGTCCTCCATGCTCATGCCGGTAATATCGCGCAAAATATAGATGGCAACGCGCCGCGCGCTGGAAACGGCCGCGTTACGCTTGGAGCCGCGGATGTCGGAGGGGGAGACGTTATAGGTGCGGCTAACCTCGCTGATGATTTTATCAATCGTCACGGGGATGGGCTGCGTCTCGTTCAAAATGTCCTTAATGGCGTTCTGCGCCACGCTGACGACGGGCTGGGTGCCTTCGAGCATATAATATGCGTTCAGCTTTTTAACGGCACCCTCCAGCTGGCGGATGTTATTTTTCAGATGATTGGCGATAAACTCTGCCACATCCTCGGGCAAATCCAAATGCAGCAGCTCGGCTTTGCGCTTAACGATCGCAACGCGTGTTTCAAAATCCGGCGGCTGAATGTCGGCCGTCAGGCCCCATTCAAAGCGGGTGCGCAGGCGGTCTTCCAGGCTTTTAATCTCCTTGGCGGGCCGATCGGAGGCCATCACAATCTGTTTGTGGGCATCGTGCAGCGTATTAAACGTGTGGAAGAATTCTTCCTGTGTCGATTCCTTGCCCGCGATGAACTGAATATCATCCACCAAAAGCAGATCGGCCGCACGGTACTTCATGCGGAAGTTTTCCGTCGAGCCGTTGCGGATAGCGGTAATCAGCTCGTTTGTAAACTGCTCGCATGTCACATACATGATGACGAAATCGGGGTGGTTGCGCTTGATCTCGATTTGGATGGCCGTCAGCAGATGCGTTTTGCCAAGGCCCGAGCCGCCATAAATGAACAGCGGGTTGTATGCGCCCGAGGGGTTTGCCGCCACGGCCTGCGCCGCGGCAAACGCAAATTGGTTCGAGGAGCCTTTGATAAAGTTCTCAAAGGTAAACTCATAATTGCCCTGCGGGCTTTGGGGGTTGGCGTCGTATTCCTGCGAAAGCACAACCTCGTGCGGCGGGGTGCTTGGCACAACAAGCGTGATCTCTACATCAAAACCCAGCACACTTTTGAAGGCGTCCTTCAAAAGGTTCAGGTAGCGGTCGGTGATGATCTTACACAGAAAGTCGTTTCGGACGGACAGCGTGATGCTGCGCGAATCCTCAAAGCTAACCGGCTCCAGCCCGTCGATATACAAATTATAGGTCGGCTCGGCCATTTGTTCTTTACAGTAGCTCTGCGCGGCTACTAAGACATCCTTGAATGAATCCATACGTTTCTTCTCCAGTTGGTTGGAATGACAATAAAAAAGCACCCGTCAGGGAAAACAAAAAAGTTTTCCACAGGGATGTTAACACAGGTTGATTATAGCACAAATCGGGCCGCTGTGTCTATATATATAATGTAATATATTATACATAAGATAAGAGGCGTTTAATCGCACCACAAGATATTGTGTATGGCATTTTGAAAAAAATGAGGATGTGGAAAAGTGCAAAAAAATTTCCACGGACAAAGCGCGCTCCAGCAAAAGAAAATGCTTGACAGAAGCCGCAAAGATAAGCTATACTGTTACTTTGCAAGCCTGTCCTCGTTTTCACGGGGCCGGAAAAAGTATGTGGCCCCGTTTCCGGGGTAAGTTCAGGGAGGAAAATATTATGAAAAGAACCTTTCAGCCCAAGAAGGCACAGCGCAGCCGTGTGCATGGCTTTTTGCAGCGTATGAGCACCAAAAACGGCCGCAAAGTCATCAATGCCCGCCGTGCAAAGGGCCGCAAGAGCCTGACCGTCTGATTGTCAGACAGCAAATTGTAAATAGCGCAGACAAAAAGGCGGCCCGTGTGGTCGCCTTTTGTTGCATCCGGCCGCGTTTTTGGGCCGGGGCGCTTGCGGGCAGGCATTATTTTGTTTATAATGCCTGTAGAACCCGAAAAGGAGGCGTTCGCCGTGAAATATCATACCTTGTGCCGCAACGGCGAATTCAGCCGCGTGTATGCGCGCGGGAAATCGTATGTGCATCCGCAGCTGGTGCTTTATGTGCTGAAAACGCGCGCCCGGCATACGCGCGTCGGCCTGACGGCTACGAAAAAGATCGGCCATGCCGTGGATCGCAACCGTGCCCGGCGCGTGATGCGCGCCGCCATCGCGGAGCATCTGCCCCTCGACATCGGCGGCTATGATCTCGTGTTTGTGGCGCGCGGCCGTACGCCGCATGTGAAAAGCACCGTGTTAAGTATTGCCGTGGCGCGCCTGTTGGCGCAGGCAGGCCTGCCGGATAAGGCCGCAGAAGGCGGAACAGAGGCCTCGGCGGCGCTTTGCGGGCAAGCCGCACCGGCGGATGGCCGCACGGCAAACGCGCCGCAAAGGGCTTCGCAGGCGGCGGCAAACGCCGCAGGCCAGCCCCCTGCCGTATAAGCCATGCACGGCTGGGATATGCTGCGGGCCGCGGCGCGGCAATGCTTGATTGCGCCGATCCGTTTTTACAAAAGCCACATCAGCCCGGCGCTTGGCCATCATTGCCGCTTTACGCCCACTTGCAGTGTGTATGCGATGGAAGCCATCCGCCTCCACGGATGCCTAAAGGGCGGCCTTTTGGCCGTATGGCGCATCCTGCGCTGTAATCCTTTTGGCCGCTGGGGATACGACCCTGTGCCCGAGGCCGGAAAATGGACAAACCCTAAACGCATCCTGCATCCCGCTTTCCGCGGCAGGCATTAGGCCATTGTGCCGCGTATGGCCACATACCCAAAATTTTGCTACTCGTGACGCCGGCGCCCTCTTTCTGCGCCGCCGCGCGTCCTACAATAAAAATTTTAGCCCTGTGCGCAGACGGGGCGAAAGGAAAAACGAGCATGACACTTTTTTACATCCTCGGAACCCCGCTCGGGTACGTGATGGAATGGATCTACAAGCTGATCCCGAACTACGGATGGGATATTATCCTGTTCACGCTGCTGATCCGCTTGATTAGTATCCCGCTTTCCATCAGCCAGCAAAAAAATATGGCCAAGATGTCGGCTTTCCAGCCGATGGTGGCCGACATCCAGAAAAAGTACGCCAAGAATCAGGAAAAGCAGCAGGAGGAGCTGACCAAGCTCCAGCAGGATTTCGGCTATAACCCGATGAGCGGCTGCCTGCCGATGTTCTTGAACTTCTTTGTAATGTTCGGCGTTTTGGATGTTGTGTATCGCCCGCTGCAGCGCATTTTGCATGTGACGACGGCCAGCATGGAGCTTGCCGCGACGGCGCTTGGCACAAAGGTTGCCGATTTCACCCTGAGCACGAAAGTTATCACGGCCGTGCTTACGGGCGATACGACGGTTACTTCGGTGTTCAACGCGACAGAGCTGGCAAATATTACCGAGTTTGCGGGCCACATGAACTTTTTCGGCATCGATTTGACGCAGGTGCCGCAGCTGAGCTTGGCGCCTGCGGCGCTGCCCCTTTTGGTGTTCCCGATCCTTTCTTTGATTACGATGTTCCTTTCTACGCACATTTCCATGAAGGCCTCGGGCCAGCAGATGCAGGGCAGCATGAAGATCATGATGTATGCCATGCCGCTGATGTTCGTGTACTTCGGCTTTACCGTGCCGGTGGCGTTCTCTCTGTACTACACCATCTCTAACATTGTGATGACTGCCCAAAGCGAGATCATGCGCCGCATGTATGACCCGGAAAAGGTCAAGGCACAGGTGATGGCCGAGATCGAGCTGAAGAAAAAGCAGCAGCGTCACGGCGTTAAGGACACCACAGTGCATGAAATCGACCCACAGACGGGCAAAATGGTGGAGCACAACGTTTCCGCCAGCGAAATGAATAAGCGCCGCTTGGAGCTTGCGCGCCAGCTGGATGCCGAAAAGTACAAAGACGAACGCACGGTACCCCTTGCGGAGCTGGAAGCACAGAATAACGCTGCGGAGCATCCCATGATGCTGAACGGCAAAGAATATCACGGCGAGGAGGAATAAAGTTATGACACGAGAAGTGGAATCTACAGGCAAAACCGTCGAGGAAGCCTATGCGGCCGGCTGTGCGGAGTTGGGCGTTTCTGCCGACGAAATCAACGTCAGCTATGAAGTGATCGACTTCCCGGCAAAAAAACTGTTCAAGACGATCCCGGCCCGCGTAAAAGTAACCGTTACCGAGCCGGATGCCCCGGCTGCACCCGCAAAACAGCAGCCCGCCGCCCCCAAAGCGGAAAAAGCAGCCCCTGCGGCTGCGCCCGCAAAGGCCGCCCCGGCCAATGAAGCCGAAGTGCCCATTGATCTTTCTCAAAACGCCAAAGTGCGCGCGGCTGTCGAATATCTCGAGCAGATCGCCGGCCTGATGGGCGTGACGGACGCAAAGTTTTCGGCCGTTCAAAAGGGCGAAGCCACCATCGTAAAGGTGGAGGGCGAAGAGCTTGGCGCGCTGATCGGCCGCCGCGGCGAGACGATGGAAAGCCTTTCCTATCTGGGCAGCCTCGTCGCCAACCGCATGGAAGGCGATTACGTGAAGCTGGGCCTTGATGTGGCGGGCTATCGCGGCAAGCGTGAGCAGGATCTCACCGTGCTGGCCCAGCGCATCGGCGAAAAGGTGCGCCGCACGGGCCGCGCCTTTGCGATGGAGCCGATGAATCCCTACGAGCGCCGCATCATCCATTCGGCCGTTACGGCGATGGATGGCCTGCGCAGCGAGAGCAAAGGCGAGGGCAAAGATCGCCGCGTGGTGATCTATTCTACCGCGCCCGATGCCAGCACCGAGCCGCCTGAAACCGAGCGCCACGGCCGGCCGGATGGCGGCCGCAGCTTCCACGGCAACGGTGGCCGCGGCCCGAACCGCGGCGGTTATCGCGGGCCACGCAGCGGCGGCTATCATGGCGACCACAGCGACCGCGGCCCGAACCGCGGCGGCTATTCGCATGGCCCGCGGCCTTCCGGTGTGCCGGAACGCAACTTTGAGACGCGCACCGTCGATGAGGCAGCGCCCGTCGCCCCGAAGCGTACCGAGCATGTGGATGATTTTTCTGATTTCGGCTTCGGCAAAATTGATCTGTAAAAGCAGACGAGCAAAAGAAAAAGTTTGGGCGGCCGCAGCGGCAAAATGCTGTGGCCGCTTTTTTGCGCCTACTGCGAAAAGGCTTTGTGGTTTTCTCACTAAGAGCTGCTGCGCCTGCCTGCCTTTGTCTGCGTCTACGATGAAAAGGCCTTTGCGGCTTTTCGGCCGAAGGCGGCTTGCCTTTGCACAAAATAAAAAAGCAAAAAATCTTTTCTTTTTTTGCAATATCACGGCAGATCTGCTCGTAATAGTATTAGAACCGGCACGAAGCTGCCGATTCCCGCGCGCCCACTACACCGGGCAGCGCACATTCTTCTTTTGACATTTCCTTTTTTCTCTCTCTACCATTTTCTAACGGCGAAAACCCTCGAGCCTTTTGGCTTGGGGGTTTTTGCCATTTTAGGGGTAAACTTTTCCACACGCGGCGGCCGGATTGTGGAAAAGCTGCCGCAGGCATGGTATAATCCCTATTGCAGGTTTGGCTGTGGGCGGGCTTTGGCCCGCCGGACGCGGCCACAAAAAAGCAGGGCTGCCGGCAAAAAGCCGGGCGGCCCAAAGGGAGGGGAAAACCGATGTCGGTACAGCAAACGACAATCTGCGCCATTGCGACGGCGCCCGGCGCAGCCGGGATCGCGGTAATACGCCTTTCCGGGCCGGAGAGCTTTGCTGTGGCGGCAAAGGTGTTCGCCCCGTTTCATTCCGAAAAAAAAGTGGCCGCCGCGCGCGGCTATACGGCCCTGTATGGGCATTTTGTGCGGCGCAGCGAGGCGTTTGACGACGGCGTTGCGCTGTTTTTCCGTGCGCCGCACTCTTATACCGGCGAAGATGTAGTGGAGCTTTCGTGCCACGGCGGTTCGGCCGTGGCCGCGCAGGTGGTCGAGGCGGCGATCGAGGCCGGCGCTGTGCCGGCAGGCCCCGGCGAATATACGCGCCGCGCGCTGATGAACGGAAAAATGAGCCTGACGCAGGCCGAGGCCGTGATGCAGTTGATTTCAGCGAGCGGCCGGCAGGGCGCGGCGCTGGCACATGCCCAGCTGGAAGGGGCACTGGCTAAGGCTATTGCAGCACAGCAGGCCCGCCTTACCGATTTGCAGGCACACCTTACGGCGTGGGTGGATTATCCCGAAGAGGATGTGCCCGCGCTGGGCGACGAGGCGTTATGGCAGACGCTTTCCGAAAGCGAGGCCGTACTGGCCGGGCTGATTGCCCGGTATGATGCGGGCGCCGTGCTGCGCGAAGGCGTGGATTGCGCCATTGTCGGCCGCCCGAACGCAGGCAAATCGACGCTTTTGAATCTTTTGGCCGGGTTCGACCGCGCGATTGTTACGCCGGTGGCCGGCACGACGCGCGATGTGGTCGAGCAGGCCGTGACGCTGGGCGATATTCGGCTGAACTTGTTTGATACGGCCGGGGTGCATGATACGGCAGATAAGATCGAGGCCGAGGGCATCCGCCGCAGCTGGCAAAAGCTTGCCGAGGCGGGGCTAATTTTGGCCGTGTTCGATGGCGGCGAGGCCATCACGGAAGAGGATTTCCGCTTGGCCGAGGCCTGCCGCGGAAAGCCGGCGATCGCCCTGATTAACAAAGAGGATGTGCCGCAGCGCTTTGACGCAAAAAACATTCAACCAGATTTCGCCACAGTGTTGAAAGTTTGCTGCCGCGAGCCGGCGGCACGGGCCGATATTACGCGCGCGGTGGCCGAGCTGCTGCACACGGCGCAGCTGGACCCGCATGCCGCGGCGCTGGAAAATCAGCGCCAGCTTTCCGCCGCCGTGCGGGCGCGCGGCGCGCTGGCCGCGGCGCTGGATGCGGTAAAGGGCGGCTTTGGGCTGGATGCAGTTTCCGTCTGCGTCGACGATGCGCTGGAAGCGCTGTACAGCCTGACGGGCGAAAACGCCACAGAGGCCGTGATCGAAAAGGTGTTTGAGAATTTTTGCGTGGGGAAATAAAGGCTTCGCCGCCCCGCGGAAAAGATAGAGGGAAAACAGTATGAATCATCTTGGGGATTATGATGTGATCGTGATCGGCGCAGGCCACGCCGGCATTGAGGCCGCACACGCCGCCGCGATGCTGGGCGCCAAAACCGCTGTCTTTACGATGAGCCTTGACGCCATCGGCAATATGCCGTGCAACCCGTCGATCGGCGGCACGGCTAAGGGCACTTTGGTGCGTGAGCTGGATGCGCTGGGCGGCGTGATGGGCCTTGCCGCGGATGCAACCTACCTGCAAAGCCGTATGCTCAATAAAGGCAAAGGCCCGGCCGTGCATGCGCTGCGCGTCCAAACCGACCGCAAACGCTATCACATGTATATGAAGCATGCTCTCGAAATGACGCCCGGCCTCGCCATTCATCAGGCAGAGGTTAGCGCCATCGAGGTGGAAAACGGCCGCGTGAAAGGCATTGTTACGCAGCTACACGGCGAGTACGGCGCAAAATGCGTTGTGCTGGCCACCGGCACAAACCTCGGCGGCAAAATTTTTGTGGGCGATGCGTGGTATTGGTCCGGCCCGGACGGCATGCATGCCGCCCAGGAGCTGACCGAGAGCTTGAAAGCCGCCGGCCTGCCGCTGCGCCGGTTCAAAACCGGCACACCGGCGCGCGTACATAAGCGCAGCATTGATTTTTCTAAGCTCGAGCGCCAGCCCGGCGACGCTGATTGCGAGCTGCAGCCCTTCAGCTTTTTGACGGATGCGCCGATGCATAATAAGGTCGATTGTTTTATCGCCTATACAAACCCCGCTACGCACAAAATCATTCTCGATAATATCCGGCGCAGCCCGCTGTACGGCGGTATGATTGAGGGCGTCGGCCCGCGCTACTGCCCCTCCATCGAGGATAAAGTCGTGCGTTTTTCCGGCAAGGATCGTCACCCCATCTTTGTGGAGCCTTGCGGCGAAAACACCGAGGAAATGTACTTGCAGGGCGCTTCCAGCAGCCTGCCCGAGGATGTGCAGAACGCTTTTTATCACAGCATCGTCGGGTTTGAGCATCTCGAGATTTTGCGCCCGGCCTACGCCATCGAATACGATTGCGTTGACCCTACGAGCATGGAGCCGACGCTGGAATCGAAAGTGGTAAAGGGGCTGTACGGCGCCGGGCAGTTTAACGGCACTTCCGGCTATGAGGAAGCCGCCGCGCAGGGCCTGCTTGCGGGCCTGAACGCCGCGCGCGGTGCGCTGGGCAAAAGCCAGCTGATCCTGCCGCGACATTCCAGCTACCTTGGTACGCTCGTCGATGATCTTGTGACCAAAGGTGTGATGGACCCTTACCGCATGATGACGAGCCGCAGCGAATACCGCCTGACCCTGCGGCAGGATAACGCCGACGAGCGCCTGACGCCGATCGGCCGGGAATATGGCCTTGTGCAGGACGATCGCTGGGCGCGTTATCAGGCGACACAGGCCGTTAAAACTGCGGAGATCGCCCGCTTGAAAGCGGCGCATGTCAAAACCGCCGAGCTGCGCGCCGCAATGGAGGCCGCCGGCCTTGCGCCTGCCGCCGAGGGCGGCATTGCGTATGAGCTGCTGCGCCGCCCGGAGATCGGGTATGGCCTAATTGTGGGCTTGATCGGCCCCGGCGAAGGCGTTACTCCGATGCTTGCCGAGCGCATTGCCACGGAAATCAAGTATGAGGGGTATATCGCGCGGCAGGAGCACATGATCCATGAGGTGGCCCGCCATGAGGCGACGACGATCCCGGAAGGGTTCGATTATCAGGCGCTTTTGGGCCTGACGCTCGAGGCGCGCGAAAAGCTGACAAAAATTCGCCCGAAAAACCTTGGGCAGGCTGGGCGCATCCCCGGCGTTTCGCCGTCGGATATTGCCCAGCTTGGCATTGCGCTGCTGGCAAAAGGGCAGGAATAACAACTGCTGTGCGTAGGCCCTGCAAATATTTTTGCTTTGCCTGCGGCCTTAGCATAGAAAAAAGAAACATTGAAAATAACGGAGATACGATAAAATATGGTTTTATATGAAGGCCGCCCTGAGGATTGTGCGGGCAGATTACCAAAAGAAATACGTACCTACGATAAATTGGATGCGCTTGGCATTCCGTTTTTTCGTACTGACCATGCCGCCGCCGATACGATGGAGCATTGCCACGAGATTGACGCCTGCCTTGGCACACCCATCTGTAAAAATCTGTTTCTCTGCAACCGCCAGCAAACGGAATTCTATTTGCTGACGATGCCGGGAGATAAACCCTTTAAGACAAAAGAACTTTCGGGCCAGCTTGGCATTGCGCGGCTTTCGTTTGCTTCGCCCGCGTGGATGGAAAAGTATCTCGACATCACGCCCGGCTCGGTTTCCGTAATGGGCTTGATGAACGATATAGGCAGCGCCGTGCGCTTATTGATGGATGAAGATTTGAAAGGCGAGGAATACTTTTCCTGCCACCCCTGCATCAACACCTCCAGCCTCAAGCTCAAGACGGCTGATTTGCTGAATATCTTTTTGCCGGCCGTGCACCATACGCCGACCTTTGTGCATTTGACAGGGGAAGCTTGACCGGCCGCATAAATGCTTTGAAACAGCCTGCCGCCGTGGCATGAAAAGCGCTGCTTTGGCGGCAGGCCTTTTGCGCCGCCTCAAAAATGTTCCACATGGAACATTACGGAAAGCGAGGAAAAACATGATTGATAAAAATCGGCTCGAAGCAAAGTGCGCCGCCGAAGGAATCACTTTGTCCGGCGCCCAGCTGGATGCACTGGATCGCTATGCGGCCTTTTTAGTGGAGTATAACGAAAAGGTAAATCTTACCGCGATCACAGACCCTGAAGGCATCGAAGACAAACACTTTGTCGATAGCCTTTTGCTCGCCGCGCGGCCCGAGGTGTCCGGCAGCCTCGTCGATGTAGGCACCGGGGCGGGATTCCCGGGCATCGTGGCAAAACTTTATAAGCCTGAGCTTGCGCTCACGCTGATGGAGCCGACGGGCAAACGGGTTGCTTTTTTGGAGCAGGCATGTGCGCTGCTTGGCCTAACCGATGTGCAGGTGGTAAAGGAGCGCGCCGAAGAGGCCGCGCGCAAACAGTGGCGTGAGGCATTTGATGTGGCCTGCGCGCGCGCCGTGGCCGCGCTGCCGGTTCTGGCCGAATATTGTTTGCCGCTTGTGAAAGTGGGCGGGCGGTTTTTGGCGATGAAGGGCGCTTCCGGCAAAGAGGAGCTGGCGGCGGCGGGCGGCGCTATTCGGAAATTGGGCGGGGGAGAAGCCTCCCTGATTTGCGGCAAGCTGCCGAACGGCGACGAACGGACGCTGATTGTATGCAAAAAGATTTCGCAAAGCGCGCCTCAATATCCCCGCAATGGCGGAAAAATTGCAAAATCCCCCTTAAAATAAGGCAGGAATTGTCTCTTCTGCGGGAAGTGTGACGAACGATTTTTCGTGCAAACCGGGTCTATCTGTGGTACAGTTTTCTCATGAAAACCACTACGGATAGGCCCGGTTCTTCTATTCGGCCACAAAATGGCGGAAACGCCGGGAGATTTCCCGAGAAATAGCGAAGGTTGTTCAAATGAAAGCTTTTTTGAAAAATTTGGATACAGAACAAGAAGACGAAGAATGTCGGCTTCTTTTTCCGGCGTGGCTTTACCCGCTGCCTTTTCAGGAGCTGCTTGCCGAGAAAACCTCGGCAAGGCAAAGCGACGAATCCGATGTGGACAAGGAGGTGCCTGCGTTGCTGACAATGACAAAGCCGAAAGGCAAACTGATTTACATAGACCCCGAAAAAGTAGATCCTTCGCCCTATCAGGCCCGGCGCGAGTTTGACCCGGATTGCCTTGCGGAGCTGGCCGAGAGCATCCGCGAAAACGGCCTGCTTCAGCCCATCACGGTGCGGCGGTTTGAGGGCCACTACCAGCTGATTGCGGGCGAACGCCGCTTGCGCGCCTGCATTTTGGCCAATATGGCCCAGCTTCCGGCCATTTTGTATGATCCTACCGATGAACAGGCCGCTGCGCTTGGCTTACTGGAAAACATCCAGCGCCGAGATTTAGATCCCTTTGAGCAGGCGCGCGGCATCCGCGATGTAATGTCGTTGTGGGCATGCAGCCAAGCCGATGCGGCCCGCCGCCTTGGTATCTCTCAGCCTACGCTGGCGAATAAGCTGCGCTTGTTGCAGCTTTCGGATGGGCAGCAAACCTTTATTGTGCAAAACGGCTTGACCGAGCGCCATGCGCGCGCTGCGCTGCGCCTGCCGGATGCGCTGCGCGATCAGGCGCTGGGCTATATGGCATCGCACCATTTAACGGCGCGCGCGGCGGATACCTATGTGGATGCTTTACTAAATGCCCGCCCCAAACCGCGCAAGCTGCCGATGGTAAAAGATGTGCGCATCTTTGTCAATACGATCAACCACGCCATCCGCCTGATGACGGAAAACGGTGTGCCGGCCTCTACTACAAAACGGGAAACGGAAGGATACATCGAATATACCGTCCGCATCCCGACTACCGGCGAAACGGCCGTCCACTAAATCAGCACAGCCTGAAAAGGCCGGCACGGGCCGGCAAAGCACAGGAAAACCTAAAACGCCGACTACGGCGCAAAAACATGCGCCGCCTAAATAAGATCCCTTAACAGAAAAGCCTTCTCCTGCCGCAGGGCAGGGGAGGGCTTTTTGAGTTATGCTTGTGTTAGATGTTCCACGTGGAACATTGCGCCTGCGCACAAAAATTGTAACACAAGAAAAACTGTGCTATGCTTACGAAAACAAAAGAGGAGAAAAGCATGACGGATACAGAAAAACTGGCGGCCTATCAAGCCATGCAGCGAGAGCTGGAAACCCTGTACGCGGATGCACTTTTGCGGCTGGAAAAAGGGAAAGCCACCGAAAAGCAAAAGACAGCCGGCTATCGTGAGGCATTGGGCTGGAAAATTTATTATCGCAATATGCTGGAGATGTACGCGCGATACGGCTTGGGCGAAAAGCCGCGTTTGTAGCGCAAAAGGCACAGCACAAACCCAAAAGCGGCATAAAATGTGCGCAAATTCCGGGGAAAGCATTTGAAACAAGGCAGAGCTGTGTTATAATACTTTTTGCATGAAAACGGGGCACGGCGGCAAAAGCCGCGCTAAAAATGCGTATCAGGGAGGAAAAACGTGGCAAAAATCGTAGCAGTAGCAAACCAGAAAGGCGGCGTGGGCAAAACAACCACAGCCGTAAACCTGTCCTCCTGCGTCGCGGCGCTGGGCAAGCGGGTGCTGATCGTGGATATGGACCCACAGGGAAATACTACCAGCGGCTACGGCATCGCCAAACGCAGCGTGGAAAAGGGTGTTTATGAGCTGCTGATCGGCGAGGCCAAGGCGGAAGAAACGATCCAGCATACCAAGTTCCGCGTCGACATCATCCCGGCCAATACACAGCTGGCGGGCGCTGGGCTGGAGCTTGTCGAGGTGCCAAACCGCGAAAGCTGCCTGCGCCGTGGGCTTGCCCCGGTAACCGGGCAGTATGATTTTATCTTTATTGATTGCCCGCCAAGCCTCGATTTGCTGACGCTGAACGCTCTGTGCACATGTGATAGTGTGTTGATCCCGATTCAGTGCGAATATTATGCGCTGGAGGGCTTGTCCGAGCTGATGAGCACCCTAAAAACGGTGCGCAAAAAGTATAACGCCTACTTAGATGTGGAGGGCGTTGTGTTTACGATGTACTCCGGCCGCATGAATCTGACGATCCAAGTGGTCGATCAGGTGAAAAAGTTCTTTGGCGATAAGGTGTACAAAACCACAGTGCCGCGCGCGGTGCGCCTTTCGGAGGCGCCGAGCTACGGCCAGCCGATCAACTATTACGAGCCGAGCGGAAAGGGCACAGAAGCCTATACCGATATGGCGCTTGAATTTATCCATAACAACCGCCGCGAAAAATAAGCCGGGAGGAACAAAAAATGCCAAAAGGAAAAGGCGGCCTCGGCCGCGGGCTTGACAGCATCTTTGAGGATGCCGCGCCGAGCTTAGAGGGCAACAGCGTGGATACGCTGCCCCTGCGGGAGATTGAGCCGGACCCCGGCCAGCCCCGCAAAACCTTTACAGAGGCCGCCCTTGGCGAGCTGGCCGCTTCTATCCGCGAGCATGGCCTGCTGCAGCCGATCGCTGTACGGCCCAAGGGCACTGCGGGCTATACCATCATTGCAGGCGAGCGCCGCTGGCGCGCCGCGCGCCTTGCGGGCCTGACGGAAGTGCCCGTTATTATTAAGGATGTCACGGACGAGCAGGCGATGGAGCTGGCGCTGATTGAAAACTTGCAGCGTGAGGACCTTGATCCTGTCGAAGAAGCGCTTGGTGTGCGTGATTTGATGGATCGCTGCGGCCTGACACAGGAGCAGGCGGCCGAAAAGCTGGGCAAAAGCCGCTCGGCGCTGGCAAATTCGCTGCGCCTTTTGAATCTGCCGAAGGATGCGCTTGAGCTTTTGAAAAACGGCGCAATCACGCCCGGCCACGCCAAGGTCATCCTTGGCTTGCCCGAGGAAGCTATGATGAGCCGTGCCGCGCACGAGATCACGATGCAAAACCTCAATGTGCGGCAGGCGGAAGCCCTTTGCAAAAAGCTGGCAAAGCCCGAAAAGCCGCCTAAGGCGGCCCCGCCGCGGCCCGCGCTGCCCGTAGAGGTGGAGCTGAGCCTGAAAGAGGCGCTGGGCAATGAGGTAAAGGTCGATTACAAAAAAGGGCAGGGGACGCTGACGCTGCACTTCTACTCCGATGAGCAGCTGCGCGCCTTTGCAAACCTACTGGGCAGATACGACCGTACCGGCGAAGCAAAGCCGGCCGCAAAAGATACAAAAAGTATCGGACAAATCACGATAACACGATAAAATTACAAGAAAGAGGAACCATCTATGCTGGATATGAAGTTCATCCGCGAAAATCCGGATGCCGTAAAGGAAAACATCAAAAAGAAGTTTCAGGATGCCAAGCTGCCCCTTGTGGATGAGGTGATCGAAGTTGACGCGAAGTACCGCGCCGATTTGCAGGAGGCCGAGGCCCTGCGCGCCGAGCGCAACCAGCTGTCGAAAAGTATCGGCATGCTGATGGGCGCCGTGAAAAAGGCGGCGGACGAAGCCGCCAAGGCCGAGGCCGAGGCAAAGGTGAACGAAGTGCGCGCCAAGGTAAACGCCGAGGCCGAGCATTTGAAGGAGCTGGAAGCCGACGAGGAAAAGCTGGACGCGCGCCGGCTCGAAATCCTTTACACTATCCCGCAGATGATCGACCCCAGCGTACCCATCGGCCCCGACGATACCCATAACGTTGAGGTACAGCGCTTTGGCGAGCCTGTCGTGCCTGATTTCCCGATCCCGTATCACACTGAGATCATGGAGAGCTTTGAGGGCATCGACATGGATGCGGCCGGCCGTGTGGCCGGCAACGGCTTCTATTATCTTCTGGGCAATATTGCGCGCCTGCACGAGGCTGTGCTGGCGTATGCGCGTGATTTCATGATTAACAAGGGCTTTACCTATGTTATCCCGCCCTTCATGATGCACGGCAACGTGGTAAAGGGCGTTATGAGCTTCCCGGAAATGGACGCTATGATGTACAAAATCGAGGGCGAGGACCTTTACCTCATCGGCACGAGCGAGCACACGATGATCGGCCGCTTTATTGATGAGACGCTCGACGAGGCCAAGCTGCCCCTGACGCTGACGAGCTACAGCCCGTGCTTCCGCAAGGAAAAGGGCGCACACGGCATCGAGGAGCGCGGCATTTACCGCATCCATCAGTTTGAAAAGCAGGAAATGATTGTAGTCTGCCGCCCCGAGGAGAGCATGGAGTGGTATGATAAGCTGTGGCATAACTCCGTCGAGCTGTTCCGCAGCATGGAAATTCCGGTGCGCCAGCTGGAATGCTGCTCGGGCGATTTGGCCGATTTGAAGGTCAAGAGCTGCGACATCGAGGCATGGAGCCCGCGCCAGCAGAAATATTTTGAGGTTTGCAGCTGCTCCAACTTGGGCGATGCGCAGGCCCGCCGCCTGCATATCCGCGTAAAGGGCGCCGACGGCAAAACCTATCTGGCCCATACGCTGAACAACACCTGCGTGGCGCCGCCGCGCATGCTGATCGCCTTTTTGGAAAACCATCTGCAGGCGGATGGCACTGTGACGATCCCGGCCGTGCTGCAGCCGTATATGGGCGGGACAAAGGTTCTCATCCCGACCAACAAAAAAGCATAAACAAGCAGCCTTCTGCGGCGCTTTGCCTGTTTTTGGGCGGGGCGCCGCTTTCTTTTTCCACATTTTTTGCAAAGACGAGATTTTCTGCTTGACAAGATGTCCTCTTTTCCCTATAATAATAAAGCGCCCATTTTTAGGGCGCATTCTATGTGGCGGTATAGCTCAGTTGGCTAGAGCATTCGGTTCATACCCGAAGTGTCACCGGTTCAAATCCAGTTACCGCTACCACCTGCAGGGTTTGGTTAAAAAAGTAGGTGTTGCCTGCAATAGTGGGTGACGGTGTAGGCCCATTTTTTTAGCGAAATCCTGTGCATGGCCCGTTGGTCAAGCGGTTAAGACACGGCCCTTTCACGGCTGTAACGTGGGTTCAATTCCCGCACGGGTCACCAAAGCTCTGCTGTAAAGCAGGGCTTTTTCTTTTGCTTTTCGGCGTACATGCAAAAGAAAGGGGATTTTGGGGCAAATTGTAACTATTATCCCACGCATGTGGGGTTGACAGAACACATAATATTTACGATAATCGGATGGATGTCAACAGAACGGCTGAATCGGCGGGCCTTCGCTTTCAAAGAGGGCCCGTACCTTTTATTCACAGGGAAAATGGCCGCCAAAGCAGTGGCCGCAAAGGGCAGTAACAAATGATAGAATTAGAGATTTTGCAAAGAGGAGCGGCATTATGAAGCAGCTCTTGCATGCGCATTATATCCGGCTGACCTACCCGCAGATCGTGGCGCTGGGCTACTTTTTGCTCATCGCCGCGGGCACGGCGCTGCTGTGCCTGCCGGCCGCAACCTACGCGCCGGGCGGGATGGATGTTGTCAGCAGCCTGTTTACGGCCACAAGCGCTACCTGTGTGACAGGCCTTGTGGTAGGCGATACGTTCACCACCTTTACGCTGTTTGGCCAAATTGTCATTCTGGGCCTGATTCAAGTTGGCGGGCTGGGGTTTATGACAATCCTTGCCATGTTCGGCATGTTTTTGCGGCGGCGCATCGGCTTGCGGGCGCGCACCCTGATGAAGGAAAGCGTCAACAGCCTGTACGTGGGCGGTATTGTGCGCCTGTTTCATAAAATCATCGTGGGCACGGCGCTGTTTGAAGGCGGCGGCGCGCTGCTGCTGGCCACGCGCTTTGTGCCGAAGTTCGGCTGGGCAAAAGGGCTGTGGTTTGCCGTGTTTCATTCGATTTCGGCCTTTTGCAACGCCGGGTTTGATTTGATGGGTACGCTGGAGCCGTATTCCTCGCTGGTGCTTTGGGCCGACGATCCTGTCGTCTGCCTGACGATCTGCATGCTGATCGCCGTGGGCGGCATCGGCTTTTTCGTCTGGGCCGATCTGCAAAAAAACGGCCTGCACTTTTCCCATTATCAGCTGCACACCAAAATTACGCTGACCGTCACGGCGATCCTGATCGCGGGCGGGACGCTGCTGTTCTGGGTGCTGGAGGCAGATAATACGCTGGCCGGCATGCCCGTGTGGCAGCAGATTTTGGATGCGCTGTTTTGCTCGGTAACGCCGCGTACGGCGGGCTTTAACGTGGTAGATACCGCGGCGATGACGGGCAGCGGCCGCCTTTTGACGGTGCTGCTGATGTTCGTAGGCGGCTCTTCGGGCGGCACGGCCGGCGGCATTAAAACGACGACGCTGGCGATCATCGCCATTTCAAGCTGGAACTCCATCCGCAATGAGGCCGACAATAACGTGTTCGGCCGCCGGCTGGAATCTGACAGCCTGCGCCGCGCCAACGCCGTGTGCACGATCAACCTCGCCGCCATTTTGATCGCCACGCTGGCGATCTGCATTGCACAGCCGGTGATCGGCCTGCAGGATGCTTTGTTTGAGGCGACAAGCGCCATCGGCACGGTCGGGCTTTCGGTAGGCACGACGGCCGCTGCAAACGTGTTTTCACGGCTGGTTTTGGTGCTTTTGATGTACTGGGGCCGTGTCGGCTCTTTAAGCTTTGCGCTGTTGTTTACGGAAAACCGCAACCCCGGCGAGGCGCGCTGCCCGGAAGAAAAGGTTTCTATCGGCTAAATGTTGTCGGCCCGCAATGGCGGGAAAATGTGTAAGGAGAAGATACCATGAAATCATTCTTAGTAATCGGCCTTGGCCGTTTTGGCCAGCATTTGACACGCAAACTGGTGGAAACCGGCTGCGAGGTGATGGCGGTGGATACCCGCGAGGATCGCATCCGCACCGTGATGCAGGTTGCTACCAGCGTCGAGATCGGCGATTGCACCAAGGATAGTGTGCTGAGTACGCTGGGCGTGGCAAACTATGATATGTGCTTTGTTTGCGTTGGCAACGATTTTCAGTCAAGCCTCGTTATTACCGATATGCTCAAGGAAATGGGCGCGCAAAAGGTTGTCAGCCGCGCTTCGCGCGATATTCAGGCAAAATTTTTGCTGCGCAACGGCGCCGACGAGGTAATTTACCCCGAGCGCGATTTCGCCGAGCGCTTGGCGGTGCGCTGCGCCAAGAGCAAAGTGTTCGATTACATGGAGCTGACAAAAGAGGTTTCCGTTTATGAGATTGCTACGCTGCCCGCGTGGGTGGGCAAAACCATCCGGGAGCTGAACTTCCGCGTGGAATATAATTGCAGCATTTTGGCCGTGAAAAAGGCCGGCGAGACGATCGCGCTGCCGGGCGCGGATTACGTGTTTGACGGCAGCGAGCACATGATGGTGTTCGGCCGCGACAGAGACGTAGAAAAGATCGTCAAAAATCTGAAATAACGCGCCGCACGATGAACTGCGGCAAAAGATGCAGGCTGTTGGCAAATCTTCCACAACAAGCCTGCATTTTTTGTGCTGATTTTTTGTAGTTACGACTAAATTTTGGTAGGAATCTGAAAAAAATCATGCTATAATAACCGTAGGCGGCCAGCCGCACATACGCCCGGATGCCTTTGCCGGCCCGCCGCCAAGCGCCGGCCGGCGCGCAAAAGCAACGGGGCGCGCAAAGGCCGCAAGCACCCAAAAAGGAACAGGCTGATACGGAGGGATTTTACGATGGCAGGAGAAAAAGCAAGCGAGGCAAAAAGCAACGCCACAAAACTGCTGCTCGAGACGGTTTTTGCAACCAAAACGCAGGGGCGGCAGAATTTTCGGCTGGTGTATGCGTATTCTGTAAAGAAAAAGCTGCTGGCGGCAAAGGTATCGAACTATGTGCTGGCCTTTAAGCCCGAAAAACGCGAAATGCTTTTGATTCAGATCGACGCCGACGGCAACCCTGTGGGCAGCCGCATTCAGCTCGACGAGATGGACATCGCCCATGCCGAGCACACCGCGCGCGGCGGCTGGCTGATCGACGCGAAGGACCTGAAAAAGCCGACGGAATTTTTTGTGCCGGATAACATGCCCGATTCGGCCGAGATCACATATCAGCTGCCCATCAATCAGGAGCAGCTGGCAGAGCAGTTCCGCGCGATGATGCAGCAGATTTGCAGCTGAACGGGCAGAAGAACGCTTTGGCCTGTTTTTTCCAAAGTATCATTTCAATCTAACAGGCGCTTCGTTTTTGCGGAAAAACCGCAAAGGCGGGGCGCTTTTTGAAATTTTCAAAAAAATGAGAAAAAGCCCTTGACAAAATAGTACGTAATGCATACTATATGATACATGCTATGCATTGCACACTATCAAAAAGGAGCACGTGATGGACATTCAAAGAAAAAAGGGCATACTGGAAATTTGTGTTCTGGCCGCGCTAAAGCGGGGGCCATCCTACGGCTACCGCATCGTCAGCGATGTTTCGGCCTGCATTGAGGTTACCGGCTCGACCCTTTATCCGATCCTGCGCAGGCTGGAAGCGGGCGGATACGTAAGCACTTTCAGCCAAGATCATAACGGCCGGATGCGCAAATATTACCGCATTGAGCCGCCCGGGGCGGAAAAAGTAAAACAGTTTTTGGATGAGGCGGGCGAGATGCGCCGCATTTATCAATATGTCGAGGAGGCATCGGTATGAATCAGGAAACCTTTTTGCAGCAGCTGGGCGCGGCGCTTTCGCCGCTGAGCGAAATTGAGCGCGCCCGTGCGCTGGAATATTACCGCGAGATGATCTGCGATGAGCTGGAAAGCGGCCGCACAGAAGAAGAAATTTTGGCCGGCTTTGGCACGGTAGCGGACATTGCGACGCAGATTTTGGCCGAAAACGGCTGCGCACCTTTGGCGGCGCAGGATACGCCCGCAGGGGAACCTGCACAGCCTTGCGAAGGCAGCCAAACTGCCGGATATTCGGCCGCAAGCCAGCCCGGCGCGGCGCCGGGCCCGGCCGCAGGGCAGGCGTATGCCCAGGGCGAAAACGCCCGCCCGTGCCCGCCGCCGTATGGCTTTGCCGAAACCGTGTTTTCGCCGGAAGGCGCCGTGCAGCAGGTGATTGTCGATGCCCGGAACATCAACGTGGAGCTTCGCCCTGTGCCTACCGGGGCGGTGCGCATCCATATCCGCCTTACGGAAAGCGACGATGTGCGGGTGACGGAGCAGAACGGCGTGTATGCCTTCTATCACAAAACACAATTCTCGCTGTTCAATTTGCGGGATCTGTTTCTCGGCCCACGCTGGATTTTGATCGAGGTGCCCGCCGGCTATACGGGAGATCTCGAAGTGAAAACCAGCAACGGCCGCATGGAGGCGAACGGCCTGCTCGGCCTGCAAAACGTGCAGCTTGCCACATCGAACGGCAGCTTTCTGGCGCAAAACATCAACTGTGTCAACTTTGGCGCCAGAACCTCGAACGGCAGCTTGACGCTGGAAAACCTACAGGGGAGCCACTGCATCGCACAGACAAGCAACGGGCATATCCGGGCCGACCGCTGCGCTTTCCCTGATATGCTGCATCTGTATACGAGCAACGGCGCGATTCAGGCGCCGAATATTCTGGCCGATGATATAGAGCTTTCGACCCAGAACGGCGCAATTTCGGCCGTGATCTGCGGCGACATGCGCGCCTACACGATCCACAGCCACACCAACAATGCGTCCAATTCGCTGCCGCCCGATCTGGCCTTCCCGGATCAGACCAAGCGCCTTAACGTCAACACAAGCAACGCCCGTATCGACGTGCGCTTTTTGGCGGCGGGCCGCGCCTGATTGCGCCCCAAAGGCGCCGCCGATTTTTCTGCACCGAAAGCGGCGGCACGGCGGCCAAACGGGTTTTGCCGCAGGGGCGGTTTTTCGCCCGCGGCCAAACCTCGAAAAATTTACGGTACTATAAAAATACGCCCTGCATTCGCCTTCAAAAAGCGGACACAGGGCGTATTTGTTTTTGTTAAATCGGTAACGTGAAACGGTGGCTTTTACTGCCCTGCGGCGGCCGGGATTCTATCTTGTGCAAGGACAAGCGCTTCCAGCTCTTTGGCATCAGCGGCCAAAAAATCTGCGCCGGCCGATACCAGCTCTTCGCGCCCGCGGAAGCCCCACAGCGCGCCGCAGCAGCGCAGGCCGGCATTGTGTGCCGTCTCTACATCCACATCGCTGTCGCCGACATAAAGCGTGGTATCCGGCGCGGCGCCCAGCGCCTTAAAAATAGGGGTAAGGCCTTCCGGGGCCGGCTTTGCGGGCACATGCGGCAGGTTACCGCGCGTCAAATCGATCGCAGAGCCGAAATACTGCCCGATGATGGCCTGCGCCAAATCGTCCGCCTTGTTGGAAAACACGGCTGTGCGGACGCCTGCGCGGCCCAAATGCTTCAAAAGCTCGGGGATGCCGTCATACGGGCGGGTTTTATCCTCTTTGTGGGCGGCATAGCGCGCGCTGAACTGCGCAAGTGTGCCGGCCAGCTGGCCGGGAGTGCGCGCTTCTTCGGGCGAAAAACGCTCGCACAGCTTCGGGATGCCATTGCCGACCATGTGCTTGTATTCGTCGAGCGAATGCGTCGGCCAGCCGTTGGTTTTGCAAACCCAGTTGCCGGCATCCGCCAGATCGTCGATCGTGTTGAGCAGGGTGCCGTCCAGATCAAAAATCACCGTTTGAAACATTCGGAAAACCTCATCCACAAAATTCACATCAACGCAGATAAGTTTAGCATAATATGCACAAAGAAACAAGATGCGGTTTGTGAATTATTCCGAAACATTTCCGCGATCCTACAGAGAAAAAGTGGCATTTAACGAGACGACGCCTTTTTGTGTGCGCAGACGGCCCACAATTTTTTCTAAAACTGTGCGCGCTTTCTCTAAAATATGTGCCGATCGAGAAAGCGCATGGCAAAAATCCCACTGTGCGGCGGATAAAATTTTCTCCGCGGAAAACGGGCGCTTCCGGCCCACGGGCCACGCGACAAAAAAGCCTCAAAACGTACTGCGGCGGGCTAAGGGCAGATACCGTCCAACGCGGCCGAGGCTTCTGCCTCTGTGATGCTTTTCACTTTCAGCCGCTGGCCTGCGGGCAGCCGGATCGTCAGATTGCCGCGGTGCACGGCATACGCCCACGGCGATTGCAGATAGGAATACCATGCGCCGGCCGTAAATAAGCAGTAAGTGTGCAGCGTAAAGCGCCGGACAATACGGGCCGTAACATGCTGGCCTTGGCACAAAACGCACTCTTTGCGGCGGCCGTCAAGGTCAACCAGCAGCATGAACAGCGAGACACCAAACGCCAGCAAAAACATCGGGGCAAGATCGGGCAGGATGCGCGCCGAAAGCAGGCTCATCAAAAAAAACAGCCCGGCCAGCGGGCCGCTGACAGTTAAAAATGCGACGATGCTGCGCCCGGCCAGCGGCCGGCAGCCCTGCGCGGGAAGCTCTACGCCCAAAAGCAGCTGCGTCAAAACGTCCTCGTGCCCGGGGCGGTATAATAAAACCGGCAGCTCGCCGCCATCGTAGGCGCCTGCGATCAAGAACACGGGATAACACCGCAACAGCCGGGCGGCGGGCGTGGCGCGCACATCGCAGGCCGAAACAGAAGCAAGGCGAATGCGGCACTCGGAGATATGCAGCACACCGCCGCGCGCCAAAACAGCCTGATTGGATTTATACACATTGTAATGCGCAGTATGAAAAAAACTGCGCGTAACGCTAATGGCAAGCACAAACCCCACCATCGTTAAAAGCCACGCCGCGCCTACGGGCAGCCAAGTGGCCGCCGTAGCCGCCGCATGGTTTAGCCCGGCCAGCGCCACACGCTCGGCCCATGTGCCAATGCTTCGCGTCTGCCGCACGGCGGCCGATAAAAACAGCAGTGTAGCCGCGGCATTCATGCTTAAAATCAGCAAGCTCAAACGCTCGGCGCCCAAAGGGCGGTAAAATGGCGCGCTGCTGACGGGCAGCAAACGATCAGACAAAAGCGCACAATCGCGCCGTGTCAAATACAACGTAACCGTGCCCGGCGCATGGACGCGCGCGTAATAAAGCGTCAGCTTCCCAGCGCCGACGGCGCGCAGATACAGTGCACGGTCCGTGCGCAGCGCGGCTAGCTCCTCGCCGCGGATTAAGAGGTGGCGACGCAGCAAAAAGCCCTGCCGCAGATGCAGTACGTTGCCCGCATCGAGAAACCACCCGCTGGCCCGCCATTGCAGCGCGGCAAACGCGGCCGCCACAATTAGCAAAAAAGCGCCCTGCCGCAGCGCAACCAAAAGGGCATCCCAATCCCATAAAAACAGCGCGCGCACAAGCGGCAGCAAATAAACCACCAGATACTTTTGTATAAACTTAAATAAATATACAGGGTGGAAATGACGATAGCGCGCGTCCGGCAGAAAATCCGGCTCGGCGGGGCTGTGCGGCTGCTTCATGGCTGTGCCTCCCCACCGTGCGGGGCGTCAGGCGCTTTGCCCGGAGGGCCGGCCTGATCGGCGCCCGCGCGCGCCCAAGCACAAAGCGCCAGCGCGTCGGCTTCGGCTAAGCCGAAAATGCGCACGGCACCGCCTGGCATATACAAAACAAGGATACGGCAGCCGGCCAGCGTAAGCAGCGGCGTGGAAATGCGCGCCACGCCGCACACGCTTTTTTGCGGGATGCGCCGCACCGTGGGAAATACCACGCCCGAAAACAGCCGCAGCAGCGCGCCATCGGCGGCGGCCACAAATGAGACGGTGCGCGCATACGCGCTAAACACCAAGATAAGCGCCGCCAGCGTGAAGAAAAGCCCGTTTGCCAGCCCGCGCCAGTAAAAAAACGGCGCCAGCACCGCGCAGGGAATTGCGGCCCATGCGCAAAAAACAAGCCGCCCTTTTGGCGGGATCACTGCGGTGACACGCATGGCAAAGCCTCCGTTTCTTTTTTGCAAAAGTGGCTTTTTTCTTATTATAAAAGATTTTGCAGAATACGGCAAGGAAAGCGCAAGTGTGCTATAATAATCGCACAGCGGCCACGGCGCGCAGCCTGCCTTTCGCGGGCCGCCGCGCAGGGCTTGGTATTCTGCCTGCCGGGGCGGCAAAGGGCTTTGTCGTATTTCGCGCGGGCAGATCGTATGCTATAAGGTATCCGCCGCACAGAAAAAATAGAAACAAGAAAGGGGTTTCCCTGTCGTATGATTGAAATTTTGAAAGCCGTTTTATACGGTATTATCGAGGGCATTACCGAATGGCTGCCCATCTCCAGCACGGGCCACATGATTTTGGCCGAGCAGATGATCCACTTCCAGCTTTCCGATGCCTTTATGGAAATGTTTCGGATGGTGATTCAGCTGGGCGCAATTTTGGCGGTTGTCGTGCTGTTTTTCCCAAAGCTGTGGCCGTTTGGCAAAAAGGATGGCCGCATTATCGCAAAGCTGCCGGTTTGGCGGCTGTGGTTCAAAATCCTGATCGCCACGGTGCCGGGCGCCGTCGTTATGCTGACGCTGGACGATTGGATGGATGCGCATTTCTATAATTACCTCACCGTCGCTTGTATGCTGATTTTGTACGGCATCCTCTTTATCGTCGTCGAGAACCGGCACATTTCTGCGCAGGTGGGGAAGATCTCTCAAATCAGCTACCGCGACGCCTTCATCATCGGTTTGTGGCAGATGTTGGCGATCATCCCGGGCACTTCGCGCAGCGGCGCCACGATCGTGGGCGGGCTGCTTTTAGGGCTTTCGCGCGCCTGCGTGGCAGAGTTTACCTTCTTCTTGGCGATCCCGGCGATGGCCGGCTCGTCGCTGATTAAGGTGCTGAAATTTCTTGCCGCAGGCAACGCCTTTACCGGCCTTGAGATCGGCGTTTTGCTGACAGGGTGCGTTGTGGCATTTGTGGTCAGTATGCTGGCCATCCGCTTTTTGATGAACTATGTCAAAAAGCACGATTTCAAATTCTTCGGCTGGTACCGCATTGTGCTGGGCATCATCGTGCTGATCGCGGCCGCCGTGACGGCGCTTGCCTAAAAGGCGCTTGGCGTCAGGTACCCCGCAAGGAGCAGAAAAAACACAAACCGAAGCTGAAAACCGCAGAAAACACAAAAAAGGAGAAACGATATGGAAAAGGCAACTGTTTATTTTACCGATTTTCGCTGCAAGATGGATGAAGGCCTGCCGAAAAAGCTGCAAAAACTGTGCCTTGCCGCCGGCATGCGCCAGATTGATATGGAGGGCAAGTTTGTTGCCATCAAGATGCATTTCGGCGAGCTGGGTAACCTTGCCTACCTGCGCCCGAACTATGCGCGCGCCGTGGCCGACCTTGTAAAAGAGCAGGGCGGCATGCCTTTCTTGACGGATTGCAACACGTTGTATCCGGGCAGCCGCAAAAACGCGCTGGAGCACATGGATTGCGCGAACCTGAACGGCTTTTTGCCCGTGACGGTTGGCTGCCAGATTTTGATCGGCGATGGGCTGCGCGGCACGGATGAAGCCGAAGTGCCCGTGGTAAACGGCGAATACATCAAAACGGCCAAGATCGGCCGCGCCATCATGGATGCGGACGTGTTTATCAGCCTGACACATTTTAAGGGGCACGAGGCCACAGGCTTTGGCGGCACACTGAAAAATATCGGCATGGGCTGCGGAAGCCGCGCCGGCAAAATGGAGCAGCATTGCAGCGGCAAGCCCGCTGTGCAGGAGGGCCTTTGCCGCGGGTGCCGCCGCTGCGCACAGGAGTGCGGCAGCAACGCGATCTCTTACCCGGCGGGCAAGGCTGTGATCGACGAGGCCAAGTGTAAGGGCTGTGGCCGCTGCATCGGCGCCTGCTCGTTCGATGCGATCTATAACCCCAACAGCTCTGCCAATGAGGAGCTTGACCGCAAAATGGCCGAGTATGCGCAGGCAGTATGCCACGGCCGGCCGTGTTTTCACATCAGCCTTGTGCAGGATGTCAGCCCCAACTGCGATTGCCACGCCGAAAATGATGCGCCCATCCTGCCGGACATCGGCATGTTTGCCAGCTTTGATCCGGTGGCGCTCGATCAGGCCTGTGCCGATGCCTGCCTTGCCGCGCAGCCGCTGCCGGGCAGCCAGCTGAGCGATAACCTCGCCAAGCCCGGCTGGGCCTGCCGCCACGATAACTTTAAGGATTCCAACCCGAACATCGAGTGGGATGCGACGCTGGATCAGGCCCAAAAGGTTGGCCTAGGCACCCGAGAGTATGTGCTGAAAAAAGTATAAGCAAACGAAAACGGGCACTCCTGCGCCGAGAAACGGCGCAAGGGTGCCTTTTTTATACGCTGCCGCGGACAAAACGGCGCAAAATACGCCCTAGCGTGAAAATTTTGTGCGGAAAGAGAAGCTCTTTTTGCAGGATAGCTTGCGCCGCCCGCCGCCCCTTTATATAATGGAAGAAATCAAACGCGCCCGTGCGCCGGGCCAAAAAGCCGCCGCGGCGGCTTTGGAGGAAAATTTTATGCAGCAGCTGTTAGCGGATTGCTTCGCCTTTTTGGCCGCTTCGCCCAGCCCGTACCATGCCGTGCATACGGCGGCGGGCCTTTTACGGGCGGCGGGTTTTGTGCATCTCGAAGAAAGCGCCCCTTGGGCGCTTGTGCCCGGCGGGGCCTATTATGTTACGCGCAACGGCTCCTCGCTGATCGCTTGGCGCATGCCGGGCGGTAAGCTTGGCGGCTGGCGCGGCGCAGCGGCACATTCCGACAGCCCGGCTTTCCGGCTGACCTGCACAAAAAAAGAGGACGCTTATTATGCCCGCGCCGAAGTGGAGCCTTATGGCGGCATGCGCCTTTGCTCTTGGCTTGACCGGCCGCTGACGCTGGCCGGGCGCATTTTGGTGCGCAGCAAAGAGGGCGTGGTTTCGCGCCTGATCGCGCCCGAACGCGACCTTTTGTGCATCCCGAGCCTGTGCGTCCATTTCGATCGCGACGGCGCAAAGGGCGCCCCGCTGGACCCAAAAATTGATTTGCAACCGATTTTCGGCGCGGCAGGGGAGGATTTAAGCGCCGTTTTGGCGGGCGAGGGCGGCGTCTGCCCGCGGGCGGATATTTTAGATTACGACCTGACGCTTGCCGTGCGGCAGGCGCCCTGCACCGTTGGGCTGGAAAATGAGTTTTTCATGGCGCCCCGCATTGACGACCTCGCCTGTGCATTTGGCACCCTGACGGGCTTTTTGGCCGGTACGCCGTGCGAGACGCGCGGCGACGTATGGTGCTTATTTGATAACGAAGAAGTGGGCAGCGGCACACGGCAGGGGGCGCTTGGCAGCTTTTTGCCGGATGTGCTGGCCCGCGCGGAGGCCGCCCTTGGCCTTGGGGCCGAGCAGCGCATCGCCGCGCGCGCAAACAGCCTGTTTTTGTCGGCGGATAACGCCCACGCCACACACCCGAACCACCCCGAAACCAGCGACGCCGCACACCCTGTCGTGCTTAACGGCGGCGTTGTTATAAAGTATAACGCCAGCCAGAAATATACGACAAGCGGCCTTACGGGCGCATTGATCGCCGAGATTTGCCGCCGCGCCGAGGTGCCCGTGCAGGCCTTTTATAATCGCCCGGATACCCCCGGCGGCAGTACGCTTGGCAACCTGCTGGCCCGGCAGGTAAGCGTACCGATGGCCGACATCGGCCTGCCACAGCTGGCGATGCATTCCGCCGTAGAGACGGCGGGCTGCGCGGACATCGGGCATTTGGCCTGTGCCGCGGCAAAATTCTATTCGTCCGTTTTAACGCAGAAAACGGACGGCAGCTGGGAGATTGCGTAAGATGGCGCAAGCTGCGCCGGTGATCGGCCGCTTTGCGCCTTCGCCCTCGGGCCGGATGCATCTCGGAAACCTGGCATGCAGCCTGTTGGCATGGCTTTCGGCAAAAAGCAAAGGCGGAAAGATCGTGCTGCGTATCGAGGATCTGGACGCCGAGCGCTGCCCACGGGAATATGCCGATCTTTTGGAAAAAGATCTTGCGTGGCTTGGCCTTACGTGGGATGAAGGCGGCGCCGGCGGTGGGCCGCACGGGCCGTATTATCAAAGCGAATGCGCCCCGATTTATGATGCCGCGTTTGCGCGCCTTTCCGCGCAGGGCCTTTTGTACCCTTGCTTTTGCAGCCGGGCGGCGCTGCATGCGGCCAGCGCACCCCACCGCAGCGACGGCGACGTGATCTATCCCGGCACCTGCCGGAACCTCACCCCCGCCGAAGCGGCGGAAAAGCAAAAGCACAAAGCACCCGCGTGGCGCGTAAAGGTGCCGGACAAAATGGTTTCGTTTCGGGATGGGCACCTTGGCCCCTATGCCGAAAACCTCGCACAAGATTGCGGCGATTTTACGGTGCGCCGCGGCGACGGCGTGTATGCCTATCAGCTTGCCGTCACGGTGGATGATGCGCGCATGGGCGTGACAGAGGTGGTGCGCGGGGGCGATCTGCTTTCCAGTACGCCGCGGCAACTGTATTTATATGCAGCTTTGGGCCTAAAGGCGCCCGCGTTTTATCATTGCCCGCTGTTGCTTGCGCCCGGCGGGCGTAGGCTTTCCAAGCGCGATGGCGACGACAGCCTCGAAAACCTGAAAGCAAAATATACCGCCGCCGAGATCATCGGCAAACTGGCGTATGTGTACGGCCTTCAGCCCGAGCCTGCCCCTGCCGCGCCGGAAAGCCTGCTTTCGCGCTTTTCATGGCGTAAAATACCGGTACAGGATATTGCGCTGCCCGAAGGATTGTTTTAAGCGCGTTTTTGTTGGCGCGCGGCTGTGCCGGACGAAGTTTTCTTTGAATATCTATTGAATATAGTCGAATATAATGGTATAAATAGTCATATTCCCTTTTGCGAGGGGATAGGGCGCAGTTGTGATCGGAAAAGAGGTACAGCATGCCAAAAGCAGCCCATAAGGTGGTCGTCATCGGCCACAAAAACCCGGATACAGATTCGATTTGTTCCGCCATTGCCTACGCCGAGCTGAAAAACCGCACAACAGATTTGGTGTGCGAGGCGCGCCGCGCCGGCCGCCTGAACGCCGAAAGTGCATTTGTGCTGAACGCCTTTGGCGTAAAGCCGCCGCGCATGTGTACCGATGTAAACCCCAAGGTGCGCGATGTCGATTACCGCGAGCTGGCGGGTGTGCCCGGCGATATGAGCCTGCGCCGCGCATGGCTGACGATGCGCGATCAAAAGATTGATACGCTGCCCGTCGTGGATGAACAAAACGAGCTGCGCGGCGTGATCACCGTCAAGGACATTGCCACGGCGAACATGGACGTGTTCGATACGCAGGTATTGGCCAAAAGCCACACCACTTACCGCAACATCCTGGAAACGCTTAACGGCGAGATGCTGGTGGGCAGCGCGGATACCGTCGTGGAAAAGGGCCGCCTGATGATCGGCGCGGCCAGCCCCGAGATGATGGAAAACGCCATGCAGCCCGGCGACATTGTGCTATTGTCGAACCGCTACGAAAGCCAGCTATGCGCCATCGAGATGAACGCAAGCCTGATTATTGTTTGTCAGGGCGCGGCCGTGGGCAAAACAATCACGAAGCTCGCCGAGGAAAACGGCGTGAATATGATGAGCGTACCCGAGGATACCTACGCGGCGGCTAAGCTGATTAGCCAGTGCGCCCCCATCGAGCACTATATGACGACGGACGGCATCTTGAAATTTACGCTGGTAACGCCCGTCGATGATGTGATCCGCGTGATGGGCAAGGTACGCCACCGCTATTTTCCGATTTTAGACGGCGAGGGGAAATATGCCGGCATGCTCAGCCGCCGAAACATCATCAATTTGCCGCGCCGCCAGATGATTCTAGTCGACCACAATGAGGCGACGCAGGCCGTCGAAGGGTATGATCGCGCCGAGGTTTTGGAGATCATCGACCATCACCGTATCGGCTCTATCGAGACGAGCGGCCCTGTGTATTTTCGCAATCAGCCCGTGGGCTGTACGGCCACGATCGTAAGCCAGATGTACGATGAGGCCGGCGAAACGCCGCGCCCGGCCATTGCCGGGCTGCTGCTGGCGGCCATCCTTTCGGATACGCTGGTTTTCCGCAGCCCAACCTGTACGCCGATGGATAAGGCCGCCGCCGAAAAGCTGGCGAAGGTGGCAAGCGTCGACATCAACACCTTTGCCGAAGAAATGTTCGAGGCCGGCGAAAACTTAAACGGCAAAACCGCCGAGGAAGTTTTTTTGCAGGATTTCAAAGTATTCATGTGCGGCGATGTACGTTTTGGCGTGGCGCAGGGCAGCTATATGACGCCGAAAAACTTGGCTGCGGCGCAGGCGCTGCTGACGCCGTATCTGACAGAAGCGCTGGCAAAGCAGAACATCGAGGATCTGTACGTGATGCTGACGGATGTGCCGCACGAGCGCAGCTTTGTGATCTGCGCCGGGCACCACGCCGCGAACGTGCTGCGCGATGGCTTTGAACAGGCGCCGGATGCCGCGGGCGCAACGCTGCTGGCAGGCGTCGTTAGCCGCAAAAAGCAGCTGATTCCGAAATTGATGGAAGCCTATCAGCAGCTATAAACACAAAAGCACGGACGCTGTGCCGGCAAGATGTGCGCCGCCCGGCGGCGCAGGAGGGGAAAAGATATGGAATACACACAGGTGCCCGGCGGCGTATGCGCCGCCAAAGGGTTTTCAGCTGCCGGGGTGTACTGCGGCATCCGCAAAAACCACACAAAATCTGATCTGGCGCTGATTCAAGCCGAGGTGCGCTGCGCGGCGGCGGGCGTGTTTACCACCAATAAAGTGTGCGGCGCGCCCGTAAAAGTCGACCGCGCGCATCTGGCCGATGGCTACGCGCAGGCGATTATCATAAACAGCGGCAACGCGAACACCTGCGCCGCCAACGGCGTCGCGCTGGCGAACGAGTGCTGCGGCCTTGTGGCCGAGGCACTGCATCTTTCGGCGGAGGATGTTTTGCCCGCCTCCACGGGCGTTATCGGCCAGCCTATGACGATCGAGCCGTTCGCCCGCGGTATCCCCGCGGCGGCAAAGGCCCTGAACAGTACTTGCGCGGGCAGCACGGCGGCCGCCGAGGCCATTATGACAACCGACACCCAAAAAAAAGAATATGCGGTTGAGTTTGTGCTGGGCGGCAAGCGCTGCACCCTCGGCGCCATCGGCAAGGGCAGCGGTATGATCGCGCCCAACATGGCGACGATGCTGGAGTTTTATACAACGGATGTGGCCATCACGCCCGCCCTGCTGCACGAGGCGCTGGCCGCCGTTGTGCCCGATACCTACAATCAGCTTTCCGTCGATCTCGATACCTCGACGAACGATACCCTTATCCTTATGGCCTCGGGCCTTGCGGGCAACCCGCCGATCACGGAAGAAAATGAGGATTACCATGTTTTTCTCGCCGCGCTTTTGCATATCGCCGCGCACATGTGCGCGCTGCATGCTTCCGACGGCGAAGGCGCCTCGCACCTTATCACCTGCGAGGTAGCGCATGCGCCGGATAAAAAGATCGCCCGCGCCGTGGCAAAAAGCGTCGTTTGCTCGAATCTTTTCAAGGCGGCAGTTTTCGGCCGTGACGCCAACTGGGGCCGCATCCTTTGCGCCATCGGCTACACGCCGGGCGATTTCTCCATCGACCACGTATGCGTCCGCCTTGCCAGCGCGGCGGGCGAAGTTTACGTCTGCGAAAACGCGGCCTACCACCCTTACAGCGAGGACGAAGCCGCCACCGTGCTTGCCGAGCACGACATTTTGGTGAAAGTGGACATGGGCGCGGGCGAAAGTGCGGCAAAAGCGTGGGGATGCGACCTGACCTATGATTATGTGAAAATCAACGGCGATTACCGCACCTGATTCTACTGTGCTTCGCAGCGGCGGCGTTGCCTTCGCGGCACTTGCGTATCAAAAATACGCTTCGCCGCTCGGCGCCTAGCCGCTGCCGCGCACAGCGAATCAGGAACGAACAAAGTGCGGCCCGCCTGCTGCGCAAAACACGACCCGCACAATTTTGGTACAAAGGCAAAATCGGCCGGAACACCTATTACATGGACGTGCCCGAAACTGCGGCCGATGCCGCAGGGGCGTGCCTCGCCGCAAGGGAGAATGAAACATGAAAAACGAAGAAATGGCGCTGCTTTTTTCCGAGGCGACCCCTTATATCCAGAAGTATCACGGCAAAACGGTTGTCATCAAATATGGCGGCAACGCGATGGTGAATGAAGAGCTTAAGGATGCCGTGATGAACGATCTTGTGACATTAACCCTGCTGGGGGTGCGCGTCGTGCTGGTGCATGGCGGCGGGCCGGACATCAACCGCATGCTGAAGCTCGTCGGCGTGGAAAGCCGCTTTGAGGCGGGCTTGCGCGTTACCGACGACGCCACGATGGAAATTGTGCAGCAGGTGCTGGCCGGCAAGGTGAACAAAGATCTGGTGGCGAAACTTCACGGCCGCGGCGTCGGCCTTTGCGGCATCGACGGCCAGATGATCCACTGCGAGCAGTTGGACGAGCTGCACGGCCATGTCGGCGAGATTACCGGCGTGGATACGACGCTCATCAACAATCTGCTGGATCTGCACTACATCCCGGTGATCGCCACGGTGGGCATGGACGACGCCGGCGCCGCCTATAACATCAACGCGGATACCGCCGCGGCCGAAATCGCCATCGCGCTCCACGCCGAAAAGCTTGTCTCTATGACGGACATTGCAGGGCTGCTGCGCGATAAGGATGATGAAACTACGCTCATCCCGCAGGTAGAGGTTTCCGAGATCGAAGGCTACAAAAACGCCGGCATCCTCGCCGGCGGCATGATCCCGAAGATCGACGGCATGGCAGATGCAATCTATCAGGGCGTCCATGAGGCTGTCATCATCGATGGGCGTGTGCTGCATTCCGTTTTGCTTGAGTTCTTCTCTGACCGCGGCAGCGGCACGTTGTTCTATCGCCGCCGCAGCCGAGATTAAGGCGGACGCCACCCGCCCGGGCGTGTGCAGAGCGCCCGCCGCGTAACATCGCTTTCGCGATGCGCCCTTTTCTGTGGGCGCGCGGCGGCTCGTTCCTTCCCGCCCTGCATAAGGACCCCGCCGTTTGGGCGGGGCCTCTGACCGCGGCAGCGGCACGTTGTTCTATCGCCGCCGCAGCCGAGATTAAGGCGGATGCCGCCCGCCCGGGCGTGTGCAGAGCGCCCGCCGCGTAACATCGCTTTCGCGATGCGCCCTTTTCTGTGGGCGCGCGGCTTTTCCTTACATCACGCGGCGCCTTTCGGCGCCCCAAAATAAAGGAGAACTTCTGATGGATACCGAAAAAGTGATCGAACGGGATAACCAGTATGTCCTGCATACTTACGGCCGCAGCCCGGTCGTGCTGGCCAGCGGCATCGGCATGTATGCCAAGGATGCCGACGGCAAAAGCTATCTCGATTTTACAAGCGGCATCGGGGTCAATAGCCTCGGCTACTGCAATTTTGATTGGGCCGAGGCCGTGGCAAAGCAGGCGCACCGCCTGCAGCACACCTCGAATTTGTATTATACCGCCCCCTGCGGCAAGCTTGCCAAGCGCCTTTGCAAACGCACCGGCATGGATAAGGTGTTTTTCGCCAACTCCGGCGCCGAGGCGAACGAGGGCGCGATCAAGTGCGCGCGCAAATATTCCTTTGATCACTACGGCGCGGGCCGCGATACCGTGTTGACGCTGGTAAACAGCTTCCACGGGCGTACCATCGCCACCCTGACGGCAACCGGGCAGGAAATGTTTCACCAGTATTTCGGGCCGTTCAACGAGGGATTTTCTTATGTCCCGGCGGGCGATCTGGCCGCGCTGAAGGCGGCCGCGGATAAATCCGTGTGCGCTGTAATGCTCGAAATGATTCAGGGCGAAGGCGGCGTGGTTGCGCTTGATCCCGAATATGTGCATGCGCTGGTGGCGTTCTGCCGCAAAAAAGACATCCTGATCCTTGTGGACGAAGTGCAGACGGGCATCGGGCGCACCGGCACCTTTTTGTGCTGTGAGCATTACGGCTTTACGCCGGACATCGTCACGCTGGCCAAGGGCCTCGGCGGCGGGTTGCCGATCGGCGCTGTGCTGGTATCGAAGCAGGTTGCCGGCGGCATGGGCCCCGGCACCCACGGCAGCACTTTCGGCGGCAACCCGGTGGTATGTGCGGGCGCCAACGTTGTGCTGGACAAAATGGATGCCGGATTTCTCGAAAATGTCAATGCGCGCGCCGTGCAGCTGCGCAAGGGCCTCGAAGCGCTGCCGCATGTGAAAGAAGTTTCGGGCCTTGGGCTGATGGTGGGCATCGCGTTTGACGACGCGCGCATCACGGCCGCCGAAGTGCGGGCTCGCTGCCAAGAAAAGGGCCTGCTTGTGCTGACGGCGAAAACCCGCCTGCGCCTGTTGCCGCCGCTGATTTTGACGGAGATCGACGTGACGGCCGCGCTCGGCATCTTGCGGCAGGTACTGGAAAGCTACACGCTGCCCGCGCCGGAAAAAGTGGAAGAAAAGCCGCAAAGCAAACCGGCCGAAAAGCCGGCTGCGGAAGCTTCCGCGCCGCGCAAAACCGCAGAGAAAAGTGCCGCGGCAAAACGTGCGCCGCGTAAGACGGCCGCAAAACGCCCCGCCGCAAAGGCGCCCGCCGCGCCGCAGGCGGAAGGCACTGCGCCGGTGAAAAAGCGCCGTGGCCGCCCCCGCAAAACCGTCGAGCCGACGAAAGAATAAGGCCCGCGAGGCCGGAAAGCGGGGAAGGCACATGAAGCATTTGTTAAAGATGAGTGACCTTACGCAAGGGGAGCTTTTTCATATTTTGGATGTTGCCGACGAGCTGAAAGCGGCGCACCGCTGCGGCGGGGAGCAGCCGCTGCTCAAAGGCAAAACGGTGGCGCTGCTGTTCTCGAAGAAATCTACACGGACGCGCACAAGCTTTGAGGTCGGCGTGTTCCAGATGGGCGGCCTCGGCAACTACCTGAATACCGAAACCGAGCTGCAATCCAGCCGCGGCGAGCCTTTGAAAGATACGGCGCGCGTGTTGGGCCGCTATTACGATGCGATCGTATGGCGCACGTATCAGCAAAGCGAGCTGGAGCAGCTGGCGCAGTATGCGGGGGTTCCTGTCATCAACGGCCTGACGGATTATGCGCATCCGTGTCAGGTGTTGGCCGATCTCGAGACGATTCGCGCGCACAAAGGCGGCTTTACGGGCCGCAAGCTCGCGTATGTCGGCGATGGCAACAATATGGCAAATAGCCTGATTGTGGGCGGCCTGACGGCGGGCCTGCAAGTGAGTGTGGCCTGCCCGGCGGGTTATGCCCCGGCGGCGGATGTGCTGGATTTTGCCGCAAAGTTCGGCCCGGCGTTTTCGCAGGAAAGTGCCCCGGCGGCCGCCGTTACCGGCGCCGATGTGGTGGTGACGGACGCATGGGTAAGCATGAACCGCGGCGCCGAGGCAGAGGCGAAAGCGCGCCTGCGCGCGTTCCGCGGCTATCAGGTAAACGATGCGCTGATGGCCGCGGCCAAGCCGGACGCCATGCTGCTGCACTGCCTGCCCGCGCACCGCGGCCAAGAGGTGACGGACGCGGTGTTTGAGGCGCATGCCGCAGAAATTTTCGACGAGGCGGAAAATCGTCTGCATGTAGAAAAGGCCGTGCTGGCAGTTTTGCTGGCGGGCAAGTAAAACGGCGGCCATTACGCCCGTATGGCCGGGCAAAATGGCGCTTTGCGCGGCCGCGCGACGCAAAAGGATGCCTCGGCCGGCATCCGACACGAAAAATGTCCGCAAAAATACGGCGGCGCAGCGTTGACGCTGCGCTGCCTTTTTGCTATAATGAAAAAGCTGCCAAGCACAGAATGCTCCCCAAAAGGCGAAACGCCAAAAAGAGGAAACCTTTGCAGTGTCGCAGCAAAAAGAATATGAGGAAACGTATCGAAGTGGTCGTAACGAGCTTGACTCGAAACCCGAATGGCGTTTTCCAATCTTCCTTTCAAAACCCTTGATGATACGATGATTTTATCGTTCTTTACCGTATCTGTATTCTATCAAAACTGCTTTTTCTATCAAATTTCTATCAGTGGTTCTCTTTTCGCTTCTTCTGATTGCTGTATCGAGAAGTAAAAAAATGAATATGGAGCATTACTCAAGTGGTCGAAGAGGACGGATTCGAAATCCGTTAGAACGGTCCGCCGTTGCCAGAGTTCAAATCTCTGATGCTCCGCCAAAATCCTGCTCGGTTGCCGCCGAGCGGGATTTTTTATTGCTCGACATCAGGAACTTTATCTGCTCCATTTTCTGGCGGTGCGGGCATCTCTAACACAGATGAAATGGTCTGCGCTGATTGAAGTTTGCTTTTATACTCTAAATGCGCATAAATATCTGCTGTGGTAGAAAAAGTACTGTGCCCCAGCCATTCTTGAATCTGCTTCATGGGCACACCATTTGCAAGCATTAGGCTAGCGCAGGTGTGACGCAAATCGTGAAAACGAATCCGTTTTAAGTTGTAATGCTTTAGCAAGTTTTCAAAATGCTCTGTAACAAAATTAGGACGGAACAACCTTCCCATTTGATCGGTACATACGTAATCGAGATATTGATCGTTGTATTGATTTCCGAGCAAATTTCGTAGCATTTTTTGCCGTTCTTTTTGATGTATCAGTTCCTGCTCGACTGCTGGAATCAGCGGCATCGTTCGATAACTGCTTTTATTTTTCATTACATTGCTGACTATGGGAATAAATTTTCCGTTTACTTGCTGTTCTGTGACCTTGCGCTCGATAACAATTTTCTTGTCGACAAAATCAATAGAAGACCATGTCAACCCTAGTACTTCACTACGGCGCAAACCATAATAGGCAGCAATCATAATGCAAAGATGCAGCGGGTCGTTCTTTGCAGTTTCCAGCAAAAGTTGAACCTCTTCCTGGGAATAAAACTTAGGATGAAAGGTGTTCTTGCGGGGACGGTCTACTTTGTCAAAAGGATTCTTAGGTAAATAGTCTTTTTTTACAGCATCCTGAAAGGCTTTACGCAAAACGGCATGGTAATGGATGGCGGTATTAGTGGTATAACCTTCCAATAGAATTTCTTCTTCGAATTGTTCGATGATCTGTGGCGTAATCTCCTTAAGATACAAGCCTAAAGGGCGAAAATGCTTGTCAATACGGCCAGATATCATATTGCTGTAGCTGTTATAAGTTGCTGCCTGAATTGTACTTTTGTGTAGATACAGCCACTCCTGCAAATAATCAATCAAAAGCATATCCGCTTTCAAAACAGTGACGGAGCGGCCTACTGGTAATCCATTTGCCACTTTTTCATAGCTGTGCCCGCGCCCGATGGGGAGTTCGCCGGTCTTTTCATAGCGAGCGATGATCTCTTTCAACATGGCCTCGGCCTTGCGCTTGTTACCGCGCTCCGGCAATCCAGTAGAAATCCATTTTGGCTTGCGTTTTCCGTTTTCATCATACAGATTCAAAACGGCATAATATTTACCACTTTTTACTTGGACAAATCCTGTCATTTTTACAAACCTCCTTGCTTTTTAACAGGCTGTTTGTCCGTTGCTGCACCTACAGGATACCATTTTGTCAGTGGTTTTTCCAGAAGAATGAAGCGGCATCGGAAAATCGCTGCGCCCTGTAATAAGAAACTCGATGATGCTACTTTTGGGAATGAGAAAGCCTTGCCCCACCCGCAGGGCGAAAATTTGCTGCGTGTGAATTAAGTGGCAAAGGGTGTGCCGCTCTAAATCTAACATTTCACAAGCTTGGCTTGTTCGCACAGCATCGGGGTATTGGCAGTACATGGCTTGATAGGCGTCGAGTAAATTCATAGATAATTCCTTTCCGTATGTTAATGTCACATGCCATTTTAAGTTAATTCGCTTTTTCGCTAATGCTAATTATAGTTCGCTATTATGTTAATGTCAAGAAAAAAGTTAGCATTTTTGCGAAAACTTATGTTGTCATTGCCTGAAAATGGCTGTACAATAAAGAAAAATACTTTGGATGGTGGAAAGAATGACAGTAGGCCAAAAAATCAAACGAGTACGCGTGTTTCGGAAAATGACACAGAAAGATCTTGGCCTTGCCATCGGCTTAGGGCAAAATGGTGCGAACCGATTGGCTCAGTATGAAATGAACTATCGTGTGCCTAAAAAAGAGCTGTTGGATAAAATTGCAAAGGCATTGGATGTAAACCCAATGGCATTGGAAGAAAGTGATTTGGGTTCAGCGTCTGATTTGATGGAAACACTGTTTTGGATGGAAGAGCAGAGCCGCGGCTGTATTCGCCTATTTCAGATGCGCAGAAATGACGAAAAGCACAATTATGACTCGAACAAGCTTGTTGTAGAATACCGCGAAGTAGAAGATATGCCTGCCCACCAGCCAACAGGAATCTATTTTAAGTACAATACAGTCGATCAGTTCTTGGCAGAGTGGCGTATCCGGCAGGAGGAACTGCGTGATGGGCATATTACGCAGGATGAATACTTTGAATGGAAACTGAACTGGCCGGCAACCTGTGATAATCTCGGAAAGTTTGAACCGACAAAACAGTGGCGGAAGTTAGAGTCGGAAAAAAGCAAAATACAGGGGTAAGTTACAATGCGGCCAAAATATGCAGGCGTAAAATTTTATTCTGAAGAAGATCTGAGTTGCGGTTACAATTTGGAAAAGGCGGAAAATGTGCTAAGCACAATAGATATAAACGATCGAAAGCAATATCACATCAACGAAATACTGGAATTATATAATATATACAAGTTTTGCAATGCAGACGTGCGTTTGAAGCGGTGGGATGATAGAGCTTATTCGCTTTTTAAGGAACACACCAAAAAGATTTTTTTAATAATCGGAACGTTTTTTAGTAATCAAGTAGGAAAAAGCATCCTTGACTTTTATGCAAATGTGGCTTTTATATATATAGCTGATTACTGGGAAATGTTATGCGTTTTCAACGTGTATAAAAAAATAGAGAGAATTGATTTTGAACGGTTTTTACAACAGAATGCGTCAGCGCTTCCTTTGATATTGCATAACGAAAAAGTTGTAAAATTCTTTGGGGCTGAAATTGCCTGTTACATGCGCCAACATACGGAAAGCGCCGAATGTTTAATGAATGAGTTTTTATCTCACCATGATGCACATTGGCAGAAATATTACTTTCCAAGCGAACTAGCATTAACTGATAAAGAAAATATTTTGACAAGCTACTTGGATTCTCCCGACGCAAACCCAAACTATTTTACGCTTTTGCAGAATGGATCAAAAGATCCGTCCAATCTTTCAATTAGTGATAAACTCAGGTTAAAAGCAAAACATAAGCAACAGGATTTCTGCCGTAAGTTCTTTGCGGATGGAAAAGGTCAAAAATATACAGTGAAAATTGAATATTCTAAAAATATTCAATTTGAGGCTGAATCAAAATATAAACCGGATGGAGTTTCCTTGAAATATAGCGTAGACTGGATTTCAGAAAACCTTGACTACCCCACGGTACTGAACAATTTTATTACACTTTTTGAATATGTTGATTTTTGCTATCGAGCAACTTTTGTAAGTGTCAAAGCTCACATTAGTACGATGGAGGCCTTACTTGGAATAAAAGGCGAGGATAGTTATTTTGCGGGTTATGCCTTTCAGCTGTTAGAAATGATTTCATCCATGCAAATGAGAGCATATCGAAATCAGCTTCAACAGAATGGTATTCAGTTGGAAGATGTTTTGCACTACTTTTTTGCTGAATACTTACCCGAAACATTTGATGTAAACGGGTTCGTTTTTGATGTGCCATCCCAAGAAACAACATGGAAAGAAAAGTGTGTATTACTGTCCTCCGCTATGGATGGCGTGTTAAAACAGTTCACAATCTATGTTCAAAACGGCGAAATTGATCGAGAACTTTTTGAAATGAATTCAAAGCCGGAGGCAATCGGAAGCATTCCGAGCTTCTTTCCGCTTAAATATGCTTATGCGAATGGCAGGGACATCGAAAATCAAATGGCGTTGTTGTTTTCTGATCAATCACCACTTAGCTATACAACGAAAACGGAGGAAAAATACAATTCATTTGCTGAAATGATGGCTACTGAAAAAATGCTGATTTCGGATTTTGAAGAATGGCAAATGGACAGGATTAAATATCTGATCGAGCAAAAAATACTTGAAGTCAACAATGCAGAAATTCTTCATATGGATCAACGGAAAGCTTTACTATTAAAGGATTTGTATGATCATGATGTAATCTGTCCCTACTATTATTCTGAAAAAGATAAAGAACAGATTGAAAGGTGGATTCATTCCGGGAAGCTGAAAGCAGGGGGGACTTTATTTTCCCTTCCGGAACAGGAATACTTAGATTATAAGCTTAATAAAAAAACATATATTAATGGGCAAGATTTGCGTAATCGGTATATTCATGCCACCTATCCAAAAGATGAAAAAATTCAACAGAGCGATTATATTGAGCTGCTGAAAATCATGGTGCTGATTATTATAAAGATCTACGAAGAG
Source organism: Faecalibacterium sp. (assembly GCA_022652735.1). Lineage (GTDB taxonomy): Bacteria > Bacillota > Clostridia > Oscillospirales > Ruminococcaceae > Faecalibacterium. The sequence goes on along the minus strand of JALCRP010000005.1, from coordinate 44,483 downwards.
TTTGATCGCCACGACATAATGATTCATAATGAATCGCAGCAACGCCCTTGACAATGGCAGAAGCATGGCATATAGTAACAATAGGAGCGCGAGGCTCCTATTGTTTGAATAAAAAATGTTATTTATATTACATGACAAAATGAGGTGAGCTTTTGCAACTTGGTGAGATTGCAAGCGTACGCAGCGGGCTGGTATTGTCTCGAAAGCTGTCTCGCTATCCCACACAATATCGCTATCCGCTGCTGAATCTCCGCTCTTTTCGGGAGAACGGAACCATCGACCCAGATGAACTGGAGATTTATGATGCGGTTGAACCATTAAAAGAAGAATATCTCACGCAACAAAACGATATTGTAATTCGTTTGAGCAGCCCTTATACGGCTGTGCTGATTGCTGAGAAGGACACCGGTGCGGTGATTTCCTCTAATTTTTGCGTGGTGCGTGGGCTGAAAAGAACTTTTCTGCCGGAGTATCTTTATTGGCTGCTGAACACACCGGGGGTGAAGCAGGATATCCGACAGCATACCGGTAGCAACATGCTGGGCGCGGTTCGGGCGCAGTACTATATAGATTTTGATATCGTACCTTTGCCGATTGCCCAGCAAAAACAAATTGCGGAAACCAATTTATTAGCGTGCCGTGAAGTACAGCTTTTGGAAGCGCTTGCCAAGGAAAAAGCGCGTTATTATACAGCACTTTTGCAAAAGAAACAAAAGGAAATGCGAAAAGGAGAACGCAAATGACAACCAAAAAGGATATTGAAACCGCCTTGTGGAGCGCCTGCGATAGCTTCCGCGGAAAAATTGATAGCTCTCGCTATAAAGACTACATTCTTTCCATGCTGTTTGTGAAATACCTGAGCGACGTTTCGGCCGAGAAAAAGGCCGAGTATGAAAAGCAGTATGGCGGCGATATCCAGCGCGTAGAGCGTGCCATGAGCCGGGAACGCTTTACGATGGATGCACAGTCCACCTTTGATTATCTTTACGCCAACCGCAACGATGCGGAAATCGGCCAAAAAATCACGGTAGCACTTTCCAATATCGAGGATCATAACAGCGGTAAGCTGCGCGGCGTGTTCCGTTCCATCGACTTTAATTCGCAGGTGGATTTTGGCAATGTGAAAGAAAAAAATGCCATTCTGCGCAATTTGCTAGAGGATTTCAGTGGATTGGATCTTCGCCCCAGTCAACTGGGTTCGGCGGATATTATTGGCGATGCCTATGAATATATGATTGCAAATTTCGCTTCGGACGCCGGCAAAAAGGGCGGAGAGTTCTTCACGCCAAGCCAAGTTTCGGAGCTGATTGCACAGCTTGTACAGCCCAAAGAAAATGATCGCATCTATGACCCCACTTGTGGCAGCGGTGGGCTTTTGCTCAAAGCCTATAAAAAAGTGCCCAACAAAAAGGCCGCCGTGTATGGGCAAGAGGTGAACGCACAAACATGGGCACTTTGCACTATGAATATGTTTTTGCATGGGGTGGACGATGCAAAAATCTGGCGGGAAGATACCTTGGCGCACCCGCAGAATATTGAAGAGGATAAGCTGATGCAGTTTCAGGTGGTGGTAGCCAATCCGCCGTTCAGCTTGGATAAATGGGACAGCGGCTTTCTTTCCGAGGCGGCGCTCGACGCCAAAGGCAAAAAACAGGAGAAAATGACAGCTTCGCTCGACCGCTGGAAGCGGTTCGACGTGGGCGTACCCCCAACCTCCAAGGGAGATTATGCCTTTGTGCTGCATATGCTCAGCTGTTTGGACGCCGCAAATGGCCGTATGGGCATTGTTTTGCCCCATGGCGTATTGTTCCGCGGCGCAAGCGAGGGCAAAATCCGAAAGGAAATTGTGCCGCTTCTCGATGCAGTCATCGGCCTGCCTGCCAATCTGTTTTATGGCACGAGTATTCCTGCCTGTATCCTGATTTTCAAGAAGAACCGCATAAAGCAGGATGTGCTGTTTATTGATGCTTCGGGAGATGGTAATTTTGAAAAGGGGAAAAACCAAAACCTGCTGCGTGATTGTGATATTGAAAGAATCGTAAAGACCTATCAGGCGCGGGCAGACGTTGAAAAATACAGCCATCTGGCCAGCATCGACGAAATTCGGGAGAACGATTATAACCTGAATATTCCTCGCTATGTAGATACCTTTGAGGAAGAAGAACTCATTGACATTGATGAGGTAAAAGCCAACATTGCAAGCATCGAGAAAGAAATTGATGCAGTGCAATCACAGTTGTCTGCTTATCTAAAGGAGCTTGGGTTATGAGCGTAGAACTCGAGAACAGCGGAAAAATTTTGATTTATCAAAACGAAAAAGGCGATACAAAAGTAGACGTCTATTTTCAGGATGACACCATTTGGATGACGCAAAAATCCATGTGTGAACTTTACCAGGTAGCAAAATCATCTGTAAGTGAGCATATCAGCAATATTTATCAGGATGGTGAACTGGAAGAAACGGCAACTGTTCGGAAATTCCGAACAGTTCAAATTGAGGGCGGACGGCAAGTTTCGCGGTTGATGGACTACTATAATCTCGATATGATTTTAGCAGTCGGCTATCGGGTTCGCAGTACCGTAGGTATTCATTTTAGGCGTTGGGCAAGCGGCATTCTCAGCGAGTACATGAAAAAGGGTTTTGTGCTAAATGACGAACGCCTGCGCAATCCAAAAGAGTTTGGTGCGGATTATTTTGATGAGCTATTAGAGCGCATTCGCGATATTCGCGCCAGCGAAAAACGTGTGTATCAAAAGGTAAAAGAAATTTTTGCGCTTGCGGTGGATTATGACAAGAAAAGCCGCGAAGCTGACCACTTTTTCAAGTCCGTGCAGAACAAGCTGGAATTTGCCGCCACCGGCCACACCGCCCCCGAAATTTTGGCCGAGCGCGCCGACGCGACCAAAGACAATATGGGGCTGACAAGCTTTAAAGGCACAAAAGTGCGGCGCGGCGATGTAACTGTAGCAAAAAACTACATGACGCAGGAAGAAATCAGCCAGCTGAATTTGATTGTCAATATGTATCTGGACTATGCAGAGCTGCAAGCAAAAAACCATAAAGTTATGCACATGGCCGACTGGGAAGCCAAGCTGGACGGCTTTTTGCAGTTCAACGGGCAGGAAGTGCTGCACAACTTTGGCAAGGTGCAGCGCGAGGTGGCCGACAAGCTGGCGCTGGCCGAATATGAAAAGTTTGACACACACCGCAAAGCGGTGGAGGCGGCAGACGTGGACGAGTTGACAGCAGATGTAAAACGGCTGAAGCCGTAAAGAAATAATAAAGGAGCGTATAATTATGTCTAAATTAAAAGAAGCAGACTTTTACTATGGCGCAATCTTATCTCATCTTTTTACGAATGGCATTTGCCCCATGATGATTGAAGGCGGCTCAGATCGACAAGTATATGAATTTACGACAAATCAAGAGGATTTCAAACTATTCGCCAAATACCGCTCGATGCCGATCGTGACACTTCAAGACGGATATAGCAGTTGGCAGTTTTCGTTTTCTCCTAGCGATATTAGTGAGCTAAAAACATATATTGGTGATGCAAAGCATCTTTCAGTAGGGCTTGTGTGCGGAAACGAACCCTTAAATAAAAGCGAAATAGCCATTCTTCACAAGGAAGAAATCAGCGAGATTCTTGCATTAGGAAAAGAATCCCTGACCATCAGCCGAAAAGAGGGGGAGCGGGCATTCAGAATTTCTATTGGCGGCGGTCGAGAGCAGGCAATGCAAATCAAGTGCAACCGCAAATATTGAGGTGCGGAAATGACACCAGAAATAAAACAACGTATCGAGATGATGCGGCAGGGCAAAGTTCCGCCGGGATATAAAAAGGTAAAAGGCGGCATTATCCCGGAAGATTGGGAACAGCGTAAGGTTGGAGAACTGGCTTCTGACACCTTTGGCGGTGGCACTCCTTCAACATCAAATGCCGACTTTTGGAATGGTTCAATACCGTGGATTCAGTCCTCTGATTTGACAGAGCATCAGGTGTTTGGAGTTACGCCGAGAAAGTATATTTCAAAAGCCGCTGTGATGAGTTCAGCAACAAAAATTGTTCCTGAAAATTCGATTGCTATCATAACCCGTGTAGGTGTCGGAAAGCTTGCTGTTATGCCATTTTCCTATACAACAAGCCAAGACTTTTTGTCTCTCAGTAAGCTGAATGTGGATGCTGATTTTGCCGCCTATATGCTCTACAAAAAGCTTCAAAGCGAACTTAATTCTGTCCAAGGCACTTCTATAAAAGGAATTACCAAAGACGAGCTTCTTGCAAAGGTTGTGTTTGTTCCCAAACGCAAAGAGCAAGAGGCAATCGGACAATACTTCCGCAACCTTGACAACCTTATCACCCTTCATCAGCGTAAGATTGAGGAATTGAAAAAGCTGAAAAAGGGGTGCTTACAAAAAATGTTCCCCAAAAGGGGCAGCAATGTTCCTGAAATCCGTTTCCCCGGTTTTACTGCCCCTTGGGAACAGCGTAAGGTTGGTGAGCATTGCGAAATGTTCAACGGAGATAGAAGTTCCAAATACCCAAATGATGGTGACATGGTCGATGACGGAATCCCATTTATAAATGCCGGTGATTTGGAAAATGGAACTGTAAATCTTCATTCTGCGAACAAGATAACGCGAGAAAAATACAACCAACTTGGCGGAGCTAAATTGCGCCTTGGAGATATACTGTATTGTTTGCGTGGAACCCTCGGAAAGAACGCATTCATCGACAATTTTGACGAAGGAACAGTAGCTTCATCATTGGTTGCAATTCGCCCCAAAGACATAAATGGAAGATTCCTATATTACATCTTGAATTCAGATATAGAACTCAGTCAAAGAATGGTTCACGATGAAGGTGCGGCACAGCCCAATTTGTCCGCTAAAAGTGTTTCTGAATTTGATATGCCTGTTCCAACAATGACAGAGCAACAGAAAATATCGACCTATTTCACCACCCTCGACAACCTTATCACCCTTCATCAGCGTAAGCTAGAAGAAATGCAAAAACTAAAAAAAGCCCTGATGCAGCTTCTGCTCACGGGCATTGTGAGGGTAAAAATATGAATTATGAAGAAAAAGCTATATTAGCTGCAATTAAAGAAGCATTCAAATTAGGTGTAGAAAGGAATCCGAATTTGACTTCATGGGAAAAGCAGCAGGCAAAACAAGAAGTCGAAAATCGTGCACAGGTAACAGAGCAAACATATGATTTACTTAGAAAAGCGGGTATTATTCCCCCAACGAAAAGAGATGAATAAAATGGCAAAAAACAAACCAACCGGAGATAATGCGCGTATAGGTGCAGTGAAGAAAAGAACACAAAGCTTTAACCCTACTACTGGCCTATATACAAAACGGGATACATCAACGGGGCAGTTCATGGACGTAAAAACGTCCGGCGGCAAGTTCAAAGGCGTTACCAAGGAAAAGCAATAACTTTTCAGAAAAGCGAGGCGGCCTAAACCGCCCCGCTATTCCTGCTTTTATAGACTGTTAAAAAAAGGAGGCCGTTTTCATGGATTCCGGTTTGTATCTTGAAGAAAACGCCAGTAAAGCCCCGGCCATTGCCCTGCTTCAATCCATGGGCTACGCCTATCTTTCGCCGGAGGACTGCGCTTTGCAGCGCGGCAGCCGCTACAATGTGCTGCTCAAAGATGTTTTGCGCGGCCAACTTCGGCGGCTCAATCGCTACGCCTATGCCGGCGTGGAAAACGAATTTTCCGCCAGCAATATCGAGCGCGCCATGGAGGATTTGGACGAGCCTTTGACAAACGGCCTTGTGCGCACCAGTGAAAAAGTCTATGATGCGCTTTTGTTGGGCAAAAGCTACCCCGAAACCGTTGGCGAAGGGCGTTCGCTCAGCTTCAATCTGAAATATATCGACTGGGAACATCCGGAAAATAACCTGTTCCACATCACCGAGGAATTTGCCGTAGAAAGCCAAGATAAGCAGCACAACGCCCGCCCGGATTTGGTGCTGTTTGTCAACGGCATTCCGTTTGCCGTCATCGAGTGCAAAGCGCCGCAGATTTCGGTGGAGCAGGCCATTGAGCAGAACCTGCGCAACCAACAGGCGGAGTATATTCCGCAGCTGTACAAATACGCGCAGATTGTTTTGGCCACCAACAAAAACAGCGTGAAATACGCCACCACCAACACCCCGAAAAAGTTTTGGAATGTTTGGAAAGAGCAGGACACGGCCTTTTTACAGGCACAGCTGGCGGCGCATATTGCGGGGCGTGTGCCCACCGAGCAGGATAAAAACCTGATTTCGCTTTTCAGCTTAGAGCATGGCGAAAAAAAGCTGCCGCGCGTGCTGGAGCTGATGCGCTACTTTGTGCTGTACGATGGCGGTGACAAAAAAATCTGCCGCTATCAGCAATATTTTGCTATTCAGGAAATCATCAAAACCATTCAGCAGCCGGACGAACACGGCAACCGGCAAAGCGGCGTAATTTGGCACACGCAGGGCAGCGGCAAAAGTTTAACCATGGTCATGCTGGCAAAATATATTTTGATGGAGCTTTCGGCCTGCACGCCGCGCGTTGTGATTGTAACCGACCGCAAGGAGCTGGACAGCCAAATCGCCGCCACCTTTGTACATACTCGCCTGCACCCGGCACGCGCCACCAGCGGGCGGCATTTGGTGGAGCTTATCAACGGCGGCAAGGTGGACGTTGTCACCAGCATCATCAATAAATTCAACACTGCCGAAAAGCTCTCGGCGAAAAACCGTTCCCGGGATGTGTTTGTGCTGGTGGATGAAAGCCATCGTTCCCAATATGGCCTGATGGCAACCAAAATGCGCACGGTGTTCCCCAATGCCTGCTACATTGGCTTTACTGGAACGCCTCTGATGAAAAAAGAAAAAAGCACCATGGCCAAGTTTGGCCGCCTCATCCACAAGTATACCATTCGGGACGGCGTGGAGGATGGCGCGATTGTGCCGCTGATTTATGAAGGGCGCTTTGTAGAGCAGAACGTGGACGAAGCCAACATTGATCTTTGGTTCGAGCAAACCACCAAGCGCCTGACCGAAGCCCAAAAGCAGGACCTTGCCAAGAAGTGGAGCAGCGTGCGCCGCTTAACCTCTACCAATGCGCGAATCCGGCGCATTGCATTGGACATTAACAATCATTTTCTGACAGGCTATCAAGAAACCGGCTTCAAAGCCATGCTGGCCACCAACTATAAGCGCGACGCCATCCGCTATCTGCAATGCTTTGAGCAGTTTGGTGACCTGCGTTGTGCCGTGATGATTTCGCCGCCTGACCTGCGCGAGAGCGTGGACGATGCCGACGAGGGCACCGACGATTTGGTCATTACGTATTGGAACAAGATGATGGCAAAATACGGCGATGCCGACCACTATGAGGAGGCCCTCAAAAACAAATTCTGCGATGGCGAGATCGACATTCTGATCGTGTGCAGCAAGCTGCTCACCGGCTTTGACGCGCCCATTTGTCAGGTCTTGTATATCGATAAGGAACTCAAAGAGCACGGCCTTTTGCAGGCGATTGCCCGCACCAATCGTCTGCGCGAGGGAAAAGATTACGGCTTAATCGTGGATTATCGCGGGCTGATTCAAAAGCTGGATGCCGCTATGGATCTATACAGCGGCGCAGGGCTTGAAAACTTTGACGGCGGCGATTTGAAGGGCGTTGTGGTGGATATTCTTTCCGCGGTGGGGGCGCTGCGGGACGCCTACACCCATTTGATGGAGCTTTTTACCCCGGTGAAAAACAAGAAAGACACCGAAGAAATCGAGGTGTTTTTGGCGGACGACAAGCTGCGCAAGAAGTTCTATAACCTTCTTTGCGCTTTGGGAAAAGCGCTCAATCTGGTGCTGAACTCACAGCAGGCCTATGCGGCCATGGAGAAGCCCGAATTGAAGCTGTATCAGGATACGTTTGTGTTCTTTTCCAAGGTGCGCCGCAGCGTGAAAATTCGGTACTGCGATGCCATAGATAATCGCGAATATGAGCCGCTGATGCAGAATCTGCTGGACGCACACCTTTCCGTGGCCGGATTAAAGCAAATTACCAGCCCCATCAATATTCTAAATAAGGATGATTTTGAAAAAGAGTTGGAAGAACTGGGCTCGGCACGCGCTAAGGCAGATGCCATTACCAGCAAGCTGACAAAAAGCATCAGCGAGAAATATGACGAGAACCCGGCCTACTATGATAGCTTTTCCAAGCGCATCAAGGAAGCACTGGATCAGTACAAAGAACGCGTGATTACCGAAGCAGAATATCTGGCCAAAATGCGTGCAATTATGGAGGACTATCATCAGGGGAAAAGCACGGTGGAATATCCGGACACCATTAAAAACAATGTACATGCACAGGCATTTTACGGCGTTTTGACCGCCATTTTCTCGGATGTGCCCGAAGCTGCCGTTTCGCCGGATTTTTCGGCAGAAATCGCACAGGAAATTACAAAAATCATTGCGGTACACAGTCAGGTGGACTGGACCAACAACAAGACTATTCATGACCGCATTTCACAGGACATTGATGATCTGTTTTACAACTATGAGAAAGAACGCGGCCTGAAGCTATCGTTTGATGTAATTGATAAAATCATCGAAAACGTCAAAACAGTGGCCATGCGGAGGTTTTAAGAATCCATGACAGCGCGTTGCAGCAATCACTCTATCTCCGTTGGTGAAACGGTGATTTTTTATCAGTTAGAACGCAAGGCGGTGAAGAATATCAATTTGCGCATTCGAGCAGATGGCAGCGTGGCCGTATCGGCCAGCGCAGACCGGAGCGAAGAACAAATTGACCGCTTTCTCACCGAAAAAGCGGATTATATCCAAAACGCTCTGCGCTATTTTTCAGAATTAGAACAATACCGCCCACAGCCCAAGCAGTATGTGAGCGGCGAAAGCTTTCTTTTATTGGGGCGTTCCTTGCGGCTGAAGGTTTTATGCGGCAGCCCGGAAAGCGTTTCCTCCGATGGCGTTTACCTGTATTTGACCGTAAAAGACAAAAATGATTTTGCCAAAAAGCAGCGGCTTGTCACGCGCTACTTGGACAAGCAGTGCCGACAGAACTTTACCGAAGTGATGGACAAAACCTACTTGAAATTCCAAAAATACGGCGTGGAAAAGCCGACGCTGCGCATTCGTGAAATGCAGACACGATGGGGCTCCTGCCTATCGCGCAAGGGAATTATTACGTTGAATAAGCGTTTGGTGCAGGCACCGCTCAACTGCATTGAGTATGTGGTGCTGCATGAGTTTTGCCACTTTATTCACCCAAACCATTCGCGCCAGTTTTATGACTTTGTGGCCATGATGATGCCGGACTGGAAAGAAAGAAAAGAAGCACTGGAAAAGCAGGGCAGGTATTCCTGCTAAAGAGGGCAAAAGCAAAACACCTACGGAAATTCAAAGGATTTCAAAATCATGGAGGTTGCCACATGGGCAGAAAAAGGACATCAGAAAAGAAGCAACCGATGCAAGTCATCTATCCGTTTTCCAAGGAAGAACAGATTGAAATTCAGGCAGAGGCTTATTATAAAGCATTAAAAAGAATGGAAAGCGAAAAAATTGCGAAAGAGCCGACCCAAAAGTTAAGCCAATGGGAAGGGGGCTGGCTTGTTGCGAAAGCGATTATTTGGCCATTCCATGTCAGCAAGAAATTCTCCGTTGAAAAAGCGCCGGACTTGCTATTGTCAACAATTGTTATAACGATACTTTATGTCATTGGCTTTGTTTTATGGATGGGTGGAATTGGGACAATAGCTATAGCTTTCCTGCATAATGCGGAATTAGCACAAAGAGCATTTACTTTTATAATCGGATTGTGCTTTCTTTTGTTTGGCTCTGAATTTATTCTTTCGGCAAAAGGTGTGGATAAAATAGAAGAGTCGTTCAAAATTGAAAGCTATGCATCCGGGATGATGGGAACCTTGGCTATGATTGTAGCACTTATTTCCTTATGCGTGAGTGCAAATATTTTTAAGATTTAGCGTTCGGGGGTTTCTTCAAGCTTATCCGGAAAATTATTTCGGCTAAGCTCTTTCTGTTTTTCGGACGATGTTTGTTTTGTGGTGGTGCCCACAAACAAATCCTGCACACCGCCGGTCAAATCGGACACATTTCGTTTGGCCTCAGTCAGAAAATTTCTGTTATAGGCCTTATCATAGGTATCCTGCAACTGCTGTTCGGCCTGTGCGGTCAAAGTATGGCGCAGAGCTTTGCGGGCGGTAAATAGCTCCCGTCCGTCAAGCGTTGCCGCCTGCACCTTTTTGGTGTTATATTCCGTCAACACGGTACCCCGCTCAGTGACGGTATTCTTCTCGGTACGCTTGAGCTTTTGCAGGCTTGTCTCCCATGCGGTGACCCGTTGCCGCACGGCCTTGACGCCATCAGCGTCCATCTGCGGAAAATCGGAAAGTAAAGCATGTTTTTCACTTTGCAGTTCTTCGCTATCCTCCGTAAGGGTGGCCAGCTGCTGCGATAACGCAATCTGCTGTGGCACCCGGTAAATTGGTAACGCCGCTTTTTCTGCTTGCAGAAACTGCTTTTTTTGCCGCAAATCCTGTAATGACCGGTTGATCTCGTCATAGCGCAGCAGCTTGGGCTGCACACAGTTCAGCGCTTGGTGGAGTTCGCTTGCGGTGGCATAGATATGGCAAAGCTGATAGCTCAAAATCAACAGCTTTTGCCGTAGTGTTTCCATGGCCTCAGCCAAGGCGGGAACGGTGGCTTCCAAAGCTTTTGCAAGCCGCGCAACCTCTTGTTTGATTCGGCATAAAAGCTGATTGTCGGCACGAATTTGGCGGTTGATTTTGCGGCGGTCGGATGTTGTGGAATGCAGCTCCATTGCAGCGGCGGCCACTCCTTCGTGGACGGTGGGCTGCTCGTCAATCCCTTGCGCGGCAAAGCTGCGGTGGTCGATGCGCTCGGCACTTCCGGCGCGTTCCAAGTGTAGGTTCACCGTGTCTGCCCACGCCTGCCGCCATGCCAGTAGTTGCTCTTCGCTGTTCCAACGTGCAGAAATGGGGTTCTGCCTGCCGTATTTTGTGCTTTTGGGATATTTGGAAAGCCGCTTATAGCCATGCTGTGCGGAGGCGTTGGCGGCCATGTAGCAATGTTTCTTTCCCACCTGATATTGGTATTGCTTCTCCCAACCTGTCGCCTGTGCGATGCGAAATTCTGCGGTGGTAAAGCCTCGTTCTTCGCCGGAACGAATGCAAAGATATTCTTTTTCGGTTTTACGCTGCCAGCTTCCATCCGGGTTCAGAGGCCGTACCGTGAGTAGGATATGTGCATGGGGATTGTGTCCGTCTGTGTCGTGAATGCAGACATCGGCACACATTCCCTCGGCTACAAATTGTTCCTGCACAAATTGGGAGAGTAGTTCCCGCCAGCAAGCCAGATTCAGCCCGGTTGGCAGCGCTGCAACAAACTCGCGCGCAAGGCGGCTGTCCTTTGCTGTTTCTGCGGCTTCCACGGCGTTCCAAAGCACTTCTCGGTCGTGCCAGAAGGTCAGAGCCTGTGGCGGCAGAAAAACTTGCTGCCAGCAAAGGCCGTGCTTTCGGGTATAGTCGTGCTGAATGCCGTCATAGTCGTTATATAAGCGAGAACAGCTCATGTAGGCAGCGGCTGCCACGGCAGAGCGGCCTGCGCCGCGGCTTACGACCTTTGCTTCCAAGTGGTAGATTGCCATTTTGCGTTCCTTTCGTTTTCGTTTGTCGGCTGTGCGGCGATGCGCAAAATAGGGATTTCTCTGGAGCGCATCGCGTCGTTATTGAGCTTGCCCTGCGCACAGACAAGCCCATACGTGCGGCAAGAGCATCCGATTTGCAAATCGGGTTTGCCCGCGATAGTGCCGCATCTTCTCGCCGCAGCGAGCGCACGCACCCCGAAGGGGCTACCACCGCCCGGCTTGCCGGGTGGTGAGTAAGTGCGCCCTTCCGGGAGAGAAGCAGCCCTTACGGGCCGCCGCTGAGCCTTGCGGTAAGCTCGTCCTGCAACGCATCCAACGCCATGTTCACAGCCGGTGGAAACGCTTTCTCTAAAATGGCACCTTCCTGAATCAATCTGCGGGTGCGCTGTTTGCGTTCCTGCACCCGGTCCCGCGCCTGCGCTTCCTCCAGACGATGGCGTGCCTGTAAAAGTTCTTTTTGCGTGTCGATCATAACTGGAAACACCTTCTTTCTGCTAAAACGGGGGAATTCTCTGCCAATGAACTGCCGAAAAGCTCCTCGAATGACAGAATTGTTTTTTCGACCGCTAAAATCGTATTTTTGTACCCTGCCATTTGTGCGGATTATTTCTGCCACTCGGCAGCCAAATTGAAAGAATTTACTGCTGCTTTGCTTCAAAATGGCAGTAATTAGAATCCGTTCAAAAAATCCATGGCGGCTTGCTCGTCCTCGGCGCTGTTTTGCGGAGTGGCGGACGCGGGAACTGCTTGACTGCCGGAAATTGCCGCAATGGCTCCGGGCTGAAAGGCTTGAAACAGGCTGGCCGCCAAAACAACCGGCATGGATTCCTTTGCGCCTTTCTCAATGGTTGCCAGCACTTTGCTCAAAAAGGCATCCTCTTTCACGCGGGTTTCGACATAAGGATCTTTCGCCAAAGCAGCGTTTCGATCAAACAATTCGTTGATGGCGGTCACAACGGCACGGGAGTAGGATTTGTACCTCTTGCGATCCATGGCCTGCAAATAGGCCCAGGCTTTTCGGTCTGCTTCTCGGTTTAAATCTAGGCGAATATTGGTGTTGATGATGTTTTTCTCTTGCATCGCAATCAGCCTCCCATCCGGCGCAGCTGCTTGAGCGCCAATGTTTCGTACCCCTTTGCGGTTGCGCAAATATCTTCGTTGATGAAAACGCGCTGGACATCGTACTGCCCGAAATTTCTCACAAGGCAACTGCCACCGCCCACTAGGTACAGCCGCATCAGTGCAGGGTTGTATTCGCGCTCCCGAAGCTTCGCAAAGATTCCGGCAACATATTCGGCGGCGGTATTCCGCACCGTTTCCAGATAAGCGCGATCAATGTCGGCGGTGCCGTGGCGTAAAATGCGCTCGATCAGTGCTTCTTCCATCACCGTGCCATGCTCCTTCAAAACGTGCTCCCGCACGGCTAAAACACACTGGTTGACTCCGAATTTTTCGGTATAGCATTTCTGCGCCACAGGGCGGCGCTCGTTGATGTACATGAGGTTCATGGTGCCATTGCCGATGTCAGCCAGCATATTGATGCCGGTGAAATCGTGCAGGTGGTCGGCCACCGCCGCAAAACCTTGCGGGAAAATATCTGCGCCAGTAAATTCCACATGGTAATCGGTGCTCTTGAAGTTGAATGTCACTTCACGATTTTGCAGCAAATAGGCACGGAATTCCTCTTTCTGTGTGCTGACCCAAGTAAGGGGCAAACCGGCGGCCAGGTGGACACTGGCCTCTTGCAGATGCCGGTCGTGCAGCTCCGCGGCAACGGCAGCGAGGGTGAGAATGTAATAGTCCTGATCCTGCATTTTGGCGGCGACAAATTCTTTGTGCGCATCGCCGATTTGGTAGTAGCGTCCTTCGCAAATAAGCAGGCTGCTGCGGAAAGTGGGCTCCGTTTCTGAGGCGGTTACGCCGCTTTTGAAGCAATGGTGGGCGGTTTTGATGTTGCCATAACCGTGGTCAATGCCAATGATAATGGAATTTTTCATTTGATTTTCTCCGTTTCTTTTTTTGCCCGATAAGGCGTAATGGAATATACTGTTTTACGCTCTGGATTGGTGGGACAAGGGAGCGCAAGCTCAGTTTTGGCAAGCGCTTCGGCCAGCCCAATTTTGGGAATAATCCAGGCCGAACGCTGCCAGATGTTCGGAATACTTTGATTTCGGCAGTACTTGCAGAGGGTGCTGCCGGAGCAGTGCAGTAGTTGAGATAGGTCTGCCGTGCTAAGAGCATCCGGAGCACTGGCTAAAAGGTGCTCGAATGCTTGTGTTCGTTGCGACAATGTCTGCGCGACCATCAAGTAAGAAACCTTTGGATTCGCATAAAGATTTTTTGGCTTGGGGTATTGCTCCGGTGCGATTTCTCGCTTTTCCATGTAGCTCTGTACATCTTCCCGGCGAATACGATAGTTCTTGGTCTTTTTGCCGGTATCGGTGCAGGGCACAAGACCATTTTGCAGCAGATACCGTGCCGTTTTTTTGCTGATGTGGCACAGCTTGCGAAAGATGTCCAGACTCAATGTAGTGGGCAACGCTTCCCATGCAATGGTATCGGCGCGGCAGATCGGATTAGCAGGCTTCACCATGCGGCCTCACTTTCGCCAAAACAAAGCTCCACCAACACAATTTCCTCTGCGCAGGCCTTGATATTGTTCATCTGTCTCACCCACGCCATGGGATCGGCGGTTTTTAAGGCCTCGGTAATGCCCTGTGCTTTTGCCATAGATGGAATCAGATCTTCCAGCATAGCGCGAGCCGCAGCATCCACCTCAGAAAGATGGGCATTGAGCGTGCCGTTCAGTAGCATAGCGGTGTAGGCATCGCACTTCTTCTCTTTGAGATAAGCCAGCCGCAACCTTCCGTATTTCCCTAGATGCGGGCTGACGGACTCCGGCAGGGCAAAATCGGGCAGGTAAACGTCACCGCATTGCACATAGCGAATGTTCATGTTAGTTCCTCCTGTTCCGGTTCATCAGGCAGTTGACCTGTGATTCATAATAATGCTCAATGGTGTTGGGGGCGTTGAGAATCACCGTGCGCATATAAGCGCGAATGTTCTTGACCGGCGTGCTATTGTTTTGCAGGCATTCCATGATGTACTGGATGTGTTCTGCATTCAGCGTGTCCAAGCGGTTGCGGACAGCTTTGGTGCTTTGAATCTGCTGGCCGATGTATTGCTGATCGCTTCGACAGCAGTACATTTCCACGATTTGCTGCAACAGCTCATCCAACAATGCCGGGTCGAGACGCTTTTTCAGCGTGTCGTACTCCAGTTGCTCCTCGAATTGCTGCGTGATCTCATTCTCATCCATCTTTTCTGTTGCTGATAGATGGATAGTACTGAGTCCTTTTGTACTTGGTTCTTTCGTATTTGGTATCTTAGTATTTAGTAGCGTTGGATTTTCCGTTTTTGGAGAAACCGTATTTGGAAAAGCCGTTTTTGGCTTTCCCGTTTTTGGAAAATCCAATTCTGGTGAATATGCCGTTGTTTCGTCAGAATTGCAAGAAGCATCTGAGTTTTTTGCTTCTTCATAGGGCTGCTCGAAAACTTGGTAGTCGTAATCCACAATGCGCCCGCGTGCATCGCGCACTTTTTCCCGGTGCAGGTAGCGATGTGCCTCTAGCTCCTGAATTGCGGTTCGAATTCCGTCGATGCCGTCCTTGCTTTGGCTGGCGAGGCCACGCAGGCTGTAATCCCAATCATCTGTCTGCGCCAGCATATAGGACAGCAGGCCTTTGGCCTTGAGCGAGAGTGTGGTATCTCGAAGATGAACATTGCTCATCACGGTGTAGTTGGTGGTTTTTTCAACGCGAAAGACTGCCATAGGTTTTGTCTCCTTTTCAGAAAAGAAAAAGCTGCCGTGACCCGAAGGCCAAAGCAGCTTTGTGAAGGAAGAAAAGAAAACCGGCGGGGGATTGCAGCAACGGACATCGTTGCCGGTTTTCTATCACTTTTTCTATCCAAAATACAGGAAACGTGTCAATTACGAAAAAATCCATAGTCATCAAAAAGGGAACGAAGAGCGGTTTGAAAAGATGAAAATATAGTAAAATATCGCTCTTCTACGATATTTATTTTTCGTTTTTAATTGGAGGGACAGTGCCATTTGTTCCAAAGCTTCTCCCGGATTTTCCAATCCAAACAAATACTCGAAATCAGGTAGACCTCACGGTCTCAAGAGTTCGAATCTCTTACTCTCCGCCAGAGTCCGGCAGCGAATCCGTAAGGGTTGGCTGCCGGACTTCTTTTTTGTCGAGCCCGAGGGCGTGAATCATGGCTTGCGCGGTTTCCTCTCCGGCACCCGTGGCGAGATGTGCGTAGATGTCGGCGGTCGTTGAATAGTTGGAATGCCCGAGCCAGTGCTGGATGTACTTGATGTCCACATGCTGCGAAAGCAGCAGGCTTGCACAGGTGTGGCGCAAATCGTGAAAGCGAATGTGCCGCATTCCGTTTTTCTCCAAGATCAACCAGAAATGTTGGCTTAGGCAGTCCGGGCTGATCAGTTGCCCGAGCTCATTTACGCAGATCATGTCGAGGTATCGGGTGTTGTACCCCTTGCGAAACGCCTTGCGGTTTTCCGCCTGCCGGGCACGCTCATCTTTCAAAAGCGCTTCTGCCGCCGGAATCAGCGGCAGCGTGCGGCGGCTGGATATTGTTTTGAGCTGGTCGCTGACAATCAGCTCGGTGCGGCTCGTGCCCGGCATCGCGAGGACTTTGTGCTGTACACTGATGGTGCGGTTTTCAAAGTCGATGTTCTCCCATTTTAAGCCGAGCACCTCGCTGCGCCGAAACCCGTAAAAGGCCGTCAGCGTAACGGGGATGCGCATCGGGTCATCCGCAAAGATCTGAATCAACTTTTGCACTTCTTCTTCCGAGTAGTGCTGCCTTTCAAAGGCGGCCTTTTTCGGGCGGTCGACCTTGTCCATCGGGTTTGCGGGGAGCAGATCTTTGCGCACCGCGGCGCTGAGCGCCTGCTTCAGAATCTGGTGATAGCGGATAACGGTAGTGCCTTTGCAGCCGCGCTCATAAAAGGTGTCGTAGAAATCCTCGATGTCTTGCGGGCGCAGGCTCAAAAGGGTGACTTGCCGCGCATCAAAAAACGGGCGGATGCTGGCGGTGATCATGCGCTGATGGGATAAAACGGTTTGCACCTGCAGGTTGTGCGAGATATGTTTCAGCCAGTGATCCATGTAGTCGGACAGCAGCGGATCGCGCGCAGGCCCGTGGCCTCCCAGTGCTGTTTGCGTTTTCCGCCGATGGTAACGGCGATGACAGTATAGAGATAATCTCCTTTTTGCTGAACGCTTCCTACGGCGTTCTCGCGTATTTCGGGTTCGTCTTTCATATTACGGCTCCTTTCTTGACGGACCGCTGTCGGTATCGTCAGTATAGAGCACTGCGAACCGGAATGCGAACGTGTGATTGTAAAATTTGCACCCTTGACAGGGGCAGGGCGATGGTTTTGTGACATCATACGGCATTCTCCCCGACAAGGTAGCAGATGACGGATATTTTGGGCACAACGTATTTCTTCCCGGCGAGAACGCCGCGCAACTGGCCGTCTTGAATCATTTTGTAGACGGTTGCCCGCCCGACGCCGATGATTCGTTCCACGTCCTCGACGTTTAGAACGTCCGGTTCCTGCGGCAGCATAATGGGATAAAGGCTTTCTGCGTTCATCAAATATTCCTTTTTATTCAAGAGCCCGTTGTTGATTGCACAAGGACGGCGGTCATAGGAAAAGGCTTTGAAAAGGGATCGTGTTGCCGGTGGCCGCCGTAGTTTCTGGGATCAACCATCCTGTTCGACACTACTTCCCGGATAAAGACGACATTGGCAGCCGGCTCTGGCGAGCCTCACGGGCGTGGTTACCCGGCCTGGTCATTTCCAGACCGTACCCTCATTGCCTGCGACGGTTTTACCGCTCGGGCATTAGACTGGGCACATGTTTCATTGTCAGCGCGGGCGGGATCTGCGGGGGAGCCATCCCCCGGCGACGCCGGATTGGATTTTTCTAAAAAATCGAAAAAACCCCGATCCGGTAGCCCGGCTGTTGGTTTTAGCCGTGATCGGAAAGCAACGTGCGCTTGATGCTTTCGCCCGCCCGGTAATCTCTTTTATATATCTCTGCATCCCACCCAGCGCGGACGATGACACATTTATAATCTGGAAATTCCTTGATTTCGTAAACCGAACATCCTCCGCTAAATGCCGTTACCGGCTCTGTTTTTTGCGCTCGATAACACATGGCTGCTGGCGGAAAAGAAGCCGTCATTCAGTAGTTTATCACGATGTTCAAATGACGGCGGCCTATATTTGGGGCTAGACAGACTAAGACAGCAAATCCATTTGAATTCTTTGAGCAATATTCAAAAAAGAATTGACACACAAATAGCCCCACATTATACTACAATAAATTGAGCAATATTCAATAAAAACTTGGAGGATCAGCTATGTCGAGAAAACCGGCACTTGATGGAGGAAAACGAGATGAAATTGCCAAGGCTGCTTTGGAATTATTTTTGAAAAGCGGCTATGACGGTACCTCAGTGCGCTCCATTATGAATCAGGCGGGCGGCGAGGTTGGATTATTCTATTACTACTTCAAAAACAAAGATGATGTTTTTGACGCGGTGCTGGATTTGTTTTTTGCCCATTATGACACGGATTTTGCAGCGCTTGTTGCCCACGGCAGGCGTAATCCATGCCGGCTGATGCAAGACTTTTTTGAGTATATGGAGCGTGAAACCGCCAAGTTTCGGGCGCAATATGCGGATAAGCTGCACCGCACCGTGCGCTGGGCAATACGGGAACACACACTGACCATCATCGAGCCGTATCTGCGGCAGGTGGTAGACATTCAAAGTGCTTATTACGGCGTGCCACCTGCGCTTTCGCCGGAGGTCGCCGCGCTGTACCTGACCCACGGTGTGGGCAGTGCTATTTTGCATGAGGACAGTGCCACCTACCTTCAGGATCGCATGCAGATTAAAAAAGGTGTCAGCCTGCTGATGGGGATGCCCGCCGACGATCAGGAGCTGCGCATCCCTTATCCGGCAAGCGCAGAGGATATTCCCGGCTGGATGGCGCTTGCCCGCGCCGTCAAAGATAGTTTCCCCGGACTGGATGAAGCAAAATACAAGGGCCAGCTTGCGGAGTATATCCGGCGCGGCGAAGCGTGGGTATACCGCGATGGCAAAACCATTGCCGCTGCGCTTCTTTTCTCCAAGGAGCGGCAGGAGATTGATTTTCTTGCCGTGTCGCCGAAGTATCGCCGTCATGGTTTGGCGGCAAGGCTGGTGGAAACGGCGGCGGCGCAGTTCCCGGTGGGAACATTGCTTTCCGTCACCACCTACCGGGAGGGTGACCCACTGGGCACGGCAGCGCGGGCACTGTACAAACGCCTTGGCTTTGCCGATGGCGAGCTGACGGAAGCTTTCGGCTATCCCTGCCAAAAACGAACGATGACCGTGCCGGATGGCACACCAATTCCACCGAAAAGTGTAGCGCAGAAAAATGATGAGAAAGGCGCGTAAAGAAGAAGGAGGGTTGTATCCCGATGTCAAACACAAAAACAAAGACGATTCGCGGTTGTTTACTGTCAGACCAACTGCAGATTCGTCTCATAACGACGGCGATTTTATTTCTGGCACTTTTCTTTGGCGTGGTAATTTTGAGCTATTACCTTTTGCCAGAGGGATTCTTGGCGAAGAAAAATGCGGTGACGGGCTTTCAAACCTCAGAAAATATATGGATAAGTGCAATTCAGATTTTTGCCTTTAACCTGGTATCTGTCGTGTTTATTATAATTGGCAGTTTGTTTTCAAAAAGAAAAAATGAAACGCAAAAATATATGGGTTTTGGATATTACTGCTTTTTTCTTCTGGTGGCATTGAATGCGGTTACATTGGGCACCTGGTCCTTCTCTGGTAATCTGGAGAGTGTGCCGCTGATGGAGCGCATAGTGGGTTCTTTTTTGCTTACTAAAAATGCAGGCCTTGTGGAAATGCTGGGACAAATGTTTATTTGCTGTGCATTGGCAAACAAATCGCTTGTTCAAGTTGAAAATAAAGAAGTCCATTCCCAAAAAGCGAACGAAAATCCGCTCTGCAAATCCGAGTGGATCGTTCTGCTCTTGGGTTTTGTACTGATGTTTGCCGGAGCCTACATTGAAAGCCGTGCAATGCATGGCTGAGGATGATTGCCGTCCTTGCCACGACCATCGGAGATTTGACAGGGATCATTTTCCTCAGCCATTCACGGTATGTTTTTCTGCTGAGGCTTTTGCGCATTGCACCTGGCCTGACAGAATGCAGCTTGTTTTGAAAAGAGGTTAACTTTATGTCTTACGTATTAAAAAACATTACCCTTCGCACCGATAATTCAGAGGGCGGCATGGCAAAAATGAATGAGGTCTGGCGGGATATTGTCAGCGGAAAACTCCCGCTGATGCATGATAGCGAGGGACAATTCTTGCAGGGATTATCTCCCATCTCCCGGTACTCGAACTATGAATCGGACGAAACCGGCGCGTATGATCTGACGATTTTTACGGTAACGGCGCAGTTCTTTGCCGATATGGCGCAAAAGGTTGCTGCCGGAAAATATAAAAAATATGATTTTGACGGCGCTGACATTGCCGAAGCCGCCAATAAAGCGTGGGCGCGGGTGTGGCAGGACAAGGCGGGCGGTATGCTCCACCGCGCCTTTACCGAGGATTATGAGAGCACCGTGCCGGGCGAATACACAAAGGACGGCCGGGCGCACTGCTACTTATACATTGCGGAGGAAACAGAGTGAAGAACATCATCGAGATTGAGCATCTGAGCAAGCATTTCGGCGATATTCAGGCGGTACAAGACCTGAGCTTTCGGGTCAAAGAGGGAGAACTGTTCGCTTTTTTGGGCGTGAACGGTGCGGGGAAAAGCACCACCATTACCATGATGTGCGGTCAACTGAAAAAGGACAGCGGCTCCATCATCATTGACGGAAAGGACACTGACCGCGACGCGGACGCGGTCAAATCCGAAATCGGTGTGGTATTTCAGAACTCGGTGCTGGACAAAACGCTGTCTGTCCGAGATAATCTCGCCTGTCGCGCCGCGCTTTACGGGATTGCCGGAAAAGCGTTTGAAGCGCGGCTTACCGAGCTTAGCGAGCTTTTGGATTTCGCAGAGCTTTTGAAGCGCCCGGTGGGGAAGTTGTCCGGTGGGCAGCGCCGCCGCATTGACATTGCCCGGGCGCTGCTCCATCGACCCAAGCTGCTGATTCTGGACGAACCTACCACCGGCCTTGACCCGCAGACACGCAAATCGGTCTGGAATGTGGTTGCAAAGCTTCGCCAGGCAGAGGGCATGACGGTGTTTCTCACCACGCATTACATGGAGGAAGCGGCGGACGCGGATTACGTGGTCATTCTCGACAGCGGAAAAATCGCTGCCGAGGGCACACCACTTCAGCTGAAAAATACCTATACCGGCGACTTTATTACGCTTTACCATGCGCCAAGGCAGCAGGTCGACGCGCTGAACTTACCCTGTGAGACAATTCGTGACGCGGTGCGCTTGGCAGTACCCAACACTGCGGCGGCCACGGCACTGATTGTGGCGCACCCGGAGCTTTTTACGGATTATGAGATCACCAAGGGGAAGATGGACGATGTCTTTCTTGCGGTTACCGGCAAGAAACTCACGGGAGGTACGGCGAAATGAACGCATTTTTTGCTCTGACAAAACGAAACACCAAGCTGTTTTTTAAGGATAAGGGAATGTTTTTCACGTCCTTGATTACGCCGCTGATTCTGCTGGTGCTGTACGCCACCTTCCTCGCCCGTGTCTATCGGGAGAGCTTTACCTCCGCGCTGCCGGAATTCATGACGATCCCCGACAAACTGATCAATGGCTGTGTGGGTGGGGAACTGTTTTCCTCCCTGCTGGCGGTATCCTGCATCACGGTGGCTTTTTGTTCCAATATGATTATGGTGCAGGATAAGGTCAGCGGCGCCCGAACCGACCTCACGATTACGCCCGTCAAGCGTTCGACCCTTGCACTGAGCTATTATTGCTCCACCGTTTTGGTCACGCTGATCGTTTGCCTCGTGGCCACGGGCGTGTGCTTTCTTTATCTGGCCAACGTGGGCTGGTACTTATCTGCCGCTGATGTGCTGTCGATTCTGCTGGATGTATTGCTGTTGGTGCTGTTCGGTACGGCGCTTTCGTCGATTATCAATTTCTTTTTAAGCTCTCAAGGGCAGATTTCAGCGGTAGGCACCATCATCAGCGCCGGCTACGGCTTTCTCTGCGGCGCTTACATGCCGATTTCTTCTTTTGGCGAGGGGCTGCGAAAGGTCTTGTCTTTTCTGCCCGGTACCTATGGCACGGCGCTCATCCGCAACCATGCCCTGAACGGCGTGTTTGCCGAAATGGGAACGCAGGGCTTTCCAAAAGAAGTGGTGGAGGGCATCCGCGATTCCATCGACTGCAATCTGTACTTCTATGGCGATTTGGTTTCCACTGGGGCGATGTACGCGATACTTGCCGGGTCGGTGGCTGTGCTCATCGGCGTTTATGTGTTGCTGAATCTGGTGCATCGGAACGGAAAATAATATTTGCGTCAGAAAGGAAAGGTTCTTCATGCTATTTCAAATTTTAGCTTGTGCCGTGCTGGTTTTCTTTTACGGCATTTATTTTGGTAAGATGCTCTCGCAGAAAAAGCGTGGCATCCGCACCCGCCAGATCGGCACACGAAAGGAAAAGGCGCTTCATACGGTGGAAGTTCTGATGTCGGTTGCCACGCTGGGCGTTGTAGTGGTACAGCTGCTCTCCATTGTGCTGGATTGGAGTATTTTACCGGGCAATGCCCGCTTTACCGGCTTTCTGATCGGTATGTTGGGCGATGGGATTTTCCTCATCGCGGTGCTCACCATGAAGGACAGCTGGCGGGCGGGAATTCCCGAAAAAGACAAGACGGAATTTGTGCGGGCGGGCATTTACGCCTTCAGCCGTAACCCGGCCTTTTTGGGCTTTGATTTCATGTACATTGGTGTCTGCTTACTGTTTTGCAACCCGCTTACCATTGGGTTTACGCTGTTTGCCATCATAACGCTGCACCTGCAAATTTTGCAGGAGGAACGCTATTTGCTTGCCACGTTCGGCGAAACATATTGCAGCTACAAAAAGCAGGTCTTTCGCTATTTGGGCAGAAAAAATGGTTAGGGGCTTGCCAATTTGGGCTTGAATGGAGAAGGAGGAAAAGCAGGATGAAAACGAAACGCAGAGAGTTGGCGGGCGTGCTGGCTCGCATTTTTACCTACATTGTGGTCATGAGCCTGTTTGAAAGTACTCATGGGGACGATGCTGCGCAGGGTTGGCGCTTACTGGCAGCGGCGATGCTTTTAGGGCTGCTGCTCGCCGGAATCGCAAAAGAACAGGATTTTGGAAGGCTCAGGTTTGCGCCGGGCACACCGCTGCCAGGGCGAAAAGTAGGCTATCTGCTGCCGATGCTTGTCGTTGCCACAGCAAATCTGTGGCACGGGGCGGTTTTGCGGTATGCCCCGCTCGATACCGTGTGGTATGTTCTCTCTATGCTCTGTATTGGTTTTATCGAGGAAATTTTGTTCCGCGGATATTTGCTGCAGCTGCTGCTGAAACGCTCGGTGAAGGTGGCGATTCTGGTTTCTACCCTTACCTTCGGGCTGGGGCACAGCGTCAACCTGCTCAACGGGGCCAAGGTTGTGCCAACCCTGTTACAGCTTGTTTACGCGCTGGCCATCGGGCTGATGCTGTCCGTGTTTGTGGTCAAAACCGGACATTTACTGCCGTGCTGCTTCTTTCATGGTGTGTTTAACGCGCTGGCCGCATTCAGCAATGAAAGCGGTTTGACCATGAGATACCAAATCACAGTATGTATTGTAATTTCGCTGATGTCGGTGGGGTATGCGTGGTATCTGTGGCGAAACGTATGCGTCAAAGCAAAGCAATAATAGACAGATTACATACTCCGGCAAGAAACAAATTTAAAATCAAAAAGCTTGCTTTGCTGCTGGTCGGGGCGGCCTCACTGCCCAATATGTTCGCGGCGATCGAATTGCAATATCAGTTGGTTCTTGATTTTTTTCATTTAGAAGATATTGGGCGGATCTTTGTGCAAGGTGTAAAAGATAAGGGCGATATTCAGGGACGTTCCGCATTAAAGCAAGCCTACAATTTAGGGGCTTCGATGCAATAGATTTCAGGGGCGGCGGTAGAGATGGCGTTTGCGCGAAAGCTTATTGTGCGCAAATCCGTTTGCCGAAGAATGCCGCCTAATCGCGTAGTGCGGTATCCTTCTTTCCATTTTATTTTCAGGAGGAAAATCGGTATGGATTATATTCAGCTCAATCAGGAAAATTTGGAGCAGGAGCATATCTGCTGTGCCATCTCGAATAACAAAGACCCACAGGTGGCCGCCAAAAAGGCGTGGCTACGGGATCGGCTGGACGAGGGGCTGGTCTTTCTCAAATCAACGGAGCGCGGCAAGTGCTTTATTGAGTACATCCCGGCGGAATTTGCATGGGTGCCCCTAGAAGCAGAGGGGTATTTGTACATTGATTGTTTTTGGGTATCCGGCGCTTTTAAGGGCCACGGGTACGCCAACGATTTGCTGGAGCATTGCATTGCCGATGCAAAAGCAAAGGGCAAGCACGGGATCTGTGTGATTTCCTCACCGAAAAAGCAAGCGTTTCTCTCCGATCCTAAATACCTCGCCCACAAGGGATTTCGGGTTGCGGACACGGCAGAGCCGTTTTTCACGCTCCTCTATTTGCCGCTTGCGGAAACTGCACCCATGCCGCGCTTCAAGCCCTGTGCCAAAGTGCCGCATATTGAGGGAAACGGTTTTATCCTCTATTACACGGCGGGCTGCCCCTACACGGCCAAATATGTGCCGCTGATTGAAAAGGCGGCAAAGGATGCAGGGATTCCGTTCAAGAGCATCCTGCTCGCCAACCGGAATCAAGCGCAGAACGCTCCCGCCGCATGGACGAATTACGCCCTGTTTTATAATGGTGCGTATGTCGGTAACGAAATTCTGTCGGAAAAGAAATTCCTTGCACTGGCGGCAGAAAAACAGCAATGATAAGGAGCAACTATGACAACAACGAATTTCACGATAAATAGCATTCCCGCCGTGCTTTACGGGGAAAATGCAGACAAAGTATGCCTGTATATTCACGGAAAATGCGGCTATAAAGAAGAGGCGCAAAGTCTTGCCGAAATCCTCTGCCCGCGCGGATTTCAGGTACTTTCTATCGACCTGCCCGAACACGGCGAACGAAAAAACGGTGAGGCAAAGCTTGTGCCGTGGGTAGCCGTGCCGGAGCTGCAGGGCGTATTGGCCTATGCAAAGCAGCGCTGGCACAGTATCTCCCTCCACGCCACCAGCATCGGTGCCTATTTTTCCCTACTTGCGTTTTCTGAAGAAGCTTTTGAAAAGGTGATGTTTGTGTCGCCAGTGGTGGATATGAAAAAGCTGATTGAAACCATGATGCAGTGGGCGCAGGTTAGCGCAGAGCGCTTGCAAGCAGAAAAAGAGATCCCGACCCAGTTCGGTGAAACGCTTTCGTGGGAATATTATACCTACGCAAAAGAGCATTCGCTCACCCATTGGAACAGTAAGACAGCGATTTTATATGCAGGGCATGACAATCTGACCGACCGTGATACAATTACGGAATTTGCAGAACAGTTTGGATGCGAGCTGCAAATTTACGAGGACGGCGAGCATTGGTTTCATACCGAAGAACAGCTTGCGGTTTGGCGTAATTGGATAGAACATAGCCAAAAGGCTTGCGCAACAGAAAACAAAAATCCGGCAAGAAGCTAAGGAGAAAATCGCGATGAAAAAAACAATGTTTTCTGTGCTTATGTTGTCTGTTGGGATGGCGATTGTGCTTTCGGCATGCGGCACATCCGGGCAGGAGATAACCAACCCGAGCAATGCCAGTCAAGCGGTTGCCGCATCCTCGGAAACACCAAATGCGGAAACGCAAGCCTCGGCGCAAACGGATGCAGCCGCTGAGATGCCCGCAGCCTATGCAGAACTGCTCAATACATATGTCACGGCACTGAACGAAAAATGGGATGGCAACGCCCTGATGGGGCAAGGCTTAAATCTCATTGCCTCAGACTTTTACGACGGCACCCCGCTGGACAACATTGGATATGCTGTCATGGATTTGGACGGCAATGGCACAGATGAGCTGGCCATCGGTACAACGGCAAATGTTACAGATGACTTTTATGGCAAGCTGATCTTTGATCTCTACACGCTGGAGCCGGATGGCTCTCGTGTTCAGGTGCTTAGCAGCACAGCACGCAACCGGTATTACTATGCGGGAGAGCAGCTTTTTGTTGATCTGGGTTCCAGCAGCGCAGACGACAGCACGAATGCCACCATGCGCTATGAGGGCAAGGGGCTGACCGATACCAATACAATCACGGATCCCGCAAACTATGTACAAATGGATTTGATTCCGCTGAGCCAGTGGACAGGTAGTACAGCAACGGTCAGCGGAGACGCAGAAACCAGCGCTTCGTCAGAGCTGACCGGCTTGCTGGATGAAATCAATCAGAATGTTGCAACGGAAACTCCCGGTAGTCATATGGCGGCGGTACCCATCGCGGTTAAACTGCTTAATTGGGGTGTCGGAACAGAAATGACCACGGAGGAAATCCACAACACGGTCGTTGCCTATATGATGCCAAAGGGAAACGATGAATTGGTTGCGTTTTCCGAGAAAATGTCCATTGTGGATCAAATTTATCAAAAACTTCTTGGCGCGGACGCACAGGATTTGCTCTCCTCCGCAGGCTGTGAAGATGCGGCTTATCCGTGGAGTGATGCCCCAATAGAAACCATAGAAGCCATTATGAATGCAGTTGGTCTGCGATAAGCAGCTATTTGAGCGCAGACTGTTAAATAGGAGGAACGGCCTTTCGTCATCTTCCACAGCAGATGGCACAAAGACCATGCTGTGCTGCCTTTTCGCTATCAAGGCGAGCGGGCTGATAATCAATGCGACCCTTAGGTAACATGCTAAAGAAAATAGAATGCTTCTGGTATTTCAGGCATGAGCAGCTTGTATCTGAATTTCATCGTATGCTCAAGCCCAACGGGCATATCCTTGTGCTGTATATGGCGTGGTTACCCTTTGAAGATAAAATTGCAGGAGCAAGTGAAAAGCTGGTGCTGAAATATAGCCCAAAGTGGAGCGGCGCTGGCGAAACAATCCATCCAATCACGATACCGGATTGTTATTACGAAAAATTCGAATTGACTTTTCATGAGGAATATCCCGTGTATGTACATTTTACCCGCGAAAGCTGGAACGGAAGAATGAAAGCCTGCCGGGGTATTGGCGCTTCCCTGACAGAAGCTGAGATTGCCGCATGGGAGCAGGAACATCTCAAATTACTTGCGGACATTGCACCTGCTGAGTTTGATGTTTTGCATGATGCTGCAATGGCTGAGCTAAAAAAGAAATAGAGATCAAATTTTGAGTGACGAGCAGAAATGCAAGAATATAATCGGAATTTAGTATTATAGCAATTACGCAGCAATTAGAAAACAAAGACATTTTATGGAAAGAAGGATAGATATATGCTGAACTATGGGCCTACAGGGGCTCTTAGCGAATACAACTATAATGGTGGCGTATTTCACGGTGTTCATTATGGCGATTTTCATGGCGACAGCAAAGCATTGTTTGAACTTATCGATAAAGAAGAAGAATTCCTTTTGAAATCTCCTGAACGGAAAAGAATACTTTTTGATTTGTATTATACTGACCTTACCCAAGAGGTTCTGGATTATCTAATGAAGCATTTACTGGTTATATCTTCAAGAATTTATAAGATAGCTTTTGCTGCCGAGCCAAAAGAACTGCGAAAGCTAAAAAAGGCAATTCGTAAATCGCAGGCTGTTCCACTTGGATGCTGTATGTTTGGCACCGACCAAAACGAAGATAAGTCATGGCTTGTAAGCGAAAAATTTTAGAATAGCACTGATCCGATCAATTTGAGGTTGTGTTTATACTGTATCTCGAGAGCCTATATCTCATCGGCTTCCCGCTTGAAAGGGTGAAATGAATGAGCAAATAGGATTCCTTGCTTGAAAAAGAAGTTGGGGGTTCTCTTTCATATTGCACACATAGAAACTGTTTGGGGCGTGGGCTTTCGATTCAATCCTTATGGCAGAGACGATGATGAGAGAAAAGCTTGAAATCTCTTTACTTAAAAAGTTAGAACAGAAAAGGAAATAAGACATGGGAAATACGATCATGGCGGTAATCGGAATTTGTGGCGGCCTATTGTGTGCGATTGCGGATTGCCTTTTGGATTTGAAGGGCGCGGACAACAAAAAACTGGGGAAAGGCGGCTATATCGACAGCAAGTGGGAGGAAATGGCGCATTGGCGGTTCGTGGCCTCAGATATTGTGGCGATGTTTGCCATACCGATGTATAGCTGCGGCTTTCTTGCTTTGATGAGCCGGATCGCAACAGAGCACAAAGGCTTTGCCATCACCGCAAGTGTTATTTTTCTTTGCGGCGCAATGGGCGGTTTTATGATTCACACCTTTGTGTGTTTGATGCCCACCATTTATAAGGATATTATGGCTACAAGTACATTTGCCCTGGCTGAAAAAGTAATATCGGATACGTTTAAGCAGATTTATGTGCCGTTCATCTCGCTGTATTGTCTGCTTGTCATCGTACCATCCGGCATGGTGGCCTATGCCATCCTTGCCGGCATTCTTCCTTTACCGCTGTGGTGCATCTTATTCAATCCGGTGGTGTTTCAGCTGGTGGGCCTGCTGCTGCGCGCAACAAAACTGAAATGTTTTATCGATGCACCAAGCATTTGCGCGGCAAGCCTTGGCCTTGCTATGTATGGTGTGCTGGCGCTTATCTTGTAAGGAACAGCAAATAGGTGAACTTGTAAAAGAGTCGCTCTGGATTTGGAAGGTGAAAAGCAGAATGCGAATATTATTATCCCCCATGAGCGCGATGGCTCGCACGGCGGGGCCGTTTTCGAGAGTGAAAGCCTTAGCGCTGGCGTGCGAAAAAGCTGGCATGGAGGTGGCGCTGTGTGCCGCACAGGATAATAATTACACAGCGATTTCTCATGTGCGCGAATATCCTTTGGATGTTCCAATGCCGCTGGGTTTACCACCCATCCTTGCTGTACATACTTACCCTCTTGCGGAAAAATTAGGCATCATGGGGCACAAGACGGTTCACAGCTTTGAGGAGGTTTTGCACCTTACAGGAACCACCGACTATTCCTATCTTGAAAAAAGCGTACAGCAGGAGCGTTTTGCGATCCGAGACTTTAAGCCTGACATCGTCTATTCTGAATTCAGCCTTCCGGCAGCGATTGCCGCACAGGCAGAATCCGTACCGTTAGCGTGTACACGCAGCTATCCTGCCAGTGTTGCCTTTGCCAGCTCACCGCAATACGCACAGGGCGTAAACCGACTTTTACAGGAGTTGAAGCTGCCGCCGGTTACGTCTTGCTTAGAACTGCTTGATCGCGCTGCCTTGCGCGTTGTTCCAAGTATCCGCAAACTGGAACCGGTCGAGGGTGCGCAAGTGCTGTTTACCGGGCCATTCGAGCACAAAGCCATTCCTGCTTTCCCTCATACCGTTCATGAAGGATGTATTGTGATCTATATGGGTACAGGAACGATTTCAGCCAAAAAGCTAATTCGTGTAGTAACCGAAGCGTTCGAAAGCTCTGAGGATGCACCGGAAGTATTCTTGGCCTGCGATGGGGTTTTGCCCTTCTCCAAAGGAAAAATTTATGTTGCGCCCCACTTTGATTTTGCCGCGTTGCTGCCTAAAGCGACGGCCTTTATCAATCATGGCGGGCAAAACTCGATCATGGCCGGATTGCGAAACGGTGTTCCGCAGCTGATTTGTCCCGGGCGCATTTTTGAGCGCCGATATAATGCAAAAAGTGTGAGCGAAAACGGCGCAGGTATCACATTGGAACTGCCGCAGTTTACGGCCAATGGCGTACGAACCGCAGTAAAACATTTGACAACAGATCGTTGCTACCGAACTGCGGCAGCAACTCTGGGCGATGAGCTTGCGACCCTTGGGGGTTCCCGTGCAGTGGTTTCCCATCTGTTGGGGCTCACTTCCTGCTGATGGCAGCCGTTATCGGCTATCTTGAGGCGAAAACACCAACCATCTGATGTGAGTCGTTTTGAATGGATAAATGCAAATAAATGCGATGTCCTGCTAAAAGCAAAACGTACATGGAACATGAAAAAAGCAGTATCCATACCAAATTTAAGGCCGTTGTTCGTCCTCCAACTGATTGACACCAAGTTCAACAAGAAGCGGACAAACATTATCGAGCGTCGGGTCTTCTGAGAGGCAAACAATAAACTTGTTGCGTTCCCTTGTGATAAGCACTCGATAGCTGCTTTTCCTATACAGGCTGGCACCGTGCGATTCGGGCTCGAAAACCTTGTGCCGCTTCCACCTTGCACCGTCCTAAATTGTATTGCTGCCTTAACCCATGAGTGACATAAGTTTTCAGGCCCTTTTTGTCTCTCAAGCCACTTGCTGGGCAAGTTTAGAGGCAAGGATTTATTGATGCGTAAAGATAGCAGATAAAAAACTCCTTTGGCACAATGGAAGCTGTGGCCGGCCAACGGCAATAAATAAAACAGCAAAGGGGTAAATGCAAAACAAGTGCGCATGATATAAACTTTTTATTGCCTACAAAACGAAATGGCAATTATCCTATCGTATTGCGCCAAAGTATCGCGGAAATGGGTTTCGCAAAGAAAAGCAACAGACGGTAGGGCCAATATAGGGGAAGCTGTACCGATGAAAAAGGGTGCAAAACAACGAAAAAAAATTTTCTTTGTGCCTCGCATATGGCCCAACCAAATTGATTTACCACTGGTTAAAGTGGATCCTGTGCTCTATTTCAATTTCTTTTTGTGCTACAGCCGTAAAGGTTTCCTTCGGCTTCCCGATGCCGATGTAACACGGTAACGCATAATCATCGGGTAAATTCAGCTCTTTTTGAATGTATTGCGCCTCATCTCCCAAAGGAATGCGCAGATTACACGCATAGTTTTCCGCCGTGGCCGCAAGAAAAATGTTTTCGATGCAGCACCACATGGATGCAAATGCATTTAAGGCCGAGAGAGAACGCGGCGCCAGCAAATTGCCTTTCTGCTTAAAAAGGGGCAACACCACACAGCCTGCATGCAGCAGCATTTGGTATTGTTTCGGGATGGCATCCGCATACATTTTTTGCTGGCATTCGTCGTTTAATCTCCACGAACGCATGATAAACTCGACCCGCTTGGGAGATACGGTTTTGGGGATTTTGCCGACCACCTTTTGGATGACCTGCCGATCGGTCAGAACAATAAAATGCCAATCCCGCATGTGATCGTTGGACGGCGCGGCAAACCCTGCAGAAAGGATTCGCTTTAGAATTTGCGGATCAATCGGCTCGTCGGAAAGATCTCTCACCGTTCTTCGTTTTTGAATCGCTTCGTAAAATTCCATTTTGTGCCCTCCCTTTCGCACCAAACGAGCAGCATACGTATCGGCCTTGTATGGGGGTGACATTTTGGATCGTTTGTGCGGCCGCAAAGCGGGCGCACCACCGGCACAAGGGCCGACCACAAGACCTTTGCCGATTTCTGGCCCTCCGCTTTGAGCGTCTCCACAATGCGGCACAAAATGCCCCAAAATTTGTATGCCACTATCATAGCATGCCGGAAAGGTGGCCGCAATTACTTTTCTGCGTCGGAATGCAGGATTTGTGCTTTGCGGCGCCGACATGTATACTGAAGGCACAAGCATTCACAGAACAGGGGAAGGGAAGAAATGGATCAACACCTGAGTATCGCATTGCTGCAAGTATTGCCGGGCGCCTCTCTCGCAGAAAACTGCAAAATCGGCCGGGAGGCCTGCCGCGCGGCAAAGAAGAAGGGCGCCGACATTGCGCTTTTTCCGGAAATGTGGAGCGACGGCTACGACATTCCGAAGGAAATGGACACGCTGAAAGCAAAAGCCATTTCGGCCGACAGCGATTTTGTGTGCGGGTTTGGCCGCCTTGCGAAAGAGCTGGATCTGGCCATTGGCATTACATTTCTGGAAGCGTATGCGCCTCTGCCGAGAAATACGCTTGTCCTGTTTGACCGGCACGGCCGCCGGGTTTTGCGCTATTCCAAGGTGCACACCTGTGCTTTCGGCGCAGAATGCCGCCTGACGCCCGGGGATGATTTTTATGTGTGCGATCTCGATACCCGCATGGGCGCCGTTCAAGTTGGCGCCATGATCTGCTATGACCGCGAGTTCCCGGAGAGCGCACGAATCCTGATGCTGGAAGGCGCAGAGGTTGTTTTGGTGCCGAACGCCTGCCCAATGGAAATCAATCGCCTTTCGCAGCTTCGCGGGCGCGCATATGAAAACATGATGGCGATCGCAACCTGCAACTATCCCGCCGGCCAGCCCGATTGCAACGGGCACTCGTCCGTTTTTGACGGGATCACTTGCGCGCCGGGCTTTGCCTACCCGCGTGAAACCTGCCTGCTGGAAACAGGCACAAAGCCGGGCATTTATATGGCGCAGATCGACATGGCGCTGCTGCGCGATTACCGCAAGCGCGAAGTACACGGCAACGCCTACCGCCACCCGGAAAAGTACCATCGGCTGGTGGATGAGGCGGTACACGAACCGTTTATCCGAAACAGCCGCAAGTGATGCTTAAGACTAGCGTTGTTTTTTAGACAACACTAGTCCGGACATCATCACAGGAACAGAAGCTGCCCGCAGCTTCAAAGACATATGTATCCAAGACTGTAGGTTTTGCACGGTGCTGCTGAGAGCATTGCGCCCCTCCCCCACGCGGGGAGGGCAAGTTGAAATTGCGGCCCCCAAACAGAAAAGAGGCGTTAAGGTATGATACGGAAGCTGGAAGCAAAGGATGCGGATGCCGTGTGTAGCATCGTCAATGAAAACTGGAAAAAGGTTTATCAGGGTTATGTTAACCCGGCGCTGCTGGGGGGGCAGACGGCTGCGAAAAAAGGGCTGCGCGGTTAAAAAAGGATTTTGCATCTGGGCGCTTGTCGGAATATGTATGGGCAACGCCCGGCGGAGTTGCGGCGATGCTTTCTGTGGGCGATACGGCAGATGCAGATAAGGCCAAGGCTTTTGAAGTGTGGCGTATCTATGTCGACCCGGCTTTTCAGGGCAAGGGGGTCGGCAGCCAAATGCTGGATTTTGCAGAAAAGATCGCAGGCGAACAAGGCTATTCGGAAATTGTTATATGGGCGTTTAAGCAAAATACCCGCGCGGTTTCTTTTTGCCAAAAACACGGCTATTGCTTGGAAAAAGGAGAATACTTAGGCGAACCGTTCGAGGCGTTTGGCGTGCGCCTTGCAAAAAGGATATTTTTATAAGGGAGGCTGCGTTTATGCTGATCCGAAACGAAACCAAAGAAGATTACCGTGCCGTGGAAGAGCTGACGAGAAAAGCTTTTTGGAATGTTCACGTTCCGGGCTGCGAAGAGCATTTCTTGGTACATCAGATGCGAAACCATCCGGATTTTGTGCCTGAGCTGGATTTTGTGCTGGAAGAAGAGCATCAGATCGTGGCAAATATCCTGTACACAAAGGCAAAGCTTATCGATGAAGACAAAAACGAAAAAAGCATTCTCACCTTTGGCCCGCTCAGCGTATTGCCGGAATATCAGCGCAGGGGCTATGGGAAAAGATTGTTGGAATATTCCTTCCAAAAGGCGAGAGAGCTTGGCTTTGACTGTATTGTGATTTTCGGAAACCCGGAAAATTATGCGGCCAGAGGCTTCCAAAGCTGCAAAAAATATCAGGTGAGCCTTGGAGAAGGCATCTTCCCGACGGCTTTGCTTGTAAAGGAACTGAAAGCGGGTACTCTCGCAGGGCAAAACTGGACCTATTGCGAAAGCCCTGCTTATGAAATCGATCCAAGCGGGTTTGAGGCATACGACAAAACGTTTGCGCCCCTTGAAAAAGCGTACCGGCCCAGCCAAGAGCTTTTTTATATTTACAGCCATTCCCGCATAACAGAATAGGCGCCGCCCGCTTCCGCGATGCGGAATAGCGAGCGAACGCCTCGTTGTACAAAATAGCGGCGGTGCGCCGAAATACCGAAAGCCTGCCGCATAAGGGAAATTACTCCAAAATCTGCCCGTCCGTCGTGATGGTCACGACCTGCCAAGGGACGAATTTCCCGCTGGCCTGTAACGCCTGCTTTGCCGCATTTTCCAGCCCGCCGCAGCAGGGCACCTCCATGCGGACGACCGTGACGCTTTTGATGTCGTTGGCGGCCAAAATCTCAGTGAGTTTTTCGGTATAATCCACGGCATCAAGCTTGGGGCAGCCGACAAGCGTGATGTGCCCCTTGATAAACTTTTCGTGGAAGGCGGCATAGGCATAGGCGGTGCAATCGGCCGCAATCAGTAGCTTCGCGCCCTGAAAATAAGGCGCGCGGGCCGGCACCAACTTGATTTGGACAGGCCACTGAGAAAGGCGGCTTGGCAGCGCGGCGGCCTCGGCCGCGCTTTCGGCAGGGCACCCGGTATGCTCGATGCGTTTAGATTGGCTGCCGGGGCAGCCGCAGGGCAGGGTTTCGCCCGCTTTTGGCGTGGCCTGCTGCTTATTCGCCTGCACGGCCGCCTCATCGTAGGCGGCCGCTTCGCGCTGCGTAAAGGTGATTGCGCCGGTAGGGCAGGCCGGCAGACAGTTTCCAAGGCCGTCACAGTAATCGTCCCGCAAAAGCTTTGCTTTTCCGTTTACCATGCCGATCGCGCCCTCTTGGCAGGCTGCCGCGCAGGCGCCGCAGCCGTTGCATTTCGCTTCGTCAATATGAATGATTTTCCGAATCATAAAAACCTCCGTTTGTTTTTGGTTGACTTTCTTTTTCCAGCATACTATACTGCGCAAAACAAGTATGTTGTTATAACAACGAAACGGAGCATGCTTTGCATTATTTTGCTTTATCCGATACGATGCTGTTTCACGGCACAACCGAAAAGGAGGCCGAGGCGATGCTGGCCTGCCTTGGCTCGTATACAAAACGCTACGAAAAAGGGGAGCTGATCTACCGCTGCGGAGAAACGGCAGAGGCGCTGGGGCTTGTCCTTTCCGGCAGCGTACTGATAGAAAGCGACGATTTGTGGGGCAACAACAGCCTTTTGGGCCGCGTAAAAGCGGGGCAGATCTTTGCCGAAACGTATGCCTGCATCCCCGGCGAGCCGATGCTGGTAAATGTTTCGGCCTGCGAAAAAACCGAGATTTTATTTTTGAATACGTCGCGGCTTTTTGCCGCCTGCGAAAACGCCTGTGCCTACCATAGCCGCCTGATTCAAAATCTGGCGCAGATTTTTGCCCAAAAGAATCTTGGCCTTTCACGCCGCATCCTGCACACATCGGCTAAAACTATCCGCGGGCGGCTGCTTTCGTATTTGTCAGAGCAGGCAAAGATAACTGGCCACTGCCAATTTACGATACCGTTTAACCGCCAGCAGCTTGCGGATTATTTGAGCGTAGACCGCAGCGCTTTGTCCAATGAGCTTTCTAAAATGCAGCGCGAAGGGGTGATTTCTTATCACAAAAACAGTTTTGCGCTAAAACGCGGCGAATGATGTGCCGCCCGCCCAAGCGCTTTGCCCGGCAGAATATACTTTCCCAAAAGCAAAAACTGCGCCGATTCGGCCATACTAAAATGGCAAATGGAAAAACGGCCAAAATGAATATGGCCGCGCAGACGGCATAAAACAGCGACAGAAGGGTAGGGGCATCTATGCTAAAACAGGTAAATTATCGCAAAATAGCCATTGTGGGCTGCGGCTTTGTGGGCGCAACCTGCGCGTATACGCTGATGCAGCACGGGCTTTTTTCGGAAATGGTGCTGATTGACATCGATCAGGCCCGCGCCGAGGGCGAGGCAATGGACATCAGCCACGGGCTGCTGTTTGCTTCGCCAATGAATATTTACGCCGGCACCTACGCCGATACGGCGGATGCCGGGATGGTTATTGTTACGGCGGGCGCAAACCAAAAGCCGGGCGAAACACGGCTCGACCTCGTGAAAAAGAACACGGCGATTTTCCGCAGCATGCTTCCCCAGCTGATGGGGCACGGCTTTCACGGGGTTTTGCTGATTGTGGCAAACCCCGTCGACATCCTGACGCATGTGGCACAGCAGCTTTCCGGCCTGCCGGAACAGCAGGTGTTTGGCTCGGGCACCGTGCTGGATACCGCGCGGATGCGCTATTTGCTGGGCGAACGCCTTTCTGTGGATACGCGCAGCGTACACGCCTTTATCATCGGCGAGCACGGAGACAGCGAGATCCCGGTATGGAGCAGCGCCAACGTTTCGGGTGTGCCGCTGCATGATTTTTGCGAAATGCGCGGCTTTTATGAGCACGAAAAGGCAATGCGCGAAATCGGAGAATCTGTCAAAAACAGCGCGTATGAGATCATTGCGCGAAAAAAGGCAACGTATTATGGCATCGGCATGGCCGTAGAGCGGATTTGCGAGGCTGTTGTGCGGGACGAAAAGTCGATTTTGCCGGTATCTACCGCGCTGCACGGCGAGCTGGGCATTGCAGGGGTCACTTTTAGTGTGCCGGCCATTGTGGGCGCGGATGGCATCGAGCGGATTGTGCCGATCGCGCTGGATGAAACGGAACAAACCAAGCTGCGGGAATCGGCCGCGGTTTTGCAAGATACACTGGCACAGGCCGCCGAAAACAGCGGCACATAAGGCGGCCCGAAAAATCACAAGCAGCTTTGCCATCCCGCGGGATGGCGTTACATTTTGGGGGAAACCTACAAGTGCCGCAGAATCAAAGGGAAATTGCCCTTTTGTAAAAGCAGGCCGACAAAACAGAGCTATTTTTATTTTTCGATCAAAAAAGGATGCCGCCGCTCCACGCCGGAAGCGAAGGCATCCTTTTTAGGATGGGTTTTCTTGCAAAAACGCACAGTGCCCTTTGAAGGGGCCGCGCCTTTTGTGGCATAAAAAGGGCCGGAGAAGGCAAGATACCAAAGATGCCGCTTAAACCGGCCCGCAAAAGCGCAAACGCGGCGCCCAGCCGGGCGCTTACGGCATAAAGCTTTTTGTAATGCTGATAATCTTTCCGCCCTCTACAGTGACAGCGGTATTGTTGGCGGTAAAGTCGGTGTCGGCGTCTTCGTCCGCTTGGCTCATTTCGGTCAGAAAATCTCCGGGAAGCGTCTCAACGCCGGGATTTTCGAGGTCGGAGTTGTCGATCAGCTTGAAATCTTGGCTTACGGCAAGCACCGTCTGCCCGATGGAAAAATAGCTTTTTACGGCGTCGGTGCTTACTTCGTAATAGGTGCCGTCCTCCTGTGCAACCAAGTCGACGCCATCCTCTTCAAAGCCGCCGTTGATGGAAACAAGGCCGTACTCGTTTTGCGCCACGGATTGCACAGCAACTTGCTTTCCGTCGATCACGAGCGTATCGCCTTCGTGCAGCGCCGCAATATCGGCAGGGGCAAACCGCTCGTAATCATATACCGTCAGCTGCACAACCAGCGCGCCGTCGTCGTTTAGGTATACATCCTTCGGCGTAAAGGACGCTGCAAAGGTGCAGCCGTCCAAAGCCTGCACATCCAGCGAGGAAGGCAGCGACGCTACCTGCTTTGCGCCGGCCTCGCTTTGCGGGGCAACGCTGCTTGCGGCAAGAGAAGCAGGGGCGCAAGCCGTAGAGCTTGGCGCCTGCGCCGCGGGCGCGCCGCCGCAGCCGGTAAGCAAAAGGGAAGCTGCCAAGCTTGCGAGCAGGGCGGTATAACAAGCCTTGCCCAAAGAAGATTTTGCTGCGAAAAATGAAAAATGCTTTTGTGGTGTGAGCATCAAAAATGCCTCCTATGTGCTGCCGCGCGGCCGGCGGCAAACAGGCCGCTTGCCCACGGGCAGTTGAACTTTTTCTGCGGATAGGGTATGCTTAAAAAAGGCGCCTTTGCGCCGGGGCCGCACATTTGCGCGGCCATACCAAACAGGAAGGAAACGGATTCTCATGAACGAGCAATTTGTAATCGTGTTCAGCAACGTTATCTCCGGGCTGGGGATGCTGGTGCTGTTTATTAGTACTTTTTTGCGGGACAAGCGGCAGATTTTGGGGGTGCAGTGTGTAAACCATGCCTGTGCCATCGTGGCGGATACGCTGCTGAAAGGCTACAGCGGCCTTGTACAGGATGTAATTAGCCTGACGCGGAACCTTGTTGTGCTGGCCGGGCGGCAAACCCGATTTCTCAAGGTTTTCTTTGTGGCAGCGGGGCTTTTGCTCGGCATGGCGTTCAATAACCGGGGGCTTGTGGGCTTGCTGCCCGTGCTTGCGGGCACCGAATATGCCATTGTTGTGGTGCGCGAAGGCACCACCGAGCGCGCCCTGAAATGGGCCATCGTGGTAAGTACCCTTTGCTGGGCGATCTACAGCGTTGTGCTGCTCAACTTTGTCAGCGGCGCGGCCAACCTCGCCACGATGCTTTCGGCGCTGATCTACCTGTTCAAAAATCCGAAGCCGGCCGGCCCGGCTGACAAAGCATAAAAAGCGCCGGCCGCGCGGTTACTTCTTTGCGGTACTTTGCGCGCGCGCCAGCAGCGGCACGGCGAACGCCGCCTGCATCCAGCTGACGAGCGGCCCCATGAAAAACGCCGTCAGCACGGTAGCAAGGCCGATATTGGCGGAAAAGAAAAAGCCGACAGCCACGCAAATACAGTCTGTCAAAATGCGGCAGACACGGAACTTCGCCAGCTTGCGCTCCGTCAAAATCAAGGCCATTGCGTCGTAGCTTGATACGCCGAGATCCGAAGTGATATAAAGCGCCGCGCCAAAGCACAGCACAAGAAAGCCAAGCACAAACATCACGGCTTTGCCGATAACGCCCGGCGCCGGGGCGATGGCTTCAACCACGACGGAGATGCCGTCGACGAAAACGCCCATACCGAACATCGTCAAAAGCGTACCAAGGCCGATATAGTGGCGCCCTAAGCAGAACGTAACCACCAAAAGCACAACCTGCACAGCCGTAAAAACTACGCCGAAGCGGCCGTGCGTGATATTTTCCACAGCCTCTACAAGGCAGGTAAAAGGATCAACGCCCCAAGAGATTTTCCGAAACAGCGCCACGCTGAGCGCCGTGAAAAAGATGCCGATCAGCGTCATGGCAATGCGAAGCGGCATACAATCTTTTTTGCAAAAAGGGATATGGCGGTTCATTTTATCCTCCTGCGGCGGGCGGCGCCCGCCAAAAGGCCCGGATGATAAAGATGCGGCAAAAGGCCCGGCGCCTTGCGGCATCAGAGAATCACTTCGCCCCGGCGGATGACATTGCGGATTTGCAGCGCCTCGTCGGCGAGGATTACGTTGCCGTAACGGCCCGGCGCGATTGAGCCGTAATCGGCGTCGATGCCGATGCTCTTGGCCGGGTTTTCGCTGGCGGCGCGGACGGCGCTTTCCAGCGGGACGCCCATATCGCGCACGGCGCGGCACATGCAATCGTAAAGGCAGGTGGCGCTGCCCGCAATGGTATCCGGGGCGGCGGTAAGCGTGGCGCGCGGGCCTTTTACGGTAACGGCTTGGCCGCCCAGCTCATACTGGCCGTCGGGCAGGCCGGCCGCCATCATGCTGTCGGCGATCAAAATCACCTTGTCGTCGCCGAAAACGCGGAACGTGAAGCGCACCATCGCCGGGTGGATGTGGACGCCGTCGGTAATCAGCTCGACTTCGGCGCCCTCTTCCAATGCGGCGATGATCGGGCCGGGCGCGCGGTGCGTGATGCCCGGCATGGCGTTATACAGATGCGTCATGTGCGTGGCCCCGTGGGCAAAGGCGGCTTTGGCCGTATCATAATCGGCGCAGGTGTGTGCGATGGAAACGCGCGCGCTGCGGCAGGCCGCGAAGATAAACTCCGGCGCGCCCGGCTCCTCGGGCGCTACATCCACCAAGCGAATTAACCCGCCCGAAAGCGCCTGCAGCCGTGTAAACATGCCGATGTCGGGCGCGTGCAGATAGGTGGGGTTTTGCGCGCCGACTTTGTTCGGGCTGATAAAAGGCCCCTCCATATTGATGCCGA
Source organism: Faecalibacterium sp. (assembly GCA_022652735.1). Classification (GTDB taxonomy): domain Bacteria; phylum Bacillota; class Clostridia; order Oscillospirales; family Ruminococcaceae; genus Faecalibacterium. Next base: position 4,624 of record JALCRP010000005.1, on the reverse strand, counting down.
CGAGATCGGCCCCTGCCTCGTTTTTGTGCGCGGCGGCGGCCCGCATCACCTTGCCGAGAATCTCCTCGGAAAAGGTCATCGTGGCGGGGCAGATGGCCAGCACACCGCGGCTGGCCTCGTAATCGGCCAGCGCTTGAATGGAAGCCTCGGTGCCCTCGCAAAAATCGTGGCCGACGGCCCCGTGGAAATGTACATCGACAAGGCCCGGCAACGCCAAAAGCCCGGACGCATCCAGCACGGCTTCGCCCGGGTGCGGCACCGTATCGGCCGTAAAGCGGCCGTCGCGGATGGCGGCATCGCCCACGGCAAAGGTATGGTCAGGGCGGTAAATTTTCGCATTTTTCAAGATCATGGGATAAAAACCTCACTTATATCGGATTTGTTAAAAAGCAAAATGTATCCATACCCGGCACAAACAAGGCCGGATAGAATCATCATACTATTCGGGAAAAGGCTTGTAAAGGCATGTCCGAAGGGATTCTTGATGATTTTTGGCATCTTGGACGGCACAGAAAAAGGAAGCGAGGCAACCCCCGCTTCCTTTTGTGCATATTTTTATTTGAACACATGCGAAACCCGGATGCGCGTAATGTCTGAATCAATCGGCTTTGGGATCACATCCGCGGCGCCGTTTACCAGCGCCGTCTTTTCGCTGGCCTCGTCGGCGGTGATGATGACGACCGGGATCGCGGAAAGGCTTGCGCGGGATTTTAGATACTGCAAAATCTCAATGCCGTTTTTGCCGGGCATCATCACATCCAGCAAAACGACAGAAAGCTCCTCCTGATACTGGCCGATCAGCGCAAGCGCCTTGTCGCCGTCGGGCGCCTCAAGCAAATCGTATTCCTTTTCAAAAATCGTGCGCAGCAGCGCCCGCGTCATAGCATCGTCGTCGGCAATCAGCATCAGCGGGTGCTCGTGCCGGATGCGCTCTTTAACGGGATGCGTGACGTAATGGCCGCGGCCAAAGGTTTTGGATTCATACAGCGCATTGTCGGCGTAGCGGAAAAGATAGGGATAATCGAGCATGGAGATGCCGTTTACAACAGCGGTGCCGATGCTGCACGAAACGGAAAAACCGTGCGTTTTTCCGATCGCTTGCGTCCCGGCAAAAATCTGGGCGCATTTCGCGGAAAGAACGGCCTCATCGCAAGTATCCCGCATCAAAACCGTAAACTCATCGCCGCCAACCCGGCCGACCACATCGCTGGTACGGAAGGTGCGGCGCAGCAAAGCGCCAAATTCTCGCAAAATGGAATCGCCGGCCGGATGGCCGTACTGATCGTTGATGGATTTGAAGTTGTCGACATCCAGCATAAGCAGCATGCAGACGGCGCCGTCATCGTGCTGCGCCAGATAGCGGCTGATCGCCTCCTCGCAGGCGCCCTTGTTGGAGACGCCCGTCAGCGTATCCGTCAGGCTGCGGGAAAGATATTGGTTGCGCAAATGGTAATCGCTTACGCGCAGGGCCATTACGATCCAGCCAATGATATTGCACACCACAAAGCCGACAAGCGCGTTAAATAGCGTAGTAAGCGCCATGCGCGGCGTTTTGTGGGAAAACAGCGCAAAGGCATAGACCACTTCGGAAAAGGCGATCAGGGTATAGGAATAGCAAAACGGCAAAATAAACAGGACGGGCAGCGTAATAATCACAAGCGGAAAAAATGCGCCCGGCGACGTGGGATAGAAAAACGCATCGAGAAGAACGACAAATACCAGAATCGCGGCCTCGAACAAAACGCAGGCGACTGTGACGACATGCGAGTTCTTTTCGGCGCGGCAGCGATAAAATACGGCAAAAAAATAAAAAATCAGCAGCACCGGGATGAACAAAAGGTGCGGCAGACGCGGATACCAAAGCGGAAACATCAGCGGCGTGATCGCCAGAAAAAAAGCGACGACGGCCGCCGCCCCCAAGCTGGCCACGCGCAGCATGCGGAGGTTTAGCTCCATAAGCTCTGTACGGGCCTCTTAAAAATAGGCATGCCGCTCACGGCTGAGCTGTGAAAATTTGCGCCAAAGACGTTGTATCACGATAGATGTTCTCCCTGCCCGGACGAAAAGCTCCATCCGCTTGCTTCTATAGACATAAAAAATATAGCATATTCCGCCGCGGCCCGCAATGCGCAAAGGAAAAAGCGCGGGCATTTACCCGCGCCGATAGGCCCGCTGGGCCGCCGCAAGCGCCGTCAAAAGCCAAGTATCAACGGCCGGATGATGCAGCCATTGTTTGCCGGCCAACCGGCCGGCAAGGCCGCGCCCCAGCGCAGCGGGCGATTCGTCCGCCGCGGCAATGTCGGCATCCGAAAGCGAAAGAGACAGCGCCGCGGTGCTGTCGGGCACAGAGGGCAAAGGCTCGCCGGGGCACAAAAAGGGCGGCAGAAGCTGCACGGCCATAACGCGCCGGGTCGATTCGGCCGTAAGCATCAGCGCCGCGGGCGCACGGTTTGGCGCGATGGCAAGCTCCATGTGCAAAATGCGAAGCTGCGCCGGCGCAAGCACCTCGGCATAGCCGGGCTGTGGCTGCGGCGAAAAGGTACAGAACTCGCGGATATTTTCGGCATAAACAGGCTCGCGATAAGGCGGGCGAAAAGCTACGTAAGCGCCCGGCAGCATAAATGTGGGCGCCGGGCCGAGCGCGCGCATCAAAATCGCGTAAAACTCCGTCAAGGGGGCATCGCTGTCCGCTTGCGGCAGGCCGAAATCCGGCCGGGTAACATGGCCTCCGCCCATCGAAAAGCCCTCCTTTATGCGCCGTTTGGCGCCGATATTGGATACCTTACTATAACATTCGGCGGCGGGCAGGGCAAGCGCGGGAGAAACCGAAAGCAAAAAGCACCTGATGCGCCGGCGAGAAAAGGCAGGCACGGTAAAAGCACCTTTGCGCCGGCAAAAAAGCTTGACAAAGCAAAAGCACGGCTCTATAATGACTAAAAATATAAAAACAGTCAAATGGTTTTACAAGAGGAGAACACATGCCGAAAAGCTATACGGAAAGCGAAAAACAGCAGATCGACGCACGGCTTACGGCCTGCGCACAGGAGTGTATCGCGCAATATGGTGTACGCCACACGACGGTGGATGAGCTGGTGCGGCGCGCAAAAATCCCCAAGGGAACATTTTATTTATTCTATCCTTCCAAAGAGGCGCTGCTGATAAAAGTGGTGTTTTTGCTGCACGATACCATCCGGGCAGATTTTGTGCGAAGCCTGAAAAAAATGCCGCAGCCGGTTACGGCCGATGCGCTGGCAAAAAGCATGCTGGCGGCCTGCCGCGCCGTTGAAAAAACAAACCTTGCCCGGATTTTTGTCAGCGGCGAAATGGAGCTGTTGATGCGGAAAATCCCGCCGGAGCGCATGGCACAGCATATCGCTGAGGACGATACGGCAACGCGCGATTTGATCGCGCTGCTGCCCGCGGCGGCGGGCCAAAATGCCGAAGCGTATTCGGCGGCGTTTCGGGCGGCCTTTTTGCTTACGCTGCACCGTAAGGAGATTGGCCCGGGGTTTGAAAAAGCGCTGCGCCTTGTTTTGCGCGGCATTGCGATACAGATGTTGGGAGAATCGACATGATTGAAGTAAAAGACGTTGCCTTCAGCTATACAAAAAAGCCCTTTTTGCAGGGCATCACCTTTACGGTGGAAAAGGGAGAAATCTTTGGCTTTTTAGGCCCTTCGGGCGCCGGAAAAAGCACCTTGCAGAAAATTTTGATCGGTATGCTGCCGAGCTATACCGGCACTGCCATCGTCGACGGTACGGATATGCGCCGCCGCGACAACCGGTTTTATGAGCATATCGGCGTGGATTTCGAGTTTCCAAGCTTTTACGAAAAGCTTTCGGCGCGCAAAAACCTTGCCTTTTTTGCTTCGCTTTACAGCGGCAAAACGCGCGACATCGACGCGCTGCTGGATTCTGTCGGGCTTTTGCAGGACGCCGATAAGCCGGCCGGAGAATTTTCTAAGGGCATGAAAAGCCGCCTGAATTTTATCAAGGCCCTTGTACATGATCCCGACATCCTGTTTTTGGATGAGCCGACCAGCGGCCTTGACCCGGCCAACAGCCAGCGCATGAAGGATTGTATCCGCGCCGAGGCGGCCCGCGGCAAAACCATCCTGCTGACAACCCATAACATGGAGGACGCCGCCGAGCTTTGCAGCCGCGTCGCCTTTATCGTGGACGGAAAGCTTAAAGCGTTGGATACGCCGCATCATCTTGTGCTGCGCAAATCGGCGGGCAGCATCGTGTATACCTACCGCGAAGCCGGCGCCGAGCATACAGGCTCCTGTGCGCTGGAGGCCACAGGGCAGGATGCGCGCTTACAGGAGTTAATGGCAAAAGGAAAACTGCAAACGATCCACTCCCGCGAGCAAACGCTTGGCGATGTGTTTATGGAAGTAACGGGGAGGCGGCTTTCGTGAGAAAGAAAAATCTGATCCGTGGCGACCTACGCTTTTTGGCCGGCAGCGGCATCGCGCTTGTTTACGGCATTTTCACGCTGCTGTACGTGCTGCTTTTGGCGGCGATCCCGGCGGGGCAGGCGCGCCGCGTTACGGCCGCGATCTTGGTTTACACCGACCCGGCGGCGATGGGGCTGTTTTTTATGGGCGCATTTTTGCTGCTGG
>JALCRP010000004.1 GCA_022652735.1 Faecalibacterium sp. | reverse complement strand
GCAGTGCCGGCCGGAAGCGCCCGTGCGAAAGCCGGGCGTGGCGCGAAAGCGCCATTTACAGCCGGGGGCACGGCAAAGGCGCCGCACTCGGCGTAAGCCGAACCGTGCGGGCCTGCATATAAGCAGGTGGCAGTGCCGCCCGGAAGCGCCCGTGCGAAAGCCGGGCGTGGCGCGAAAGCGCCATTTACAGCCGACGGCACGGTAAAGGCGCCGCACTCGGCGTAAGCCGAACCGATCTCATACGAATTTTACAACAGGAGGATTTTGCAATGGCATTTGTAAAAACCGAAGTGCAGGGCGCAGTGGAGATCATCACGATCAACCGCCCCGAGGCGCTGAATGCGCTGAACCCCGAGGTTTTGAACGACCTCAAGGCCGCATTCGAGGCTGTCGACCAGAACACTGTCCGCTGCATCGTCCTGACGGGCGAAGGCGAGAAGAGCTTTGTGGCCGGCGCAGACATCGGCGCGATGAGCACGATGACGAAGGCCGAGGGCGAAGCTTTCGGCAAGCTGGGCAATGATATTTTCCTGATGATTGAAAGCTTCCCGATCCCGGTCATCGCCGCGGTGAACGGCTTTGCGCTGGGCGGTGGCAACGAGCTGGCCATGAGCTGCGACATCCGCATTTGCTCGGATAACGCGATGTTCGGCCAGCCGGAAACGGGCCTTGGCATTACGCCGGGCTTTGGCGGAACCCAGCGCTTGGCGCGCTTGGTTGGCATGGGCATGGCCAAACAGATGGTGTATGCCGCGCTGAACATCAAGGCCGACGAAGCTTATCGCATCGGCCTCGTCAACGCTGTTTACCCGCAGGCAGAGCTGATGGAGAACGCGCTGAAGCTGGCGACCAAGATTGCCCGCAACGCGCCGATCGCCGTCCGCAACTGCAAAAAGGCCATCAACGAGGGTATGCAGGTTTCTATCAGCGAGGGCGCAGCCATCGAGGAAAAACTGTTCGGCGCCTGCTTTGAGACGCACGATCAGGTCGAGGGCATGGGCTGCTTCCTTTCGCGCGAAAAGCCGAAGCCGAAGCCCGCATTCACCAATGCTTGATTTTGGTTTCTTTCAATTTTACATAAAGGAGAGACAAATATGAAAGTTGGTATTATCGGCGCCGGCACTATGGGCTCCGGCATTGCACAGGCGTTCGCACAGTGCGAGGGCTTTGAGGTCGCTTTGTGCGACATCAAGGCAGAGTGGGCCGCAGGCGGCAAGGGCAAGATCCAGAAACAGCTGGACAAGCGCGTAGAAAAAGGCAAGATGGAAAAGGCTGCGGCCGATGCCATCCTCGGCCGTATTACGACCGGCCTGAAAGAGGACCTTTGCGCGGATTGCGATCTGATCGTAGAGGCTGCCTTCGAGGATATGGATGTTAAGCACAAGACCTTCGGTGAGCTGGACAAAATCTGCAAGCCGAGCTGCATCTTCGCTTCCAACACATCCTCTTTGTCCATCACCGAGATCGGCAAGGGCATCGAGCATCCGACGGTTGGCATGCATTTCTTCAACCCGGCCCCGGTCATGAAGCTGATCGAAGTGATCGCCGGCGCAAACACTCCGGCCGAGACGGTTGCTGCCATCAAGGATATTTCTGCCAAGATCGGCAAAACCCCCGTTCAGGTCAACGAGGCCGCAGGCTTTGTGGTAAACCGTATCCTGATCCCGATGATTAACGAAGCCGCTTTCATCAAGATGGAAGGCGTTTCTGACATCGCCGGTATTGACACCGCGATGAAGCTGGGCGCAAACCATCCGATGGGCCCGCTGGAGCTGGGCGATTACATCGGCCTCGATATTTGCCTCGCCATCATGGACGTCCTGTACAAGGAAACCGGCGATTCCAAATATCGTGCCTGCCCGCTCATCCGCAAGATGGTTCGCGGCGGCAACCTTGGCTGCAAGTCCGGCAAGGGCTTCTATGTCTACAATGCCGACCGCACCAAGACCCCGGTTGACGCACTGTAATCTACCACAGGGCGCAGGCGCTTACCGCGTTTGCGCCTTTTGGTCTGATATATGATTGGAGGGCAATCTCAAATGGATTTTGTACTGAACAAGCAGCAGCAGATGGCACAAAAGCTGTTTCAGGAGTTCGCAGAGAACGAAGTGAAACCGATGGCTGCGGAAGTCGATGAGGAAGAAAAGTTCCCCATGAAAAATGTCAAGAAGATGGGCGAGCTCGGTATGATGGGCATTCCCATCCCGAAGCAGTACGGTGGCCAGGGCGGCGACGTGCTGAGCTACATCATGTGCGTGGAAGAGATGAGTAAAGTCTGCGGCACCACAGGCGTTATCGTCTCGGCGCATACTTCTCTTTGCATGGACCCAATTTTGCACTACGGCACGGAAGAGCAGAAGATGAAATATCTGCCTGATCTGGCTGCCGGCAAAAAGATCGGCGCGTTCGGCCTGACCGAGCCGGGCGCCGGCACGGACGCACAGGGCCAGCAGACCACTGCCGTGCTGGAGGGCGATCATTATGTGCTGAACGGCTCCAAGATCTTCATCACCAACGCCGGCGTGGCCGATGTGTTCGTGATCTTCGCAATCACGGGCGTCGTCGAAAAGCGCGGCCGCAAGATGAAGGAAATCTCTGCCTTTATCGTCGAGCGCGGCTTCAAGGGCTTCTCGCTCGGCGCACCGGAAAAGAAGATGGGCATCCGCGGTTCTTCTACCTGCGAGCTGATCTTCCAGGATTGCATCGTCCCGAAGGAAAACATGCTCGGGCCTCAGGGCAAGGGCTTCAATATCGCGATGGGCACTTTGGACGGTGGCCGTATCGGCATCGCCGCACAGGCGCTGGGCATCGCCGAAGGCGCAATCGACGAGACGATCAAGTACGTCGAGGAGCGTGTGCAGTTCGGCCGCCGCATCGGCCAGTTCCAGAACACACAGTTCGAGCTGGCAAAGATGGTTGCCGCAACAAAGGCTGCGCAGTATCTCGTATACGCCGCTGCCTGCAAGAAGAACGCCGTCAACGGCGGCCTGCGCGATACTTATACGGTCGAGGCGGCCGAGGCAAAGTACATTGCCGCCGCCAACGCCAGCGACGTGACCCGCCGCTGCCTGCAGCTGTTCGGCGGTTACGGCTATACCCGTGACTATCCGATCGAGCGCATGATGCGTGACGCCAAGATCACTGAGATCTACGAAGGCACTGCTGAAGTACAGCTCATGGTCATTTCCGCTCACAAGGGCATCAAATAATTGAGGAGGGAAAGAAACATGAAAGCTATCGTTTGTGTCAAGCAGGTCCCCGATACGTCCGGCAAAGTTGCAGTTAAGCCCGACGGAACGCTGGATCGTGCATCTATGCAGACCATCACCAACCCCGACGACCTGAACGCCGTCGAGGCTGCTTTGAAACTGAAGGAAGCCACCGGCTGTGAGGTCGTTGTGGTAACAATGGGCCCGCCGCCGGCAGAGGGCATGCTGCGTGAGGTTTTGGCCCGCGGCGCTGACCGCGCCGTGCTGGTTTCCGCCCGTGAGTTCGGCGGCTCCGATACGTTTGCCACCAGCCAGATTCTGGCCGCCGCGGTAAACAAGGTTGGTGTCGGGCCGGAGGATGTCGTTTTCTGCGGCCGTCAGGCCATCGACGGCGACACCGCACAGGTTGGCCCGCAGATCGCTGAAAAGCTGCATCTGCCGCAGGTTACCTATGTTGCCGACATCCAGAAGAATGGCAATACTCTGACCGTAAAGCGTATGCTCGAGGATGGCTTCATGACCGTCAAGGTCAAGACGCCGTGCCTGCTTACCTGCATCAAGGAGCTGAACGAGCCCCGCTACATGTCGGTTCACGGCATTTTCGAGTGCTATGACAAGCCGATGGAAGTTTATGATTATAACACGCTGAAGGATGACCCGCTGATCGAAGCCGATACCATTGGCTTGGCAGGTTCCCCGACGAACATCCTGACTTCCTTTACGCCGCCGCAGAAGGGCGCCGGCCAGATGCTGAGCGGCGAAAACGTCGAAGGCCAGCTGGCGGACGCTCTGGCGAAAAAACACCTCATCTGAGAAAGGAGAATAAAGCATTATGGCTGCTTTTAATAACACGGATTTGGCTGCTTTCAAGGATGTTTGGGTATTCTGCGAGCAGCGTGAAGGAAAACTGATGCCTACCGATTTCGAGCTGATCAGCGAGGGCCGCAAGCTGGCGGACGCGCTGGGCGTCAAGCTGGTGGGCGTTCTGCTGGGCGATAAGGTCGAAGGCATCGCCAAGGAGCTGGGCGGCTACGGCGCGGACGAAGTGCTCGTTTGCGAAAACCCGCTTTTGAAAAACTACACGACCGATGCTTACGCAAAGGTTATCTGCGATTTGATCGAAGACAAGAAGCCGGAGGCTTTCCTGATCGGCGCTTCCACGATCGGCCGTGACCTTGGCCCGCGGTGCGCCGCCCGCCTGCACACCGGCCTTTGCGCCGATTGCACCCATCTGGACGTCGATATGGGCGTCTACACGGATTTCCTGAAAGAGGCTTCCACGCTGCCGCCGGAGCGTATCGACGCGACCAAGGCTGTGAAGGTGCTCGGCCAGGATCACAACACTGCGCGCGATTTGAAGATGACCCGCCCGGCGTTTGGCGGCCACCTGATGGCTTCCATCATCTGCCCGCGTTTCCGCCCGCAGATGGCAACGGTTCGCCCCGGCGTGATGAAGAAGGCTCCGTTCGATCAGAAGAAGGCCGATGCCTGCAAGATCGAAAAGCCGGCTATCTCGCTTACGGCTGCCGACATCCAGACGGAAGTTGTGGATGTACAGAAGGCTGCGAAGAAGCTGGTCGATCTGATCGGCGCCGATGTGATCGTCTCTGTCGGCCGCGGCATCTCCAAGGATACCGAAAAGGGCATTGCGCTGGCGCAGGAGCTGGCCGATGCTTTGGGCGGCGGCGTTGTCGGCGCTTCCCGTGCCGTGACGGATGCCGGCTGGATCTCGGCCGATCATCAGGTTGGCCAGACGGGCAAAACCGTCCACCCGAAGATCTATGTTGCCCTCGGCATTTCCGGCGCGATCCAGCATCTGGCCGGCATGCAGGATTCTGAGTGCATCATTGCCGTGAACAAGAACGAATCTGCCCCGATCTTCCAGGTTGCCGATTACGGCATCTGCGGCGACTTGTATAAGGTTGTCCCGGAAATGATTAAGGCCATCAACGCGGCGAAGGTCAGCAAGTAAGCAAAACGCTTTGCGCTGCACGGTAAAATGAAAAAGCCCGCCCCGAATTTTCGGGACGGGCTTTTTTGTGTGGGCGAAAAGGCGGCACAGGGCGGGCAAAAGCGACATTTTTGCTTTCGCCGCAAAGCCGCGCAAATTTTGCCCGAGGCAAAACGATTTATTTGACGTCCACGGCATCGGGCAAAAACTTGAGCTGGGTAAAGATGCAGTCGACGGCAGTTTTGTAATCCCACGGGTCGTTGGCGCGGCGCAGCATGCGCTCAAGCTTTTCGTGCCCCGCAAACAGGCACAGAGTATAGCTCCAGATGCCTTTCATGCGGCGAATGGCGCTTTGTGGGCTGCCGAAAAGCACGGTGTATTCGGCCAGCAAAGTGTCGAGAAAAGCGCGTAAAGTAGCCTTTTCCAGCGGCGCGCCGCCGCGAATCTGCCGCAGAAGGGCTGGGTTTGCGATCAGCCCGCGGCCAAGCATCAGCCCGCAGATCGCCGGGTGCGTGTGCACAAATGTACGGCAGGCGGCCGCCGTATACAAACTGCCGTTGTAGCAGACGGGCGCTTTGCTTTCCCGTAAGGCCCGCTCGAAAATCGGCAGGCGTACTTCATTGCGGTAAATGTCCTTTTGGACGCGGGGATGGATAATTAGCTCTGAGACAGGGTAACGGTTAAAGATCTCAAGCAGCGGGCCGAATTCTTCCGGGTCAGAAAGGCCGAGCCGTGTCTTGATCGAAACCTTTACAGGCGTTTGCGCATACACCGTATCCAAAAAGCGATCCAGCGCAGCAGGATCGCGCAGAAAGCCGGCGCCTTTGCTTTTTGCGACGACCGTGCCGGCCGGGCAGCCGAGGTTGAGATTGACCTCGCGGTAGCCCATGCCGGCCAGCTCGCCGCACATCCAAAGAAAATCCTCGGCGCTGTTGCTGAGCAGCTGCGGCACCAGCGCAAAGCCGCGGTTGTGCTCGGGCAAAATCTCGCGCAGCTGCCGGGGCGTAATCAGATGCTCATGCGTCGGCGAAATAAACGGGGTATAAAATCGGTCGGGCGCGGCATCACCCGGGAAAAAACGGGCATGTGTGCGGCGATAAACCGAATCGGTAAAGCCCTCCATCGGGGCAAATTCATACAGCATAAAACGCTCCTGATACGGCCGAAAGCCGGGGCCAGCGGCCGAAAGATGCCTTCAAAGTATGCCGGCTGGCTTCTATGCCCAAAAGCGGGGCTTGGCCCACCGCACGGCAGCTTTTTGGGATGAAAACAGTATAGCATACTTTGCGGCGGCGTGTCGAAACCAAACACATACTTTTCGGCCTGTTTTCTTACAATTAACACAATTCAAAGATACAATATTTTTTAGTTTGGCCTTTGCCGCGCGGCGCTGTTGCGTTTGGCCGGGGCGGCAGGCACGGACATCTTGGAAGGAGTGGCTCGGCTTTGATTGAAGTTCGGCATTTGACGAAAAAATACGGCAGCCATCTGGCGGTGGATGATTTGTCCTTTTCGGTAAACGAGGGGCAGATTTATGGCTTGCTCGGCCCGAACGGCGCCGGAAAATCGACGACGATGAATATGATTACCGGGTATCTTTCGCCCTCGGCCGGTACGGTTCTGGTGGACGGGCATGATATTCAGGAAGAACCCGAAGAAGCCAAGCGCTGCATCGGCTTTTTGCCCGAGCAGCCGCCGCTGTATACGGATATGACGGTGCGGGAGTATCTGGCCTTTGCGGCAGAGCTGAAAAAGGTCGGCAAAAAGGAGCGCGCCGCGCAGGTGGAAAGCGTCGTGCGCCGCACCGGGCTGGAAAAGGTGGAAAGCCGCCTGATCCGCAACTTGTCGAAAGGCTACCGCCAGCGCGTCGGCATTGCACAGGCGCTGTTGGGCACGCCGAAGGTGATTATTCTCGATGAGCCGACCGTCGGGCTGGACCCGGCACAGGTGATCGAGATTCGCCGCCTTGTGCGCGAGCTGGGCAAAACGCATACGGTCATTCTTTCCAGCCACATCCTGTCCGAAGTGCAGGCCATCTGCGATCAGGTGCTGATCCTCTCGCAGGGTAAGCTGGCCGCCTGCGGCGCGCCCGAAACGCTGAGCGATAAACTGAGCGATAAGGGCCTGCTGCGCGTGACGGCGCTGGGCACTTGGACAAAAATCGAAAAGGCGGTTTCGGGGCTGAAAGGCGTCGTGACCGTGAAACAGGAAAGCCACAGCGGAGACGAAGTGACCTTTACGGTGCGCAGCCGCAAGGGCACCGATCTGCGCGCGGCGGTTTCCCGCGCGCTGGCCGAGGCCGATTGTGCCGTTTTGCATATGGCGCAGGAAAGCATGAGCCTTGAAGAGGTATTTTTGCAGCTGACGGAAACCACGCCTTTGGCCGAGGCGGAGGAAACCGCGCTCGCCGACGAAAAAACGAACACTGAAAATGCGGCCGCAGACGCGAATTTGGAAGAAAGCGCCGCTGCCGAGGCAGATACGGATACAGAACCCGACAGCGAAAATGCTGCCGACGAACATACCGGCAAGAATGCCGCCGGAAAGGAGGAATAACCCATGCTGGCCATTTTGAAACGTGAGTGGAAAAGCTATTTTAACGGCCCGCTGGGGTATATCCTCACAGCGCTGCTGGTGCTTGTGCCGGGCATCTTTTATGTCCAGTACTGCTTGGCTTACGGCTGGGCGGAGTTTAGCTATTATGTGCTTTCTTCTACGCCCACGCTGATTTTGATGATGATTTACGTGCCGCTTTTGACGATGCGCTCGCTTTCCGAGGAGCGCAAAAACCGCACCGATCAGCTTTTGCTGACAAGCCCGGTGCCGGTATCCGGCATTATTTTGGGCAAATATTTCGCGATGTGCCTTGTGTTTTTGCTGCCGTGCCTTGCATACGCGGGGATGCTTTTGGTGCTGGCGGCTTTAGGGGCGGGCAGCGCTTCTATGCTCGTAAACTTCGCGGGGCTTTTGTGCTTTTATTTTGAGGGCTGCGCGATGATCGCCATCTGCGAATTTTTGAGCGGGCTGACAGATAACATGATTATCGCCGCCTTTACGGGCATGGCCGTGCTGCTTTTAAGCTGCATGATGCCTTCGCTTTCACAGATGTTTACGGCGGGCAACCTGCTTTCGCTTGTGATCTTTCTGCTGCTGTTGCTGGCGGCCGCGCTGATTACCGGGCTGCGCAGCAAAAGCCTTACGCTCGGGTGCGGTGTCCTCGCCGGGGGCGCTGCGCTGCTGGCAGTAATTTACTTTCTGCGCGGCAGCTGGCTGCTCACGGCTTTCCGCTGGGTACTGGGCAAGCTTTGCCTGTTTACCCCTTATCAAGATTTTATGGATCAGACGTTCTCGCTGCCCGCGCTGGCTTATTACACGATCGTGATCGTTCTGTTCCTGTTCTTTGCCTGCCAGACGCTGGAAAAGCGCCGCTGGAACTGAAAGGAGGAGCGAAAATGCTGCATCATAAAAAAAACACCGAACCGGCCGCCGAAGCGCTGCGCTCCGAATCGAAATCCGACCCTAAACAGAAAAATACTGTCAGCCGCGTATTCCATAACGGCGCTTATGCTAGCATCCTGACCGTGCTGGCGATCGCGATCGCGATCGTGCTCGGGCTGATCGTGGATGCGCTCCCTTCCAAGTATACCGAGTTTGATCTTTCGGCCGCGGGCGCTTTGACGCTGGGCGACACGACAAAAGAAATTCTTTCAGGCCTCGATTCCGATGTGACGGCCTATTATCTCGTGCAAAGCGGGCAGGAAGATTCGCTTGTTAAAAAGCTGCTGACCCGCTATGCCGAAACCAGCAGCCATTTCAAATGGCAGCAGGTGGACCCCACCGTAAAGCCCAACTTCGCCAAGGAGCATGACGCCGAAAGCGCCACGCAAGGCAGCGTGATTTTGAGCAGCGGCGACGAAAACCATCTCATCAGCTTTACTGACCTTTACCCTGATTACGCCTCGTATGCGCAGGGCTATGCCGATTCCTACAGCTTTGACGGCGAAAACGCCATTACGACGGCGATTTATCAGGTGACGAGCGGCGAAAGCAGCATGGCCTATTACACGACGAACCACGGGGAAACTGCGTTGAGCAGCGACCTGCTCTCGTCGCTGAAAAGCCAGAACATCAAAACCGATGCGCTGAGCCTGCTGACTAGCGATGTCATCCCGGACGACTGCGATCTTTTGATCGTCAACTGCCCCCAGAGCGACTTTACCGGTGCCGAAGGCACGAATGAAATCGCCCTGCTGAAGGATTATCTCGCGGGCGGCGGCAAGCTGCTGCTGTTTACCGATGCACAGTATCCGACGCCGAACCTCGACGGCGTGATGGCCGAATACGGCCTTTCCCGCGTGGCGGGCGTTGTGCTGGAAAGCGACAGCAACAATTATCTGCCGGACACGTATGCCTCAAATTATTTGAACCTTACGGGCATGATGTGCCCGCTGCCTACGCTGAACACAACGGGCGAAAGCGGTATTGCCGACGGCCTTTCTTCCGGCAGCACGGCGTTTCTGGCGCCGCTGCCGCAGGGCATTGCCATCGCCTCTGATCTGCCGTCGCATATTGTGGCGGAAAGCCTACTGACAACTTCACAGGATTCCTACAGCAAAGCCGCCGGCTATGAAATGAAAACTACCGCAAAGGAAGACGGCGATACCGACGGGCCGCTGAATCTGGCTGTGTGGGCCAATGATTCCGACAGCGGCGCCGAGGTGGTATGGTGCGGCTGCGGCTTTTTCACCGATAGCACGGTGAACACCATCGTTAACGGCGGCAACAGCAAGCTTGTGCTGGCCTGTGCGGCCCAAATGACCGACCAAAACAGCGGTACACTGGTGGCCGCGAAATCGCTTGAGGGCGATACGCTGACTGTCAGCGCCGGTAACGTGCTGGTGTGGGCGTTTGTGTTCTTAGCGGTGATTCCGCTGGGGTTGATTGTTTTCGGCGTTGTGGTGACGATTTTGCGCCGCCGCAAATAAAAGGAGCCAATACGCATGAGAGCAAAAAAAAGAATGCTCGTGCTGCTGCTGGTTTTATTGGCGATTGCCGGCGCGGGCTACGTGCTGCTCGCCCGCGCAAACGAGCAGGCCGCGCAGAGCGCGAGCGAAGATAACAGTATCGTGCTGTCGAGCTTTTCGGCCGACAGCCTCGAAACGATCCAGTACACCTACAATGGGGAAGCCGTGAGCCTCCAAAAGCAGGACGGAAGCTGGATTCTCGCCGATGATCCGGCCTATCACATCAGCCAGACGCTGGTAAATTCGATGGCGACGGCGCTGTGCCAACTTTCGGCCACGCAGGTGATCGAGAATGTGACGGATTACAGCCAATACGGCGTAGACGCGCCGGATATGGTTGTAACGGCACAGGTGGACGGCGAGACAATGACGTTTTCTTTCGGCGGGCAAAACACTGTCAGCAGCGTTGGCTACCTGCAAATGGCAGGGGATAGCAATGTATACGCGGTGGCGTCCTCGCTGGAAAGCACGTTTCAGTACGGCAAGGCCGATTTGTATGATACCGCGTGGCTGCCCGTGACGCTGCTGCGCAGCGATTTAGCCCGGATCGATTATCACTACCGTAATAACGGCGAAGAAGATACCGTTTCGCTGCAGGCCGAAAGCGAGCCGACGGAAAGCACATCTTCTGCGGCTTCGGGCGCGGACGATTCCGCTGCCGGCACAACCTACACGCAGGTTTGGTATGTAGCGGGCAACGGCGACGAAGTGATCCCGCTGATGGCAAACAATATGCTGGATGCCGTTTTTACGGCGCCTACGGCGCAGATCACTGCCCCCGGCGCGCCGGCACAGTACGGCCTTGACGCCCCGGCGCTGACGGTTCAGCTGACGGATACCGCCGGCAGTACGCAGACGATTTCGCTCGGCATAGGGGCCGACGGCTATTATCTCATGAAAGCCGGCGACGACAGCGTCTATACCGTCAGCGGCGATCTGCTGACGGCTTTTGCCCATTCGGCCGAGGCGCTGAAGCAGCCGAAGGCGGGCGATTCGCTGGATGCGGGCAGCGCGCTGGATACTACGCTGGACGCGGCGGGCTGAAAACCTTTTTACCGCGGCAAATGCGGTACGCAAAAAGAAAAAATATGCGGGCAAAAGGCTCTCCTGAAAAACGGAGAGCCTTTTCTCTTGCCAACGCAAAGAAAAATCCCGGCCGAATGCCGTTTTCCTGCGGATTGCAGGTGGATTTTTTCTGCCCGATACGGTATAATACACACTGGTTTGTTATGCAAACAGGGGGCGAAAAAATGGCAAAGACGGTAACGGCGGTGATTGCCGCGGCAGGCAGCTCGCAGCGGATGGGCTTTGATAAGCTGGCGTTCGATCTCGGCGGGCATACGGTGCTGGAGCAAAGTGTGCTCGCGTTCGATGCATGCGCGGCGGTAAACGAGATTGTGCTTGTGGCGGGCGAAGGCACCCGCGCCGAAGCGCAAAAGGCGGCGGCTTTGTGCCACAAGCCCGTAAAGCTGGCGGCGGGCGGGGCCACGCGCGCCGAAAGCGTGAAAGCCGGGGTACTGGCCGCTTCGGGCGAGATCGTCGCCATCCACGATGCGGCCCGGCCGTTTGTTTCGCAGGCGCTGCTTTGCCGGGTAATCGCCGCGGCAAAAAGCTGCGGTGCGGCCGCGCCGGCCGTCCCTGTAAAGGATACGATCAAAGCGGCCACGCGCGGCGACGGAAAAACCGTGCCGGAAGGGTGTAAAGTGCAAGCCACGCCTGACCGCAGCACTTTGTATGCTGTCCAGACGCCGCAGTGCTTTGCCCGAGAACAATATCTGGCCGCGCTGCAAACGCTGGACGCTGCGGCGGCCGCACAGCTGACGGACGATTGCAGCTTGCTGGAGCAGGCGGGCTATCCCGTCGCGCTCGTGCAGGGCGAATATGCAAACCTGAAAATTACTACGCGGGAGGATCTGCCCGCGCCCCAAAAGGAGAAAACGATGCTGCATATCGGGCACGGATACGATGTACATCAGTTGGCAGAAGGCCGCCGCCTGATCTTGGGCGGTGTGGACATCCCGTATGAAAAGGGCCTTTTGGGCCATTCGGATGCGGACGTGTTGACACATGCCGTGATGGATGCCGCGCTGGGCGGCGCTGCGCTGGGCGACATCGGGCAGCATTTCCCGGATACGGACCCTGCCTTTGCGGGGGCCGACAGCCTTGCGCTGGCGCGGCAAGTGGCAAACATTTTGCAGCAAAACGGCTGGAAGCTCGTTAATATAGATGCGACCCTTTTGTGTCAGGCGCCAAAGCTGGCGCCCCATATCCCTGCTATGCGCGAAAATTTGGCGCGCGCCTTTGGCATGGCGGCGGCAGATGTGAGCGTAAAAGCCACGACGGAAGAACACCTCGGCTTTACCGGCGCGGGCCTTGGCATCGCGGCGCATGCCGTGGCGCTGCTGGAAGCGCTGTAGGCGGAAAACGCCGCCTGCGGCCGGGCAAAAAGGTTTTCAAGCCGCCCAAAACATGCTATACTAAAAGTTACGAATTCTTGTGGGGCCTGCGCAGCCGCTGCCGGCCCGGAAAGGAGCGCCCGTTATGTCCTTCAGTTCCGTGATCGCGAACTTTATGACGTTTAAGCCGGCGGATCTGTGCGATATTGTGATCGTGGCGTTTGTAATCTATACCCTTCTCGGGTTGATTAATAAAACGCATACCGGCCAGCTGGCCAAAGGCGCTTTTGTCATCTTGGCCGTATATGCCGTGGCTTATACTTTTAACTTGCGCACGGTGTTCTGGCTGATGCAAAGCATCATCCAATGGGGCTTCTTGGCGCTGGTGATCGTATTTCAGCCCGAGATCCGCCGTGCGCTGGAGCAAATGGGCCAAACCGATAAATGGGCAGCGGCTTTGTTCCGCACCAAACATAACGATCCAAGCCTGCGCGGAAAGTGGCGCAATGCGATCATCGCCATCTGTGATGCGGCCGAGCGCCTGTCCGAGACGCATACCGGCGCGCTGATTGTGCTGGAGCGCCGCACAAACCTTTCCGAGATCGTGCACACCGGTACGCCGATGCACAGCGATGTCAACCCCGAGGTGCTCGGCACGATTTTTTACGAGGGCACCCCGCTGCATGACGGCGCCGTTATCATCGAGGACGGCATGATTAAGGCCGCGGGCTGTGTGCTGCCGCTTTCCAACAACTTGGAGTTCGGCAAGGATATGGGCACCCGCCACCGTGCGGGCCTCGGCATCGCCGAGAACTCCGACGCGATTGCAATCGTGGTAAGCGAGGAAACGGGCATCATCAGCGTGGCGAAAAATGGCGTTTTGATGCGTCATTTTGACCGCCAGAGCTTGTATATGCGCCTGCAGGATGAATTGATCCCGAAGGAAACAGCCGCAGAAAAGGAGCAAAAGCCCGCCAAGGGCCTTGCCCGGTTTCTGTCGATGAAAAAGGGAGGCGGCGAGCAGTGAGCGAAACAGAAAAGAAAACGCAGCAGACAAAAAAAGCGCCGGGAAAACGCAGCCTGCTGGACGATAAGCGCTTTCGCATGCCCTTTGCTATTTTGCTGGCCGTCGCCGCGTGGGTGCTGGTTACGATGGTAATCCAGCCGAACACGACGACGCCGCTGTACGGTGTCCCGGTGAACTTTTCTTACGATTCGAGCAAATACACCACACAGGGGCTTTCTATTGTAAACAGCCCCTCCTATAATGTGACGCTGAAAGTTTCCGGTAACGGTTCGGTGATCGGCGGGCTGACAAAGGATGACTTTTTGGTTTATCCCGATTATTCCTCCGTCAAAACCAGCGGTGCGGCATCTTTGAAGCTGAACGTAAAGTGCACGGCCGAAACGGCCGGCAGCGTATCCGTTTCCGTTCAGCCGAAAAACATGACGGTCGATGTTGTGTTCGACACCGTGGAAGAAAAGGTTGTGCCCATCACTGTGATGGCGAAGGATTTGAAGCTGGCCGACGGCTATACCCTGTATAAAACAACCGCCGCGCCGGGCGAAGTTACCCTTTCCGGCCCGACGAGTGAGCTGGAAAATGTAACGCAAGCAATCGCCGAGGTAACGGCCGATGGCGAGCTGGACGATTCTGTGACGGTGAACACCACGCTGAAGTTTGCCGATGCAGAGGGCAACGAGGTGCCGTTTACGTATGTGACGGCGGACAACGAAACAGCCGATGTGACGCTGACGGTTTATAAGCTCGCTGAGCTGCCGCTGCGCGTCGATTTCGTCAACACGCCCGATGGCTTTGATGATTCGATCTTGAAATATTCGCTCAGCCAGAATACGTTGCAGGTCGCCGGGCCGGCCAGCGTGATCGACGCGATGTCGGAGATCAGCGTCGGCTCGATTGATGTAAGCACCTTCTCGCTGAATAAGGTATATGAGCTGCCGATCACGCTGCCGGGCGGCCTTGTCAGCCAAGAAAACATCGCCAGCGTAACGGTAAGCTTTGATACCACCGGCCTTTCCACCAAGACGCTGAACCTGCCGGCCACCTCGGTGCAAGTGGTAAACCTGCCCTCTACCTATCGGCTGACGGTCAAAAGCGACCGCATCCAGAACGTGACGCTCTGCGGGCCGGCGGATGTGCTGAGCGGGCTTACGGCGGCGAACGTCATTGCGCGCATCGACGCCGACGAGCTTTCTATCACAACAGGCCAGCAGAACATCGCCGTTAGCATCTATGTGCCTTCGAGCGGCAAGGTGTTTGCGGTAGGGACGTATACGGTACAGTGCCAGATCGAGAGTAAATAAATGCTTCTGATTCGCAATATTCGCCTGCCGCTTTCTGCCGGGGAGGACGAGGCTTTTTCTCAGGCGCTGCATCTTGCGCATATCCCGGCCGAAAAAGCTGCGTCGCTGGGCGTAGCACGGCTCAGCGTAGATGCGCGTCATGGCCGCCCGGTGCTGGTATATACCGTGGCGGTTTCGATGCGCGAGCCTTGTGCCGAGGGGCAGTATGCCGCCCCGCCGGACATCGCCCTGCAACAGACGCCGGCGCTGGTTTTACAGCAGGGTACACAGCAGCCGGCACATCGCCCCGTTGTTTGCGGGTTTGGGCCGGCCGGCATGTTTGCCGCGCTGCTTTTGGCGCGGCAGGGTTTTTGCCCGATTGTGCTGGAGCGTGGGCCTGCGCTGGAAAAGCGGGTAAAGGCCATTGAGCATTTTTCCGCCACGGGCGAACTGAACCTAAACGCAAATATCCAGTTTGGCGAGGGTGGCGCAGGGACGTTTTCCGACGGAAAGCTCACGACCCGTATCGGGGATCCGCTTTGCGGCTATGTCACACAGGTGTTTTTGCAGCACGGTGCCCCGCCCGAAATCGCTTGGCAGCAAAAGCCCCATGTGGGCACGGACCTTTTGCGCGGCGTGATCGCTTCGATCCGTGCGGAAATTCTTTCGCTTGGCGGCGAAATCCGCTTTGAAACGGCGCTGACGGGCTTGGAAACGCGCGGCGGCCGGCTGTGCGGAGTGCGTACTACCGGCGAAAGCATCCCTTGTGAGACGCTGGTGCTGGCGGTGGGCCATTCGGCGCGCGATACCTTTTCGATGCTGCTGGAATCCGGCCTGACGCTTTCGTGCAAACCGTTCAGCGTAGGCTTCCGCGCCGAGCACCTGCAAAGTGAGATCGAAAAAAGCCTGTACCACGAGGCGGCCGGGCATCCGGCGCTGCCGCGCGGCGAATATCAGCTGAGCCAACATGTCGGCAGCCGCTGTGTATATACCTTTTGCATGTGCCCGGGCGGCCGCGTTGTGGCTGCCGCCAGCGAGCAGGGCCGTGTTGTGACAAACGGCATGAGCTGCCACGCGCGCGACGGCAAAAATGCGAACGCGGCGGTGGTTATCAGCGTGGACGGCGGCGATTTTGGGCAGGATCCACGCCGTGCGATCGCTTTTCAGCGCGAGCTGGAGCAAAAAGCGTATGCTGCGGGCAGCCGCGGCGGCGCGTATGCGGCCCCGGCCGAAAATGTAACAAGCTTCCTTGCCGGCGAGGGCCGGCTGAACATCGGCGCGGTGGTGCCTACGTATGACCGCGGCGTGGCGGCCGCCGATCTTGGCGCGCTGCTTGGGCCGGAGCTGGCCGATGGCCTGCGCACAGGGCTGCGCGCTTTCTCCCACAAGATCGCCGGTTATACCGCGCCGGATGCGATTTTGACCGGCCTTGAGACGCGCACGAGCAGCCCGGTGCGCTTAGCGCGCGCCGACAGTTTTGAAAGCCCGGAGCTTGCCGGGCTATATCCGTGCGGCGAAGGCGCCGGCTACGCGGGCGGTATCATGAGCGCCGCGGTGGATGGCCTACGCGCGGCCGGCGCCATATGTGCCCGGTATTGCGCGCCTGCATCTTGTCTCTCATCTCGGCCGGATTCGGCCGGTACAGTGCATAAGGAGTAAAACACAATGGACGAAAATCAGCAGAAAGCACAGGCGGCATCGAATATGCCGGGCGCGCCCGGCCAACAGGCGGCATACCCTGCGCAGACGGCCACACAAGGCGCACAAAACCCGCAGCCCGTACAAGGTACACAGCCGGCGCAAAATGTACAGCCCCCGCAGCCCGTACAGGCTGCGCAGGGGCAGCCTTTCCGCGCGCCGGAAACGAACGTCTGGGCCAACCAGTATCGTCAGCCTGCCGCCCCGGCGCAGGGCCAGCCGGCCCAGCCGGGTACGCTGCCCAACGAGCGTGAGCTGCAAGATGAGCTGGAAGACCAGATTCGCGCGTTTGGCGAATCGCTGACAAACGGCTTCCGCTATGGCTTTGACGGCCGCGGCGGCGAGCTTGGCAGCCGCGCGCGGGGCATGGGCACGGCCTTTATGGACGTGGTAAACTATGGCCTCGCACAGGGCCAACAGGCCATCGAGCAAAACCGTGCGCGGCAGGCGGCAGGCACAAATATGCAGTACGGCAACTATGCCTATTCTTATAATGCCCGCAACCGTAACCGCTACCGTAACCGCGGCCACTATGACAGATGGAATGCGCAGGCCCCCAAAAGCCCTTTGCGTAAAAGCGCCAATAACCGCTTTGGCATCGGCCTTGCGCAAACGATCACGGGCGGCGTAATGCTGTTTTGCTTTGGGCTTGGCGGCCTGATTTGCGCTGGCCTTGGCCTCGGCCTGATAGAAGGGGTGCTGCTGATCGTGGGTGGGAGCCTTTTGGCCGCCTGCCTGCCGTTTTTGTGGCTGACCATCCGGGGCGCGCAAAACCTGAAAGCCTCGGGCAAGCTGCGCGCCTACGCCTCCATTGCAGGGGTGCAGCAGGCGGTGTCGCTTGCTTCGCTGGCGCAGGCTTCACAGCGCTCGATCGCCGATACGAAAAAAGACATCCGCAAAATGCTGCGCCGCGGCTGGCTGACGGCATGGATGGACGAAGATACCAATATGCTCTATTTCTCCGAGCAGGCCTATTATGCCACGCTTGAAAAGCAGCAGAAGGCCGAGCAGGAAGCTGCTGCCACGGCTGAGCAGCAGCAGAAAGCCGAGCGGGAAACCAAGGATAATGCCACGCTTTCCAGCATGAAGAATTTTATAGATGTGCTGGAGAAGGAAAAGGCTGTGATGGCAAACGATCCGCAGGCTGTGGCAGAGCTTTCGCAGATGCAAAAAACCAGCGGCGCCATCTTTGATTGGGTGAAGGATCATCCCGACAGCATGCCCAAGGCACAGCGCTTGGCAAATTACTATATTCCTACGACGCTGAAGCTGCTGCGCACCTACAATGAGGTGGGCACGACGGGCGGCGACAATGCCGAGAGCATTCGCCGCGATGTGGCCGGTATGCTGCATACGCTGAATACCGCCTTCTCGAATCTGCATGATAACCTGCTTTCGGATGTGGCGCTGGATGTTTCGAGCGAGATCGCCGCGATGCAGGGGATGCTGGCCCGTGACGGCCTTTCGGAAAACGACCTTTTGAAGCCGCAGGAATAAGCGGCCCGAAAAGAAAAATGCCTTTTGCCGCCGCTGCGGCAGAAAACCATTGACAAAATAATATGCGCCGCCGGGCAAAAGCCGCGGCGCAGCCGGATGAAAAAATACCCGCGAAAGGAGAGAGCCGTTATGCTGTACCGCGCTTGGGAGCCACGCACCGTCGATCACGCTTTGGCCGCCGCACTGGCGAAGGCTTTGGCGCAAAATGCTGTAGACCGAATGGCTGAAGCCGCGCCGGAAATGCCGGGCGAAGCAGAACTGCAGCGGGCTCTCGCCGAAAAAACGCAGGAATACCTGCTGCTGGCAGGCGTGTTGTGTGCCCGCGGCACCACGGACCCGGCCGCGGCCGAAGCTTTTTTGGCCGGCGAAATGCCCTTGCCCGACCCGCGCAGCTTAAAAGATATGGATAAAGCCTGCGCCCGCATCCGTGCGGCGGTGGAAGCCGAAGAAACAATCGTCATTTTTGGCGATTACGATGTGGACGGCGTAACGGCGACGGCACTGCTGTTCGATCATCTGCGCAGCAGCATGGGCGCGGCTGCCAAATGTATGCTGCCCAGCCGCGAAGGGGATGGCTACGGCCTGACCAAAAATGCCATTGATGCGATCCACAAAAAGGGATACACCCTGATTGTGACGGTGGATAACGGCGTTTCGGCCGTAGAGGAGGCCGCGTATGCCGCTTCGCTCGGGATCGACCTTATCATCACTGACCACCATTTGCCCCCGGATACGCTGCCGCAGGCGGTGGCTGTCGTGGACCCGAACCGAAAGGACGACACCAGCGCCTTCAAATCGTTTTCCGGCGCAGGGGTGGCATTTTTGCTCTGCGCGGCGCTTGATGAATGCCCGGCGGAGGAAATGTTGGATTTTTGCGGTGATCTGGCCGCCATCGGCACGGTGGCGGATGTGATGCCGCTGACGGGCGAAAACCGTACTTTGGTTACGGCGGGCCTTGCCGCGCTGCAAAATACCGAGCGCCCGGGCCTTGCGGCCCTGCTGGAAGTGGCGGGCCTTGCCGATAAGCCGGTGACGGCGGAAAGCATTAGCTTTGCGCTGGCGCCGCGCATCAACGCGGCCGGCCGGATGGACAGCGCCGTGACAGCGTTGCAGCTTGTGCTGTGCGAGGACGAAAGCCGTGCCGCGCAGCTGGCCGAAAAGCTGAATGAGGATAATTTGGCGCGCCAGCAGATCGAACAGGATATTGCCGCCGCGGCCAAAAGCCAGCTGGAAGCCGACCCTGCCCGCGCAGAGGATCGCATCGTGCTTGTCTGGGGCAAAAACTGGCATCCGGGCGTGATCGGCATCGTGGCGAGCCGCCTTGTCGAGCAGCTGGGCCGGCCGGTAATCGTAATCAGCATCGACGAAAAAGGCGAGGGCAAAGGCAGCGGGCGCAGCCTCGGCAATTTTAATCTGCACCGCTGCATTACCGCTTGCAGCGATCTTTTGATCCGCTTTGGCGGGCATGCGCTGGCCGCAGGGCTTTCGGTAGAAGAAAAGAATCTGCCGGAGCTGCGCCGCCGCATGAATGCATGGGCCGCCAAGGAATACCCGGTTATCCAGTGCCCGCCGGTGCGGCCCGATCTCTCGGTGCGGCTGGATAAAATGAGCCTTGCCGCGGTGGCCGCGCTGGAAAAGCTCGCGCCGTTTGGAAGCGGCAACCCGACGCCCTTGTTCTTGCTGGAAAACGCGGTGATCGAGGGCGTGTATCCGGTATCGGAAGGGCGACACTGCCGCCTGCGCCTGCGGCAGGGCAGCACCAGCTTTTACGCGGTTTATTTCGGCATGGCGCCGGCCCGGCTGCCCTACGCGGCGGGCGATACCGTGGATGCCGTGCTGACGCTTTCGGTTTACGAAGGGCGCGGCGGCGCACAGTATTCCGGCCGCATTCAGGAGCTTCGCCCGGCCGGGCTGGGCAACGCCCCGGCCGAGCAGGCAGCCGAATTTGAGGCTTTTTGCGGCGGCGCCGCGCTGGAAAAAGCACAGCTGGAAGCTTTGCGCCCCGCGCGGGCGGATGTGATCCGCACGTATCAGGCGGTGCGCGCCGGGAAAGTGCATGCCGACGATTTGCAGCCGCTGTTCGCCTGCCTTGGGGCAGAGCAAACCGGCAAAACGTTGGCCGGCCTTTTGGCGTTACAGCAGCTGGGCCTGATCGCCCGCGCCGAAAAGGATGGCGCCGCTTGGTTCGAGCCGGTGCCCTGCACAGAGAAGAAAGACCTTGCGCAGGCGCCGATCCTCAAACGCATGGAGGAACTTTAAGTATGGCACAGGAAACGAAAACAGCTGCGGCCGATGCGCCCAGCGGCTTCTATTCGGCAAAAAAGCATTTGCAGGAGCAGGTAGAGGAGATTGGGACGCTGGCCGCCACGGCGCAGCCAGCCGACGAGGCCCCGCACCAACGCTGCAGCGCGGCGCGCCCTGAGATCATCACATGGCAAAAGCTGGTGGATGCGATTCAGGCCAGCGGCCGCAACTATAATTTTACGCTGATCGAAAATGCCTACCGCACGGCGAACCATCTGCATGACGGCGTGAAGCGCCGCAGCGGCGAGCCATATATCTGCCATCCGCTGGCGGTGGCGCGCTTGCTGATCGACCTTGGCATGGACAGCGAAAGCATTGCCGCCGCGCTGCTGCATGATGTCGTCGAGGATACGCCTTTCACGATCGAAGAAGTGAAAAACCAGTTCGGCGCGGATGTGGCGCTGCTCGTCGACGGCGTGACGAAGCTGACAAAAATCCAGTTTTCGAGCATCGAGGAGCAACAGGCCGAAAACCTGCGCAAAATGCTGCTGGCGATGAGCCAGGATGTCCGCGTTATGATTATCAAGCTGTGCGACCGGCTGCATAATATGCGCACCGGCGACGCATGGCCCGAGCAAAAGCGCCGCGATAAGGCCCTTGAGACGATGGAAGTGTATGCCCCCATCGCCAACCGCTTGGGCATCCTGAATATCAAGGAGGAGCTGGAAGACCGCAGCCTCCATTACCTTGACCCGGTGAGCTATAACGAGATCAAAAAGCTGCTGAGCGAACATGCCGGCGAAGAATTTTTGGCTAACGTCTCGGGCGTGATCGAAAAGCGCTTGGAAGAAAGCGGCATCGGAAACGCGACGATGAAGCGCCGCGTAAAAAGCGTGTACGGCATCTACCGCAAGATGTACGTGCAGAACAAAGCCTTTGATGAAATCTACGATGTGTACGCGGTGCGCATTATCTTGGATACCGTGGCCGAATGCTACAACGCGCTCGGCCTCATCCACGATATGTACCATCCGCTGCCCAATCGCTTTAAGGATTATATTTCCACCCCGAAACCGAACGGCTATCAAAGCCTGCACACCACGGTGATTGGCCACGAGGGCATCCCGTTCGAGGTGCAGATCCGTACCCGCGAGATGGACGAAATGGCCGAGTACGGCGTCGCCGCGCACTGGAAATATAAAGAGGGCGTTTCGGGCGGGCAGGATAAGCTGGATCAGCGCCTTGCATGGGTGCGCCAACTGCTGGAAAACCAGCGTGTCTCCGATGATGCGGGCAACCTGCTGCGCGATTTGAAAAGCGACCTTTTGCCCGAAGAGGTGTTCGCCTTTACCCCGAAGGGTGATGTCATCAACCTGCCCGCGGGCGCAACCTGCATCGACTTTGCGTATGCGATCCATTCCGCTGTCGGCAACCGCATGGTGGCCTGTAAGGTGAACAACCGCATCGTGCCGATCGACCATCAGGTGGCCACGGGCGAGATCATCGAGGTCATTACCGGGCCGGCCGATAAAGGCCCCAGCCGCGATTGGCTGAAGATCGTAAAGACGAGCGAGGCCAAGAGCAAGATCCGCAACTGGTTCAAGAAAATGTGCCGCGATGAAAACATCGCGCAAGGGCACGATGCGCTTGCCAAAGAGCTGCGCCGCAATCAGATCGTCCTTACCGATGAGGAATGGGACCCGTTTATGGCCGAGATCGCGCGGCGCCTGCACCAAAACACCGCCGAGGAAATGTACGCGGCGATCGGCTACGGCGGGCTGACGGTGGCGCATACGCTGCCGCGCGTGAAAGAGGAATACACCAAGCTCCGCGCAACAGACGAGCCGAAGATCGCCACGGTCAACGTCAAACGGCCGCATGCGACGGACGGCGTCGTTGTCGAGGGCATCGACAACTGCCCGCTGAAATTTGCCAAGTGCTGTAACCCGCTGCCCGGCGATGAAATCGTTGGCTTTGTCACGCGCGGGTTCGGCGTTTCGATCCACAAAAAAAGCTGCTCAAACGCGCTGGCCAGTATGCGAGATTCTGCCAACATCGAACGCTGGGTGCGCGCCTATTGGGCGGACGACATCAAGGAAAACTATAAGGCCACGCTGGAGGTCGATGCGCTCGATCGCTCGGGCCTTGTGGGCGATGTGGCGCTTGCGCTGGAAGATCTGCGGGTGCCCATTTATGCGATGGAAGCCAAGCAGGCCGAGCACGGCTGTGCCGTGATGAGCCTGACCGTTGGCATCAGCAATACCGACCACTTGAACAGCGTTGTAGCCCGCCTTTCCAAAATCCGGGATGTGCTGAAAGTGACGCGCAGCTAAGAAATGAGGACACTCTATGAAAATCTTTCACCTCAACGGCCCCGAGCCGCTTTACACCAATAGCTTTTTGCTGATTACACAGGCGGGCCACGCCGTCATCATCGACCCGGCGGCCGAGGCGGCACAGTATGACGCCTACCTGAAACAGGAAAACGACGTGCTGACGCATATCTTTTGTACGCATGGCCACTTTGACCATGTGGGCGCGGCCGAAGCGCTGAAAAAAGAGTGGCATGCCAAGCTTTACTGCGAGGCCGCCGATACGCAGGGCAGCCAGATGTATCCGCTGGCTGCCGCCGACAGCGGCTATGCCGAAGGCGAAACGATTTCGGTGGATGAGCTGCACTTTACCGTCTGGCATACGCCGGGCCATACCAAGGGCAGCGTATGCATTTTGTGCGGTGAGCTGCTCTTTACCGGGGATACGCTGTTTGCGGGCGATACGGGCCGCACGGATATGCCCGGCGGCAGCCACGCGGAGATGGTGGAAAGCTGCAAAAAGCTCAAAAGCCTTGCGCTGCCCACAATGACAAAGGTTTTGCCCGGGCATGAGGATTTCTCGACCTATGGGCGCGAGATGGGCGGCAACAGCTTTATCCGGGCGTTCTGCGAGTGAACACGGATAAAACGCAAACAACGGAGAAGGATATGAAAATCTATATTGACGGGCTTGCCTCCGGCTATGAGGTGGAACATCTGATCCGCCTGTTTTTTCCGCTGGCGCCGATCACGGCGCAGCCGCCGGCCGAAGGCGAGGATGCTGTGCTGGCACAGCTTACGGGGGATAACCTGTGCGCCGTGCTGCGCCGCGGCGGCGAAACCAAAACGCGAACCGCCGCTTTGCCGGACGGCGAAAAGCCGGATTTTGCGCTGGCAAGCCTCGTCTATGATCTGCTGCGCGAAGAGACGGGCATTCGCCCGCCGTGGGGCAAGCTGACAGGGGTGCGCCCGGTGCGCATCATCCACGACGCGCGCGCCGCCGGCAAAGACGAAACGGACATTGCCGCGCTGTTTTTGCGCCAGTTCGATTGTACGCCCGAAAAATTCCAAATGGCAAAAAGCATTGCTGATTTACAGGAGCCGATTTTGAAAGCGGGCCGCACCGGCCGGGATTACAGCCTCTATATCGGCATCCCGTTCTGCCCTTCGCGGTGTAGCTACTGCAGCTTTGTCAGCTGCAACCTTGGGCGAGACCGCAAACTTGTGCAGCCCTATGTCGAAAAGCTTTGCGCGGAGATCCGCGCTATCCGCCGGCAGGCCGACCAAAATGCGCTGCGCCTGCGCACGATCTACATCGGCGGCGGTACGCCCACCAGCCTGAACGCGGCCCAGCTGCGCCAGCTGATGGAGACAGTTCGGGATACTTTCGACCTTGAAAAAGTGGACGAATACACGGTGGAGGCCGGCCGGCCCGACTGTACCGATGCCGAAAAACTGGCGATCTTGAAGGAGCTTGGTGCGACGCGCATTTCCATCAACCCGCAGACGTTTTCGGATACGGTTTTGGCCAATATCGGGCGCAAGCATTCGGCGGCGGACATCGAGCGCTGCTATGCCGAGGCGCGCGCCGCGGGCCATGCCGACATCAATATGGATCTGATCGCGGGGCTGCCGGGGGATACGGTCGCGGGCTTTGAAAAAAGCCTGCGCCGCGCGATCGCGCTGGCACCGGAAAATATCACGGTGCATACGCTGACACTGAAACGGGCATCCCGTATGATGATGGAAGGCCACGCCGACGAGCAGCATGCCGATGTGGCTGCGATGCTGGAAAAATGTACGCTGCTGGCAGAGGCGGGCTATCGCCCATATTACCTCTACCGCCAGAAGAACACGCTGCAAAACCTTGAAAACGTGGGCTGGTGCAGGCCGGGCCATGAGGGATATTACAATATCTATATCATGGAGGAAGTGCACACCATCCTATCCGCGGGGGCGGGCGGCAGCACGAAGCTGGTGCAGCCGGGCGGCAGCCGGATCGAGCGCATCTTCAATTTCAAGTATCCGGCAGAATATGTGCAGCGCTTTGCCGAAGTGCTGGACCGAAAAAAAGGAGTTTCTGATTTTTATGAACGCTGTGCAGGTACCCAAACGGCTGGTGGAGATCAGCCTGATGAACGTCGCTCTCAAAAATGAAACGGATGTGATCGCGGAAGGCGAGCGGGAATATGGCGAGCGTCTGGCACGTGCCGCCGAAAAAATCCGGGCGTCCGGCGCGCGGATTATTATGCTGACAGGCCCTTCCGCCAGCGGTAAAACGACGAGCGCCCACTTGTTGGCCGACGAACTGGCGAAAGACGGTACCCCGGCCAAAGTGGTAAGCCTCGATAACTTTTTTCTCGGCGCGGAAAACTATCCCACCCTGCCCGACGGCACAAAGGATTACGAAAGCCCGGCCACGCTGAACATGCCCGAGATCAACCGCTGCCTCGGCGAACTGAACGAAAAGGGCGAAAGCGACCTGCCTGTTTATGATTTCGTCCAAGAAAAGCCCGCGCGCGAGCGCGAGCATCTTTCGCTGGATGGCGGCGTATGTATCGTAGAGGGCATTCACGCCCTGAACCCTGAGCTGACGCGCGTTTTGCCGGAGGAAAAGCTGTTCCGCATCTATGCGGGCCTGCGCGAAGAATACTCGAAGGATGGCCGCCGCCTGATTAATACACGGGACATCCGCCTTTGCCGGCGTGTGCTGCGAGATGCAGCCGAGCGCGGCCATAGCCCCGAAAAAACGCTTGGCATGTGGGACAGAGTGCTGGACGGCGAAAACCAATATATCAAGATCTATAAAAATCTGGCCGATTTGGTGCTGGATACTTCGTTCAGCTACGAGCTGGGCATTATCGCGGGGCTTGTGCCGCAGGCGCTGGCCGCTACGGACCCGCACTGTCCTGAATATGCGCTGATGCGGCAGACGGCGGAACGCTTTGCTGAGGTGATGCCGCTGCCCGTTACGGCCATCCCGGAGGGCAGCATGATTTTGAAAGAATTTTACAGCGGGGCCAAAGCGGCCGCAAAAAAAGCGGGCGCTGCCGCAAATTGTTTCCAAATTGAGAGCAAGCTGTAAAAATTTTCTGCAAAAGTTGCGGCGGGCTGCCGGATGCGGTATAATAACCGCAGGACGATTCTTTTACAGGCAGCGCGCTGCCGCCGGCGCGGCGGGCCGATTGGATCGGCCGCAAAAACGGCAGAAAACGCCTGCCGGACAGAATAGCTCCCGTGCATCTTCCCCGGGGTTTTCCCGTGGGATCGTCTCGAATAAGATGAAAGAGGTGTCTTGTATGGAATTCGATTTTAATAAGATCAAAGAAACCGGGCTGGAATATGCCGAAAAAGGCAAGAGCGCCGCGCTCGACCTTACGGAAAAGGCCAAGATGCAGGTCAAGATTCTGAACGATCAGACCAAATTGGCGAAAGCACAGCGGGAGCTGGGCGCGCTGGTTTACAGCCTCGCCAAAAGCGGCGAGTCCAATCAGCCTTTGACCGACAAGTACATCGACGCGATCGGTGCACTGGAGCAAGAGATCGAACAGACGAAAACAGCCCTTGGCCCGGCCGCGGTAGAAATGCCGCTGGCGGCCCCTGCGGAGAACCCGACGGCGCGCATCTGCCCGCAGTGCGGCGCAGAGGTGCCGGAGGATGCGCTGTTCTGCAATAAATGCGGCGCACAGCTGTAAATTAAAGCAAAAAACGGCCCTGAATTCTTGAGAAATTGAGAATTCCGAGCCGTTTTTTTGTGGGTTCTCACAAATTTGACGAGAAGCAGCGGATTCCTTGTTTTTTGTTGTGGATTTGCTTGCAAAACAGGCGATTTTGCGCTAGAATATTCCATGCGATCCAACCTTTGGGAGGCAGCATATGACACAATATCCGGCAAAAGAAAAATACGATGCCGAAGATTTGGCCGCCATCATTTCTCTGCTGCGAGATCCCGTTTCGGGCTGCCCGTGGGATAAGGTTCAGACGCATACTTCTATCCGCCAAAACTTCTTAGAGGAAACGTATGAGGTTCTTGAGGCGATCGACCGAGAGGACGCCACGCTGCTCTGTGAGGAGCTGGGAGATGTGCTGATGCAGGTTGCGCTGCACAGCCGCATGGAAGAAGAAAAAGGCGGCTTTTCCTTCTCGGATGTCTGTGATGGCGTCTGCCGGAAGCTGATTTTCCGTCACCCGCATATTTTTTCCGGCGCGGCGGCGCAATCCGATGGATTAAACGATTGGGATGCGCTCAAAAATAGGGAAAAGGGGCGGCAAAGCCTGGCCGATGAACTGGATTCCGTGCCGGTTACGCTGCCGGCCCTGATGAAGGCCCAGAAAACCCAAAAACGGGCCGAGCCGTATGGCACCGTTACGGCAGATTCCGCCGAAGCGTATCAGGCGCTGAAAACAGCCGAAAATACGCTGAAAGCGGCGTTGGCTGCCTCGAAAGCATCTTCTGCGCCGGGCGCACCGGCCCAAAATCCGCCTGCCGAAGCGCAGGCAGGGGCCTATCTCTTTGCCGCGGCCAACTGGCTGCGTACCGAAGGGCTGGATGCGGAAGAAGCGCTTGAACAGGAAACGAAACGTTTCCATGCCGCACACGGCGGCGAACTTTAATGCAGTGCTCAGGCAAACCGCCTGTACTGATAAAAAATGTGGAGGTTCTAGAATTATGACGAAAGTTGAACTGATTGCCAAGGTGGCTGCTGATGCTGACATGACCAAAAAGGATGCTGAGAAGGCTGTGAACGCGGCTGTCGAAGCGATGACCGGCGCCCTGAAGGGCGGCGAGAAGATCGCCATTTCCGGCTTCGGCACTTTTGAGGTGCATGAGCGCGCAGAGCATAAGGGCCGTAACCCGCGTACCAAAGAGCCGATCACGATCCCGGCTTCTCGCACGGTTGCTTTCAAGGCCGGCAAGGCTCTGAAGGACGTTCTGTAATTTTTGCCACGGCAGCCCGCCCTCCGGCTCGGAAGGCGGGCCTTTTCTTTTCCGACTAAAAAGGAGATATTATGCGTTTGGATAAATATTTGAAGGTGTCGCGCCTTATCAAACGCCGCACGGTGGCCAACGAAGTGGCCGATGCAGGGCGAATTCTGCTTAACGGCAAAGTCGCTAAGGCCAGCAGCGAGGTGCAGATCGGCGATGAGATCGAGATCACGTTCGGCAATCGCCCGATCAAGGTGCGTGTGCTGAACAACGAGGAGCCGCATACCAAGGATGTGGCGCGCGAAATGTTCGAGATTCTGGAAGGGTGATTTTCGGCTTTTCCCCTGCATACAATGAAACGAACGGGGGAGGGAAAAGCC
This sequence comes from Faecalibacterium sp., assembly GCA_022652735.1. Classification (GTDB taxonomy): domain Bacteria; phylum Bacillota; class Clostridia; order Oscillospirales; family Ruminococcaceae; genus Faecalibacterium. The sequence continues at coordinate 152,128 of JALCRP010000004.1, read as the reverse complement.
AATGGAGAAAAAAGCGGAAAATACCCGCCCGGCGCCCGAAAAGGCGATGCCGCACAACCTGATTCTGGAAGACCGCAAGCGCCTGACGGCAACCGGTGTGCTGCGCATGATTAGCTGCGACGAAAATGGTGCGACGATGGAAACGGGCCGCGGGCTGCTTTCCATCACGGGGCGGGAGCTTTCGGTCAGCACCTTGAGCCTCGAAACGGGCGAGGTGCATTTCAGCGGGCAGGTGGATGAGATTGTCTATACGGAAACGCATGCTTCTGCCGGCGGTTTCTGGCACCGCCTGACGCGCTGATGGTACCACCGATCGGGCCGCTGCGCGCGGCGTATGATCTCGTACAGTGTATGGGCCTCGGGCTTTTGGCGGCGATGGTACGCTGCCTGTTTCCCATGCGGCGCGGCAAGATGCATTTCTGGCCGGATTTTCTGTGTACAGGGGCCGCGCTGATCTTGCTGCAAAGCTTCGCAGCCTGCCGCAGCGGCGCCGGTGAGCTGCGCTGGTATATGGCGGTGGGGCTGGCGCTCGGCGCGGCGGCCGGAGAAAACCTTTTGGCACCGCTGCGCGCTGCAATATGCCAAATCCTGCTGGCGCCTTTTCGCTTTTTACGGCGGCGTGTGCTTTCTCCTTTTTGGAACAAGATAAAATTGTACTACACCGCCCATAAAAAGGAAAAAATACATAAAAAACTCTCTCAAAAACGCACAAAACAGTTGCAAAAGCACGGCCCAATATTGTATAATTCAAACGTGTAGATGTATCTTGCGGAGAGGAGAGAGCTTATGGCGAAAGTACACGGCGACCGGCATCGCCATTTTCATTTCTCCACGTTGATGCTGCGCTGTGCGTTCGGCATCCTGATTGTAAGCATGCTTGCGGCCTATATTTCCAACCGCGTGGAAATCGCAAATCGCCAGCAGGAGCTTTCTTCTTTACAAGCGCAGTTGAAGCAGCAAAATGAGGAAAATGAAGAGCTGCAGCGCGTTTTGGAAGGCAATGACGACGAGATTTTGGAGCGAATCGCGCGCGATACCTACGGCTATGCGGCGCCGAACGAGCGTGTTTTCGTGGATATGTCCGGCAAATAAAAGCGCTGCGGCCAGAGAGCGCTTTATGTCAAAACTGTGCCGCCGCGCGCAAAAACAGAACAGCAGGCGCGGGCTCTTGCGGGCCCCTACGCTGAATTTATAGTAACAGGAGAGTATTGAGGTTTGGCAATCGAGGTAGGAAGCGTACTGGAAGGCAAAGTCACCGGAATCAAGAATTTCGGGGCTTTTGTCGCGTTGCCGGAAGGCAAAACGGGCCTTGTTCACATTTCGGAAGTGTCGAACGAGTTTATTCAGGACCTGCATACGGTTTTGCAGGAGGGCCAAACGGTGAACGTCAAGGTGATGAGCATCGCGCCCGACGGCAAAATCGCGCTGTCAATCAAACGGCTTCTGCCGCCGCCTCCGCGCGGGGCAGGGCGCCCGGATAGCCGGCCACATACCGGAAACGGTGGTTTCCACGGCGGAAATGGCAGCTTTCATGGCGGCAGCGGCGGTTTTCACGGCGGAAATGGCGGCGGCTTTCATGGCGGGAACGGTGGTGGGCGCCGCGGTGGCCCGCGCAGCGGCGGTGCGCCGCATGTGTGGGACCCGAAATCTGCGCCGGCCTGCGATAACCTCAGCTTTGAGGACATGATGGACCGCTTTAAAAATCAGAGCGAGGAAAAGATGGCGGACCTTGACCGTGAGGTTGCGGGGCGCCGGGGCGGCGGTTATGCACCGCGCGGGCATAAAAAATAATTTGCTGACGGAACGTACAGGGCCTGCCCCATCCGGGGCAGGCCCTTTTTTGGAAAAGGATAGGAACAATATGAAATATGAACTGATTGCACCGTGCTACTTTGGCTGTGAAGCCACAGCCAGCTTTGAACTTAAGCGCATTGGCGCGGAAAATATTCAGGTGACGGACGGCCGCCTGCATTTTGCCGGTGGGCCGGAGATGATCGCCGCGGCAAACCTGAATCTGCGCACGGTCGAGCGCGTTTTGCTTTTGCTGAAAACATATCCGGCGACGACGTTTGATGAGCTGTTTGACGGCGTTTTCTCGATTCCGTGGGAGGAGCTTTTGCCGGCAGACGCCGAGTTTCCGGTGAAAGGCTCTTCGCTTTCCAGCCAGCTTTCGAGTGTGCCCGCCTGCCAGAGCATTGTGAAAAAGGCCGTGGTTAAGCGGTTGATGCAGTACCATCATGTTTCGACGCTGCCCGAGACGGGCACCGAATACCGCATCCGTTTTTCGCTGCGAAAGAACGTCTGCGAGGTGATGTTGGATACCACCGGCGAGGGCCTGCACAAGCGCGGCTATCGCCGCAACGCGACGGAAGCCCCAATCAAAGAGACGCTTGCCGCCACGATCGCGGACGTCGGGCGCGTCCGGCGTGACAGCCTCGTCGAGGACCCGTTTTGCGGCAGCGGTACGCTGATTATCGAGGCGGCCGAAAAGGCGCTGAACATCGCGCCGGGCCTGAAACGGCGCTTTGCGGCCGAAAACTACAGCTTTGTGCCGCCCGAGGTTTGGACAGAGCAGCGGCAGAAGGCATTGGCAGAAACGAAGCTGGACGCCGGTTTTGAGGGCTTCGGCTTTGATATTGACCCGGCCGCTGTGGCGCTGGCAACGGAAAACGCCAAGCTTGCCGGCGTGGATAAGCGGTGCCATTTTGCTGTGGCAGATGTGGCGGATTTCACTGCGAAGCCGGAAGGAATCATTTTGACGAACCCACCTTACGGCGAACGTCTCGGCAACCCTGCCGAGGCGGCGCACTTGGCCCGCATACTGGGGCAGCGCATGGCGGAATCTCCGTGCGCCGGGGTGAACGTCATCACGGCCGATATGGAGTTTGAGACGCATTACGGCAAGCGCGCCACCAAGCGCCGCAAGATGTATAACGGCATGATCCCGTGCCAGATTTATATGTATTACGATGCACCGAAGTTTGAGCGGCCGATCAAAAAATAAAAGCAGCCTATACGCCTGAAATAGAAAAATGACGTTCTTTGTGCCAGCATAGTGGCCGAAGAACGTCATTTTTGTTGCCTTTTGCCGGAAATGGCGGCTACTGGGCGGCCGAGGCGGCAGATGCCGCGGTACTATCAGCTTCGTGCGGCGTAACACCGAAATAATCGCAAATCGCAAGATAATAGCACTCAGCGGCACGGGCACAGCCGTCGTCATCGCCGAAAGCGTCTACATCCGCGGCGCTGGTTACAAAGCACTGTTCGGCCAGCACGGCCGGGCAGCGGCTGCGCTCCAAAATCGTAAAAGTTGTTTCGCTGCGCTTCGTATCATCGGCGCTGTCTACAATCGTTTTCTGGTCGTTTTCGCCATAGTAGGCGTAGCGGATGCCGTTTGTGCCGCGAATCGCGGCGCCGGCCTCCTGCATGCGGCCGACGAGCAGCGCGGCAAAGCGCATACTGTCGTCGTGCTCGCGCCGGCCGGGCGTGACAGGATAACATTCAAACCCCGCCGTGTCGGCCGAGTTCCCGTTGGAATTGCCGTGGATGGAAAGCAACAGATCCGGGTGGGCACGGTTGGCGGCCGTGCTGCGCTCGGCAGGCGTGGCGGTGGCGGTATAATCTGTGCGCGTGGCCACCGGACGAAAATGAGGGTCGGCTGCCAGCAGCTGCGTCAGCAACTCGGCCGTCTCGGCGGTCATATCGCTTTCCTGCAAAACGCCGACGGCACCCGTATCGCTTCCGCCGTGGCCGGCATCTACCGCAACGGTATATACGCCTTTTCCCATACTGTTCTGCAGCTCGCGGGCCAGATAACCGATACCCCAGCCGAACAGCACCATGACGCAGACAAGTGTGACTAAAATCCCGGTACGCAGCAGCCTGCGGTTTCGCCTGCGCCGATTCCAATTTCTTCTCAACACGGTTCGTTCCATCCTCTTTGCACGGTCATAAGCTTCTCTCTATTCTACGAGGCAAGAGGGGAAAATATGACACAAACCGACAAAATTACAGCCCGGTGAGATCAAAACTCGGCGTATACTCTTCCCGCGCACTGCTTTTTTCCTGCATATAACCGTGTACAAGGCCAAGGCTGATAGCGTGATCGATTACCTTGCGGTACTCATATCTTGTGATGCGGCGGCCCAGCCCATGCTCGGCCGCCCGGTAAAAAGGCGTATATTGGCTCATCAGGCTTGGAATAAAGCCGCCCGGAAATTCCTTTTCCAGCGCGGCCAGCTTATCCAGCACGGCAAAGCTATCCTCGGTATGGCCGGGCAGCGCCAAATGCCGCACGATTACGCCGCGCTGCAAGATGCCACGGGCATCATACACGGGCCGGCCCACCTGCCGGAGCATGGCACGGATCGCTTTTTCGGTGACGGCCGCATAATCGGGCGCAGCCGAAAGCTCCTGCGAGAGGGCCGGCGAAATATATTTCCAATCGGCCAGCCAAATATCGATATAGCCTTGCCACGCGGCAATACTCTCTTCGGTTTCGTAGCCGCCGGTATTGCCCACAATCGGCAGATGCAGGCCGCCGGCGCGCGCTTCGTCCAAAGCGGCGGTAATCCACGGCTGCCACTGGCCGGGCGTGACAAGATTGATGTTGTTTGCGCCCTGCCGTTGTAAATCGAGAAAAATCTCCGCCAAGCGCGAGACGGAAAGCTCTTTGCCAAAGCAATCCGCGCTGATGGGATAGTTCTGGCAATAGCAGCATTTCAGAGTGCAGCCGGAAAAAAACACCGTGCCGCTGCCCTCTTTGCCGGAAATGCACGGCTCTTCCCAAAAATGCAGGGCGGCGCGCGCGGCTTTCAGGCTGCCTGCGGCGCCGCAGAAGCCGGCCTGCCCTGCGGCGCGGTTTGCGCCGCAGCGGCGCGGGCACAGCGTACAGGCACGGGGCACGATCACATTCGACATGGCATAATCCTCCCGAAAAGCAAAATAGCAGCCGCATTATAGCACGATTGCGGACGAAAGGTAAAGGTTCCTGCCGAAAAATGGCAGGAGTGTTCTACGCGAAAAAAGGTATCTCTGCGCAAAATGGATGCAAGCTAAGGATGTGGCCCACAATAAACGCAAAAGGCATGGTGAAAACCCCTTAAGATTCAGAATTGTGCCAGATTCCGGGGAAGGCCCGTGCTGCAATCTGGGCAAAACGGAAAAAAGAGGATTATACTTTGCTTTTTTCGCTGCCTCGTGTATAATATAAGAGTTGTGGCGGAAATGTGAACACGAAGCATATAGGCCGCCGCGGATTCTTCTTTTTGGCTCTGAGAGAACCTGTAAGGAGTAGTTGGTTTGGAAAAGTTTGTTATCAACGGCGGGGTACCGCTGAAGGGCGAAGTAGAGATCTCCGGCGCGAAAAACGCCGCTGTGGCCATTCTGCCGGCCACAATTTTGGCGGCGGGCAAATGTGTCGTCGAGAATCTTCCGGCAATCAGCGATGTGGATGTCAGCCTGCATATCCTGCAGGCGCTCGGCGCGCAGATTCGCCTGCTGAACCGCAACACGTATGAGATTGATACGACTTTTATGACCGGCACGGAAGTGCCGGACGATCTGTCCCGCCAGATGCGCGCCAGCTATTATTTCCTGGGCGCGCTGCTCAGCCGTTTCGGCCGGGCACAGGTGGCGATGCCGGGCGGCTGCAATCTCGGCCCGCGCCCGATCGATCAGCACCTCAAGGCGTTCAGCGCGCTGGGCGCTGCAGACAGCGTGGATTATGGCATGATTAGTGTGCGCGGCAAAGAGCTGACGGGCGCACATGTGTTTTTTGATAAAGTCAGCGTCGGCGCAACGATCAACGGCATGCTTTCCGCTGTGATGGCGCAGGGGCAGACTGTGCTCGAAAACTGCGCCAAAGAGCCGCATGTTGTCGATCTGGCAAACTTTTTGAATATGTGCGGCGCGGATGTACGCGGCGCGGGCACGGATGTCATCAAAGTGCGCGGCGTACAGCGGATGCATGGCTGCACGTACAGCATTATTCCGGACCAGATCGAGGCCGGCAGCTATATGGTGGCCGCCGCCGCGACGGGCGGGGACGTGCTGATTAAAAATGTGATCCCAAAGCATTTGGAGCCGATCACGGCAAAGCTTGTGATGGCCGGCGCCGAAGTGCAGGAGCTTGACGATGCAGTGCGTGTATCCCGCACAGGGGAAATTCGCCCCATCAAAATCAACACCATGCCGCACCCCGGCTTTCCTACGGACATGCAGCCGCTGATGAGCGTGATGCTTAGTGTGGCGGACGGCACCAGCACCGTGACGGAAGGCATCTGGGATAACCGTTTCCGCTATGTGGACGAACTCACGAAGATGGGCGCGAACATTCAGGTGGACGGGCAGGTTGCTGTGATTGAGGGCGTGCCGGAGCTCATGCCGGCGCCTCTGCGCGCAAGCGATTTGCGCGCCGGCGCAGCGCTTGTGGTTGCGGCGCTGATGGCGAACGGCACAAGTGAGATCGACGAAATCAGCCACATCGAGCGCGGCTATGAACGCATCGTCGAAAAGCTTGAGGCGCTGGGCGCCGATATTCGCCGTGTGGAAAGAAACCCCGCCGCCTTAAGCCAGGCATTGTAATAGCATATTTTGCAGCCGCATCCTTTCGATGCGGCTGTTTTGATCGGAGGCTCCGGCATGGCCGAATTTACTTCTCTTTATTCCGGCTCCTCGGGCAACTGCAGCGTTATCCGCTGCGGCAAGCGGTATCTGCTTGTGGATATGGGCAAAAGCTGCCGTACAACGCTGGCGGGCCTCAAAGAGCTTGGCCTTGCCGTGGGCGATTGTGACGGAATCCTTGTAACGCATGAGCACAGCGACCACGTAAAAGGGCTGACCGTCTTTTTACATAAGTACAGCCTGCCGGTATACGGCGCGGCGGATACGCTGGATATGCTGCTGCAAAACCGCATCCTGCCCGAGCAGACGGACGCCTGTGCCCTGGGCGGCGCGCGCACCGAAGAAGTGGGCGCGTTCGGGGTCGAGATGTTCCCCACAAGCCATGACGTGCCCTGCGTCGGCTACCGGGTGCATACGCCGGATGGGCGCGTGATGGCGATCGCAACAGACCTTGGGGTTTTGACGCCTGCGGTACATGCGGCGCTGGCCGGCTGCGGGCTGGTTGCGCTGGAAAGCAACTACGACCTGCACATGCTGCGCACCGGGCCGTATCCGTATTATTTGCGCACGCGCATCGAAAGCACACGCGGCCATCTTTCCAACGACGAGTGCAGCGCAAAGCTTCTCGAACTGATTCAGGGGGGCTGCAACAAGTTTGCGCTGTGCCACCTTTCGCAGGAAAACAACACCCCCGAGCTGGCGCTGCGCACAGTGTTCAATATGCTGACAGCGGCAGATGTTGTGCCGGGGCCGGAATGTGTTGTGCAGGCACAGCGCCGCAGCGAGGTTAGCCCGATTCTGGAATTCTGATACGGAACCTTGCGTTTACAGGGGAAATGTGGTAAGATTCTCTTGTATGCTTTGTGATTTTGCTTGAAGGAGCTTTTTGATTATGAAAACGTATGAAATCGTTATGGGCGTGATTCTGCTGGTGGTTTCTGTGGCACTGGTTTTCCTGACGCTGTGCCAGCACACAAAGGGGCAGGGCCTTTCCAGTGCCATCATGGGCGACAACAGCATGATGGGCGAGGGCCGCGTTACGCATGCCGACCGCATGTTGGCCCGTTTTACCATGATTGCGGGCGTTGTTTTGTTTGTGGTTGCAATCATTGCCTGCACTGTCTCCAGCCGTTTGGCCTGATTTGCGTTCGGCAGCCCCGCGGTTTCAAGCGGGGCTGTTTTTGTGTTTGGCGATAGGGAATGCGCGCGGCGAAGCCCTATATTTTCCGGGCCGTTTTTCGGCCGATTGGCTTTGGTTGCCGCATGGGTTGCATATCATTCCCCGACGGAGGGAATGATAGGGGAAGAGAGGAAAGAAAAATATGTCGATGCGCGAAAAAGTGGAACATGAGATTGAATTTCACCCTTGTACGGTGCGGGATCTGAAACGGCGGCTGAGCCGCGATAAAGCCGGCAGCCGTAAGGTGATGGAAGCCGTGGACGAGCTGGTGCATGACGGCGTGATCTGCCAGCGCGAGGGCGTGTTCTTCACGGTGCGCAGCGGCCGCGCCGAAAAACTGATTCCCTGCGCGATCGTGAAGCTGGGCAAAAACTTCGGCTTTGCAAAACGCGATGACGAAACGGGCGATTTGTTTATCCCGGGGCGCTGCCTGATGGGCGCAATGCCCGGCGATAAGGTGCTGGTAGAAAAGTTCGCCCAGCCCCGTGTGCCCGGCAGCGATGAGGGCGAAGTGATCGCCATCACCGAACAGCATAATGATTTTGTGGGCACGGCCCGCCGCATTGACGGCCGGCTTGTGTTTGTGCCGGATGCCTGCACCGCGATGTCGATGCAGATCGCAAAGGACTGTGACGGCGGCGCCCATGACGGCGATAAGATCGCCGTCGAGATTTTAAGCCGTGGCCGCCGCCATGATGAGCATCAGGTTGGTGTGGCGATGCGCTTTGGCAGCGCGGACGAGGCCAAGCAGTGCGCCAAGGCGCTTTTGTATGCGCAGGACGTTTCGCGCCATTTCCCGGATGAAGTAAAGGCGGAAGCCAAGAAGCTTGAAAACGTGGAAGTAAAGGCCGGGGATACCGTGGGCCGGATGGATCTGCGCACGATGCCGATCTTTACAATCGACAGCGCCGAAACCAAAGACATTGACGACGCCGTGAGTGTGCTGGAAACGGGCGACGGCTTTGAGCTGGGCGTCCATATTGCGGACGTGAGCCACTATGTCAAGCCCGGCAGCAAGCTGGACGAAGAGGCTTTCCGCCGCGGCACAAGCGTTTATTATGCCGATCAGGTAGTGCCTATGCTTCCGAAGCAGCTGTCAAACGGTGTTTGCAGCCTGAACGAAAAGGAGCTGCGCCTTGCATTTTCGTGCCTGATGAAGTTGGACAAGCACGGCGAGCTGACAGATTACCGCTTTGTCAAAAGCGTGATCTGCAGCCGCGTAAAGGGCGTTTACAGCGAGATCAACGATATACTGGCCGGTACGGCCGAAAAAGAAGTTGCCTACAAGTATGCCGAGGTTTCGAGCCAGTTCCCGGCGATGCGCAAGCTGTACGGCCTGCGCAAGGGCCTGCGCAAGGAGCGCGGCTGTATGGAGATCGAAAGCGGCGAGTGCAAGCTGATTCTGGATGAGGACGGCCACTGCGTCGATGTGAAAAAGCGCACACAGGGCGAAAGCGAAGCGATGGTCGAGGAGTTCATGCTGCTGGCTAACCAGTGCGCTGCCCACTTTGCGCGTACCCGTGAGGTACCCTTTGTATACCGTGTGCATGAGGAGCCGAACGGCGAAAAGCTCGAACGTTTGCATAAGCTGCTGCAATCGTGCAGCATAAACGACCATTTTGCGGCCGAAGTGCCAACGCAGAAGGAGCTTTCTGCGATTTTGGACGCCGCGCGCGGGACGCCGTATGAAAAGATCATCCATACGGGCCTGCTGCGCTGCATGATGAAAGCGCACTACGAGGAAAAGCCTAAGGGGCATTACGGCCTTGTTTTGAGCGACTATGCGCACTTTACCAGCCCGATCCGCCGCTATCCCGACCTTTCTATCCATCGCATTTTGACGGATATGGTAAACGGTGTAGGCAAGGCAGAGCTGGCCGAGCGCTATGCCGGCTTTGCGGCCGATGCCAGCAAGCAGGCGAGTGAGCGCGAAATTGTCGCCATGCAGATCGAACGCAGCGCTGAGGATTGCTATAAGGCCGAATATGCCCGCAACCATATTGGCCAGCACCTGCAGGGCACAATCTCGGGCGTGACGCAGCGCGGCGTATTTGTGGAGCTGGATAATACCGTAGAAGGCTTTGTGCCGGCCGCCAGCCTGACGCCGCACGGCACCTTGCTTACGGAAGGGATTCGCCTGACTGACCCCACCGCCGGCAAGAGCTGGAGCCTTGGCGATACGATGATGATTACCATCGTGCGCGCCGACGTAAACCTCGGCCGCATTGATTTTGAGGCGGCAAACGCCTGAACTACGCATCTTACAGCAAAATAAACCCAAAAAACAAAGAGCGACGCACAAAGTGGCCGGAACAGGCCTCGGGCTGCGCCGTTCTTTTTCTGCTTTTGGGGGCAAACAGCTGTTTTTTGCGCTTTATGCGGATTTGGCACGAACGATTCTGCGCTTTCACTGACAAGAATATGGGATTTTTTTCCGCTTTGGCCACTATACTGTTAGCACGAAACCAAAGGAGTGAGGAAACCCATGCTGACTGCCGTAAAACGCAGAAATCTGCCACAGACAAAGCCCGACCACGACCCGGAACTGGACAAATACCATCCCGGGCTGGAAGAAGAACTTCGGGAATGTCTCGCGGATATGCGCCATAACGAGATGATGTTCAACTTGGAAACGGAACCAGACCTTGTGGAGCAGAGAATCTATGAAAGGCAAGCTTTGCGGTGCCGTTACCGCTATCTGATGGAGCGCGCAAAAAAGACAGGCCTGCGCACCATCCTCCGCGCCAATGTGGAAGATGTTTAAGGGCTGGGCAGCTTCGGCTGCGGCCGGGCTGGCGGCGCTGGGTGCGCTGCAGCTGCTGGGGCCGTGGCTGGGGTTCGCTTTAAGCCTCAACACGGTCTCGCTTGCCACGGCGGCGGCCCTCGGGCTGCCGGGCATTGTCGGGCTGCTGCTTTGCAGGGTTCTGTTTTTGGCCGGTTAAAATAGATGAATTTCAGAAAAACAAAGTTTTGAAAAAAGGCCGTATCAAAGGTACTGCACCCCTTTGATACGAAAAAACCGCCCGGCGTATGTACTTACGCCGGGCGGTTTTTTATGGCTAGGCCGGCGCAATGGCCGCCGCGAAGCGAGCCAAAAAGCCGGCAAAAAGGTTAAATTTGCTCGAGGCTGCGGGATAAAAATGCCTGCGTTTTGGGGTTTTGCGGGTGCGCGAACACTTGCTCGGGCGTACCCTGCTCGGCAATAACGCCGTCCGCCATGAAGATCACCTTATCGGAAACGCTTTTCGCAAATTCCATCTCGTGCGTTACGATAATCATCGTCGTATCCGAGGATTTTAGGCCCTTGATTACCTTCAGAACTTCACCTGTCAGCTCCGGGTCAAGTGCGCTGGTCGGCTCGTCAAAACAAAGAATATCCGGCTCAAGCGCCAAGGCGCGCGCAATGGCTACACGCTGGCACTGCCCGCCCGAAAGCTCGCACGGATAATTTTTCAGCTTGTCGGTAAGGCCGACTTGTGCGATCAGCGCTTTGGCCTTTTCTTCATTGGCGGCGTAAATCGCAGCTTTATCAAATGCCTCGCCGGCGGCTTTTGCACGGCCCTTGCACAAAAGGTTCCGCGCCAGCGTGATATTTTCAAGCACATTATACTGCGGAAACAAGTTGAAGCTTTGGAACACAAGGCCGAAGTGCAGACGGTTGGCGCGCAGCTGCTTTTCGCTCAGCGTGATGGGATCACTGCTATCAAAAACAGCTTTGCCGTTGACGGAGATTTTGCCGCCTGTCGGCGTCTCAAGAAAATTCAGACAGCGCAGCAGCGTAGTTTTGCCGCCGCCTGAGGAGCCGATGATCGACAGGACCTCGCCCTTTTCCAGCGTGAAGCTAATGCCTTTCAGCACTTCCGTGCGGCCGAAATTCTTTTCCAGATCCGTTACTTCCAAAATCGCCATGCTGCTCACCCCTTATAGTAATCCAGTTTCTTTTCGACGGTGCCGAGCACCAGTGTCAGGATGCCCACGGCCGCGAGATAGAACACTGCCGTATAAAACAGCGGCCAGATCAGGCCGTATCCGGCGACAATGTCCTGCGCGGCCTTAATCAGCTCAACCACCATGATGACGCGGGCCAGCGCGGTATCCTTTACCAGCGTGATGACCTCGTTCGTCATGGGGGGCAGGATGCGCTTTACGACTTGCAGCAGCACGATATGTACAAAGATCTGCGGCTTTGTCATGCCAAGCACCTGCCCGGCTTCATACTGCCCTTGCGGGATCGCCTCGATACCGGCGCGGTAGATCTCGGAAAAATAGACGCTGTAGTTGATGATGAACGCGACGAGCACCGCGATCAGACGGTTTTTCATCGGCATGCCGAACACAAGCCCCGGCACATAAAACACCGTGATGATCTGCAGCATCAGCGGGGTGCCGCGGATCACCCAGATGACAAAGCGGGTAAACCACCGCAGCGGGCGAAAACGCGACATGGAGCCGAAAGAAACCACCAGCCCCAGCGGCAGCGAGCAAAGCAGCACCACAAAAAAGATATAAAGCGTCGTTTGAAAGCCGGCCAGCAGCTGAAGCGAAACCTGCGCAAACGTCATAGCATGTTCCTCCTGAAATCAAAAATCCTTCTTCCGCACAGCAGAAGAAGGCACACAGCCCGAAAAAGCTGTGAAAAGGGCGAGCTTTGCTGGGTTACAGCGTTACCATGACGGAAGGATACTTTTCGGCCAGCGCGTCCACGGTGCCGTCGCCCGCAAGCTGTTGCAGGGCATCGTTCAGCTTGGCAGTGAAATCGCTGCCCTTGCGCAGGCCGACGCCGTATTCTTCTTTGGAAAGCTCAAGATCGGGTACAATCATAAGATCGGTATAGCTCGTGCCCTCGCCCGTGGAGGCTTTGGCCATTACATAGTCGATCACGCCGACATCCAACGTACCGCTTTTTAGCTCCATCAGGCAATCGCGCTGCGCGTTGACAGAGGTAAGCGCCGCATTCGGGAAGCTCTCCTGTGCGGCGGCTTCGCCCGCAGAGCCGGCCTCGGCGCCGACCTGAACGCCATCGGCATTGATCGTATCGGCGTCGGTAAACTGATCTTTATTTGCGGCATTAATGACGCAAACCTGCATGTTGCCGCTGTACGGCGTCGAAAAATCGATGCTCTTGCCCAGCTCATCGGTGATGGTCATGCCGTTCCAGATGCAGTCGATGTTCTTGGCGTTCAGCTCGATCACCTTATTGTCCCAATCAATCTCCTGAAAAGTAGCGGTGAGGCCAAGCTTTTTGCAGGCGGCCTGCGCCAGCTCGGTGTCAAAACCGATCAGCGTATTGTTGGCGTCATAGTAGTTCATCGGCTCGAAAATCGTCATGCCGATTACCAGCTCGCCTTTGCCGGAGATATAAGACCAATCACTGTCCGCGGCAGAAGAAGCCGGGGCAGAAGAAGCAGCCGCAGAAGAAGCGGCTGCGGAAGTGCTGCCGCAGGCGGAAAGCGCGCCGGCGGCGCATACGGCGGCGGCAAGGCCGGAGGCCTGCAGGAAACTGCGGCGAGAAATCATATTTTTCATTTGTAAAATCCCCCTCTGTAGAGCCCACAAGAGCGCGGGCTGGTTACGTTTGCTTTAACACTTTACCATAGTAGCACAAAAGAGTAAAAAAGCAATACGCAAATGCGCCGAAAATATACGCGCTGCCCGGGCAAAACTTTTGACAAGGCGGGCAAAAAATAAAAGGCCACAGCCCCCAAAAAGGCGCGGCCATCGCTGCTTTTGCCCAAACTGCTGTGCACGGCATCCTGCCCGAAACGGCTGCGCCGGCCAAGATGCCCGCCTTCGGCGTCAGCGAAATTGATTCTGCGCCGGAAAATAATGATACCCGGCAGCTTCCAGCACGGCACAAAGCTCGTTTTGGCAGACATCCTGATCTTCACACAGGGCGTCCAGCGAAGCATAGCGATCCCGCAGCAGCATATTAACGGTGCTGTAAAGCAGGATCGGATCTTTCGGCAATGGCACAGGGCAACGCTCCTTTCGCGGCGGCAGGGCGATGCCGCGGCACCGCCGCGAAAAATCGCCTGTTCCGAAATGTGGTTTTATGATAGTACATGGGTGCGCGAATTGCAACCGGCCCGCCGGCCCGCGCGCGGCAAAAGGGGTTTACTTTTGCCTAGGCACGGGAGTATATTGAAAGAGAGTTTTGCGGGATAATACGGAAACCCGTCGGAAAGGGGCGAAGGCTTTGCGCAAAATCGTGAAATCGGCGGCGGCGCTGGCGCTGGTACCTGTCTTTGCCCTTTTTGCCGGATGCGGGGGCGGCCCGGGCGCGGCGGCACAAAGCAAAACAGCGGCGTCTGTTTCGGTGGCCTCGGTGCCGACGGCTTCTGCGCCGCAAAAAACGGCCGGCGGCCTTGCCATCCCGGCTTTCCGCGAAAGCGAGTTCCACGCCGCGGCGGCACAGGGCGAAAACGGGGTACAGATCGACCTTTCCTGCACGGCCGAGGGGTATGTTGCGGTTTCGGCCGTCAGCGAAAGCCGTTTAAAGTTTCAGGCGGCCCTTGGAGATACGACTTATACCTATGATCTGCCGCAGGACGGCACACCGGCAGTTTTTCCCTTCAACTGCGGCGACGGAACCTATACGCTGCGCGTGATGCAAAATATTGGCGGTTCGCAGTATGTGGCACTGTATGAGACGAAGGCTGAAGTTGCCCTTGCGGATGCGTTTGAGCCGTTTTTACGCCCGAGCCAGCTTGTAAACTACGGGGCGAATTCCGCGTGCGTGGCCAAGGCGAGGCAGCTGGCCGAGGGCTGTGCGACGGATACGGAAATGGCCGCGGCCGTGTATGCATATCTGACGGAAAACGTCGCCTACGATTATGAAAAGGCTAAAACCGTGGAGAAAGGCTATCTGCCTGACCCCGACGAAACGCTTGCAAGCGGCAAGGGCATCTGCTTTGATTACGCGGCGCTGGCCGCCGCGATGCTGCGCAGCGCCGGCATCCCCACCCGCCTGATTACAGGATACGTTGGCGACATCTATCATGCATGGAATGAGATTTACCTAAAAGAACAGGGCTGGATTACGGTGGAGATCGCGGCAAGCCCGGGCAGCTGGCAGCGGATTGATACGACATTCGCCGCAAACGATGTTGACCCCTCGTTTTTGACAGACGATACCAATTATGTAAACCGTTACACTTATTGACCCAGCATAAAGGAGCGTATCATAATGGCTACAAAAGAAAAAAAGATGGATGACCTTTCGGTTAGCTTGTTCTGCCGCAATATGGCGATGATGCTGGCCGCCGGCACCCAGCCGGACGAAGCGCTGGCGATGCTGGGCGAGGATGCTTCCGGCGACATGGTATTTGCCGCGGCGGCGGCCGAAATGGCGGCCGCGATGCAGCAGGGCAGCACCTTTGCCGCGGCAGCGCAAAGCGCGCTGCCGGCGTATGCGGCGGGGATGATCGGCGCGGGCGAAAAGGCCGGCCGCACCGAGCAGGTGCTGGATCGTCTGGCAGATTATTACGAGCGCGAGGATGCCATGCAGCAGCGCCTGCGCGGGGCGCTGGTGTATCCTTTGGTTTTGTTGCTCTTGATGTGTGTGGTATTGGGCTTTTTGGTATGGAAGGTCGTGCCCGTATTTGTCGGCGTGTATGAAAGCCTCGCGGGCAGCCTTGCCGGCAGCAGCTATGCCTATGTGGCGGCCTCGCGCATCTTCAGCTGGGCCGCGCTGGCGGCCACGCTGGTGGTGTGTGCCGTGCTGTTGATCGGCATGGCGATGGCAAAAACGCCCAATGGCAAGGCACGGCTGGCCGGATGGCTCGAAAAGCTGCCGCTGACGGCGGCGGCAGCGCGGCAGCTGGCTGCCAGCCGCTTGACGGATACGCTGGCAACCTTTACGGCCTCCGGGCTTGACCCGGATTCGGCCATGCAGGAAGCGGCCAAGGGCGTGACGCACGGCGCGCTGCGCACAAGCGTCACGCGTTGCAATCAGCAGATGGCGGGCGGCGCAAGCCTTGCACAGGCGATGAACGAAGAAAAAATCTTTGCGCCGCTGTATGGCCGCATGCTGCAAAGCGGCAGCCGCAGCGGCAAGCTGGATATGACGCTGGCAAAGCTTGCGGAAATCACGGGCCGCGACGCAGAAAACGCGATCTACGGCGTGATTGAGGGCATCGAGCCGCTGCTGACGGCATTTTTGACACTGGCCGTGGGCATTACGCTGCTGGCGGCGATGCTGCCGCTGATCGGCATTTTAAGCTCGATCGGGTGAGGAAAGCAATATGAACCAAACAAAACGGAATACAGGGATCAAACGCCTCTTGGCGGCGGCGCTGATTCTGCTGTGCCTTGCGGGCGCGGCGGCGCTGTATCAAAAGGTGATGGCAGACCTCGCCGCACAGGAGCAGGGCGCCGTGCGGCAGGCGGTGCTGCGCTGTGCCGTGCAGTGCTATTCGGTCGAAGGCGTGTATCCGCCCGACCTTGCTTATATGGAAGAAAACTACGGCCTGATCGTAAATCAGGAACGATATATCGTGAGCTATGATGCATTTGCCAGCAACCTGCTGCCGCAGGTTTCCGTGCTGACCAAATAGGCTAGGAGGGCAGGCCATGAAGCAGAATCACAGGCTTTGGAGCGCGCTGGCTCTCTATATGATGATGGCGGCGGCCCTTTTGATGGTGGCACTTTTGGGCGCACGGCTGTACCGCAGCGTTACTGATGCCCAGCAGGAAAACGACCGTATGCGCGCTACGCTGGCCTATGTGCAAAGCCGTGTTGCGGCCGCGGATGCGGCGGACGGCGTTGTGCTTGCCGACGGGCCGGAGGGGAAAGCACTTCAGCTTGCCACGACGGACAGCCAATATGTGGTGCGCATTTATCTCTATCAGGGCAACCTTGTGGAGGAGACGGCCCTTGTCGGCAGCAGCTTCGCGCCGAGCTCGGCGCAGACAATCGCCGCCTGCACCAACTTTGATGTCACGTTTGCACAGGGCGGCGTACTTGCCGTTACGGCAGACGGACGCACCGCGTATGCGGCGGTGCGCAGCAAGGAGGCGAGCGCGGCATGAAACGAGAACAACGAACCGGCTTTGCCTTCTTTTTGCAAATTCTTCTGCTGCTGTTTCTTTTTCTGGGCGTATGCGCAGTTTTGATGCAGGCGTTTGCCGGCGCCGCCGCGCTGAGCCGCCGCGCCAAACAAACCAACGATGGCACGGAGATCTGCCGCAGCGCGGCCGAGGCCTTTTCGGCGGACGGCACCGTGGCAGGTACCCTTTCGATTTTGGGCGGAACGGATTTCGCCGAGGTTTCCGGCGATACCACGCTGCTTTCGTATGACGATACGCTGTGCCCCGCGCAAGGCGGCTGCTATACGCTGACGATCCGCACGGAACAGCAGGTAACTGCGGCCGGTGCCCTGCAAACCGCGCATTTTGCCGTGCAGAACGCTGCGGGCGAAACCTGCGCTGCATTGGATACGGAAAAATATCTGCCGGAAGGGGGCAGCGCGGATGCGGCATAAAGAGCTTCGGCTGGGCAGCATTACGCTGCTGTTCACAGTGGTCATTTTGTGCGTGACGGCGCTGTGTGCGCTGACGGTGGCGACGGCCCACGCAGACGCGGCCGTGGCCGACAAATATGCGGCGCAGGTGGCGGCCTATTACGAAACTGAAAGCGCCGGGCAGGCATGGCTTGCCCAAGTGGACGCCGCCGTGGCCGCGAAAAACGGCGATGTGCAGCAAAGCGACTTGCCGGCGGGCTGCACAATCACGGCAGGCACCATTTCGGCCGAGCTGGATACCCAAAACGGCCGCACCCTGCAAGTTTCGCTTCGGCTGGAAGGCGGGGGACGGTATCAGATCACATGCTGGCAGAACACGGCCGTTTGGCAGGAAGACAGCAACATCGGCGGCCTTTGGGAGGGCAGCTTCCCTACATAACATATCGGAGGAATTATGGATATTCAGCAGATTTTACAGCAGGGGATCACCTGCGGCGCATCCGACATCTTCCTGATTCCCGGCGTCCCTGTAACCTATAAGGTGCACGGAAACCAGCAGCGGGAGGGCGAGCGCCTGACCCCGCAGGATACACATGCCCTTGTGGCGGGCATCTATCAGCTGTGCGGCCGTGAGGCGGCCTGTATCGATCAGCCGCAGGAGGATGATGATTTCTCCTTTGCGATGGCGAACCTCGGGCGCTTCCGCGTCAACGTGATGCATCAGCGCGGCAGCGTGGCTTCGGTGATCCGCGCAATCCAGTTTGGCATCCCTACGCCGGAACAACTGCATCTGCCGCCCGAGGTAATGCAGGCGGCCCAGTATCAAAAGGGGCTGATCCTTGTCACAGGCAGCGCAGGCTCGGGCAAATCCTCTACGCTGGCCTGCCTGATTGATGCCATCAACCACGCGCGCAGCGGCCATATCATTACGATGGAGGACCCAATCGAGTATGTCCACCGCCACGGCAGCTGCATCGTGACGCAGCGCGAAATTTATACCGACTGCCCCTCGTATCTCTCGGCGCTGCGCAGCGCTTTGCGCGAAAGCCCGGATGTGATCCTGCTGGGGGAGATGCGCGACCACGAAACAATGGAAACGGCAATCACCGCGGCCGAAACAGGCGAGCTGATGCTGAGCACCCTGCATACCACCGGCGCGGCCAACTCCGTTGATCGCATCATTGATTCGTTCCCGGCCGAGCAGCAGGCCCAGATTCGTATCCAGCTTTCGATGGTGCTGCGCGCGGTAATCAGCCAGCAGCTTTTGCCTACAAAAGATGGGCATCTGCGCCCGGCCTTCGAGATCATGAAGGTGAATCCGGCGATCCGCAACCTGATCCGCGAGAGCAAAACCTATCAGATCGACGGCGCGATTCAGGCGGGCGCGGCCGAAGGTATGTGCACGATGGAAAGCAGCCTGCTGGCGCTGTATCATGATGGCCTGATCTCGGCCGAAACGGCCATGACCTACAGCCTCAATCTGGACAGCATGAAACGCAAGCTCGCACAGAGCTGAGGCAAAACCCAAAAAAGAAAACAAAAATAAGGCGCCGGCAGAAAGCATTCACTTTCCACCGGCGCCATATTTTCATTCGTTCGCTTATACAGCGCGGGTAACCTTACCCGAGCGCAGGCAGCGGGAGCATGCGTAGATATACTTGGGAGAACCCTCGACAACCGCCTTAACACGCTTGACGTTGGGCTTCCAGGTACGGTTGCTCCGACGATGAGAGTGGGAAACCTGAATGCCAAAGTTGACACCCTTCCCACAGCATGCACATTTAGCCAATTTGCTGCACCTCCTCGCTATGAAGTAGCTACTAAAAATCATCAGCTTGACTATTGTAGCAGACGCAAGGCGAAAAAGCAAGATATTTTCCGAAAAATCTTTCGCCTTGGGCGGCGGCCCTTGTCTGCATGGCGGAAAAAAGGTATAATGATATTCTTATAAAGGAGCTGCTATGAATACAACAACCCTGATGTACCTTTTCCGCGCGCTGGTGATGCTGATTGCCATCCCGTTCCATGAGGCGGCGCATGCATTCGTCAGCTGGCGCCTTGGCGACAGTACCGCAAAGGACTACGGCCGTATGACGATGAACCCGCTGGCCCATTTTGATCCGATGGGTGCAATCTGTATGATTGTGGCGGGCGTCGGCTGGGCAAAGCCCGTGCCGACAGATACGCGCCGCTTCAAAAACCCGAAGGCGGGCATGGCGATTACGGCGCTGGCCGGGCCTGTGGCAAATCTGCTTTTGGGCTATGTCAGCTTTGTCGTGTTTAAGCTGCTGGCTTATTTTGCGCCGGCTGGGCTGGCGTTTACGCTGCTGACGGATTTCTTTGAATACATGGTGCTCATCAACGTCACGCTGGCGGTATTTAACCTGATTCCGATCCCGCCGTTTGACGGCAGCCGCATTCTGTTGACCTTTTTGCCGCGGCGGTGGTATTTCGGCATCATGAAATATGAGCGCTACATTTTTGTGGGCATGTTTTTGCTGCTGATGTTGGGCGTATTTGACACGCCGCTTTACTACGCGCGTCAGGCGGTGCTCAATACAATGAATTGGACAACACACTATATCGACATCCTTGCGCTTACGTTCGGCGCGGCAGCCGCATAATTCGATAGACAGAGGCAAACCTATGGAAGAACTCACTTTTACTCTTGCCAATTTTGAAGGCCCGCTGGATCTTCTGCTTGCTTTGATCGGCAAAAATAAGATGGATTTGCACGACATCCCGATTTTTGATTTGATCGAGCAGTATATGGCGGTTATTCGCTCTGTGCAGGATCGTCAGCTTGATGTGGCCAGCGAGTTTATCGAGATGGCCGCGCATCTGGTGCAGATGAAAAGCTATCTGCTTTTGCCCCGCAGCGATGAAGCCGAGCGCATGCGGCAGGAGCTGACGGGCCAGCTGATCGAATACGACATGTGCAAAAAGATGGCGGGCCGGCTGAAGGCAATGTCGGAGGATGTTTACATTGCGGTGCGCCGGCCGGCCGAGCCGGAGCAGAAGGCCGGCTATCCGCTGCACCACGATCCGCAGCTGCTGATAGATGCGTGGGATGCGCTGCAGGGCCGCGGGATGCGCCGAAAGCCCCCGAGCGCCGAACGCTTTGATACGATTGTGGCAGCGCCGTTTGTGTCGGTTTCCAGCCGCGTGGTGCATGTACTGCGCGGCCTTGTGACGGGCAAACTGCGCACACTGCATCAGCTGTTTTTAAAAAGCGATACTCGCTCGACGACGGTGGCAACGTTTTTGGCCGTGCTGGAGCTGGTACGGCATGGCCGGCTGCAGATCGAGGACGACAATTCGCTTTCGATGAACCATAAAAAGCTTGCCGGAAAGCAGCAAACGGAGGAACCGCAATGGACTTAAAAGAATACAAGGCGGCCCTTGAGGCAATGCTGTTTGCTCATGCAGAGCCGGTGGGGCAGGACAAGCTGGCCGAAACGCTCGGTATTGAGGAGCCTGTCGTTGAGCGCATTCTGCTGGATTTGCGCAGCGATTATCTCGGCAGAGACCGCGGCCTTTGCCTGCTGCAGCTGGAGGGCCGCTGGCAGATTGCAACCAAAAAGGAATATGGCGAGTTTATCCGGAAAATTCTGGATACCCGGCGCAATACGCCGCTTTCGCCGGCTGCGCTGGAAACGCTGACGATCGTGGCATATAATCAGCCGGTATCCCGCTCGTTCATCGAGCAGGTGCGCGGCGTGGATTCTTCCTCGAGCGTTGCGAGCCTACAGGAGAAGGGCCTCATCGAAGAAGCCGGCCGGCTCGACCTGCCCGGGCGGCCTGTCAGCTTCCGCACGACGGATGCATTTTTGCGCACCTTTGGCCTGATGAGCCTTGCCGATCTGCCCTCGCTGCATGAGGACGACGAGATGACGCTGGAAGACGCGGCTGAAAGCATGGAGGTCGAGCGCGAGGCGCTGAAAAACGCGGCGCAGGAGCCTGAAACGGCGGAACCCGCAGACGAGGCGGCACAGCCCGCGGAGCTTGCCGGGCAACAAGCCGTGCCGGACGACGGAGGGCTTTGAACAATGGCGGCGGTAGGGGCGGTTTTGCTGGCGATCCTGCAAGTGCTCGGCATCCTATTGGCGGTTTTGCTCGGCGTCCTGTTGCTGCTGGTGTTGGTGCCGGCGTCCGTTTGGGTGGATTATGCCGGCGAGGTGTTGACCGTAAAAGTCGGCATCCTATTTTTTCGATTCCGGCTGCTGCCCAAAAAAGAAAAAAAGCCGCTGACCGAGCGCCAGCGGCAGGCGGCTGAAAAAAAACAGCGAAAAAAAGCCGCAAAAGCTGCGGCGAAAGCCCAAAACGCTGCCCCAAAAACACAGCAAGAAACCGCCAAACTTACGGCGGAACAGATTTGCGCCGCCATAAAAGGCGCAGGGCGCTTTCTGCGGGCGGTGCTTTCGCATCTGCACATCACGCAGATTTGCATCTGCCTGCCGGTAACGGGGCAGGACGCCGCCGACACCGCAATCCGCTATGGAAAAACGCAGGCGTGGCTGCACGGCATCCTCGGCGTTTTGAACCAAGCGATGTGGCTGGATTTCGACGAGTGCCGCCTTGAGCCGGATTTTACGGGGAAAATGGACGAATGCACACATTGCTCTTGTAAAATATCTGCGCAGCTGATTATAATAGGCATAGCGGCGGGAAAGCTCTTTTTGCTGCTCAAAGAGGAAAAAGTTCTGGACGCTATCCTGTAAGCAGTACGGC
The DNA here is from genome assembly GCA_022652735.1 of Faecalibacterium sp. Classification (GTDB taxonomy): domain Bacteria; phylum Bacillota; class Clostridia; order Oscillospirales; family Ruminococcaceae; genus Faecalibacterium. The sequence continues at coordinate 130,132 of JALCRP010000004.1, read as the reverse complement.
CAGACAAGAGAATAGAAAAGGAGAATCGTTTATGGCGGAGCATCCGATTCAGGGCCTGATGGGCGTTACGATGGACAAGATTCGGGAGATGGTCGATTCCAATACGATCATCGGCAGCCCGATTAAAACGGAAGACGGCACGACGATTTTGCCGGTCTCGCGCGTAACCTTCGGGTTTGCGTCGGGCGGGTCGGATTTCGAGGGCAAAAACGCGGCGAACAAAGATCTGTTCGGCGGCGGCAGCGGCGCGGGCGTTTCCGTCAGCCCGGTGGCGTTTCTCGTCATCAAGGACGGCAACGTCCGTACCATCCAGATGCCGAACCCCAATAACTCGATGGATCGCATCGTTACCATGCTGCCCGAGCTTGTGGATAAGCTGCAGGAGCTTCTCAACAAAGACAAGGCGGAGAAAAAAGCAGGGCCAGCCGGCATCAAAACCGAATGAGAACCTTGCGGGGCAGCCTTGCACTGCCCCGCTTTTTACGCAGGAAAAGGAAAAAAGATGGCTGAAGAACGTATCCAAAAAATCATGAGCGAGCAGGGGCTTTGCTCGCGCCGGGCGGCAGAACAGATCATCGCCGAAGGGCGTGTGAAGGTAAATGGCCACCCGGTAGGCGTCGGGGACAAGATGGACCCGGCCAAGGATAAATTGAGCGTGGACGGGCAGAACATCCAGATTGCAAAGGACCAAAAGCTGTACTATCTGGCCCTGTATAAGCCGCGCGGCTTTGTCACGACGGCCAGCGATGAGCTGGGCCGCAAGACAGTGCTCGATCTCGTAAAAAATGTGCCGGCGCGCGTATACCCTGTAGGCCGGCTCGACCGCGACAGCGAGGGCTTGCTGCTGCTCACGAATGACGGCGAATTTGCCAACGCGATGATGCACCCCTCGGGCGAAGTGACAAAGCTATACCGTGTTACCGTGCGCCCGCATGCAACGGAAGCACAGGTGGTACATCTGGCGCAGGGCGTCGTGCTGGACGACGGCACAAAAACGCTGCCGGCCGTCATTAACGTGGTTACGGATGAGCCGGGCCGCACTGTGATGGAAATGACACTGCGCGAAGGCAAAAACCGCGAGATCCGCCGGATGTGCGAGGCCGTCGGGCTGGAGGTCATCCGCCTGAAACGCAGCGCCGAAGGCGCCGTAAAGCTGGGCATGCTCCAGCCCGGCGAATACCGTGAGCTGACCAAGCAGGAGATTTCTGCGCTGCGGGCTGCTGCCGCCAAGGGCCGCGCACGTACGCGCACCGAGGGCCAGCAGGAAAGGGCAGCAGCCCGCGCACAGCGCGCCGCCCGCCCGGAAAACGCAAAGCAAAGCGGCCGCGCGGCAAAATCGCGTATGAACGAGGGCGGCCGCGGCCATGCTTCGGATAAAGCATACGGCGAAGGCAAAGCCGCGGGGCGCGGCAAGAGAAGCAGCGGCCCTGTGAATTACGGGCACAAGCCGCCGCAGCATAAAGGCTGACGCCGCAGCTCATCACATTGTCTAAAAAATGACAAACCTTTCCGCTCGTTTTCTACAGGCAGATGGCACAAAAATGCTTGTGAGAAGTCGAGAGGAATAGTATAATGAATGTAATTTTGATAAGTAAAAGAAGCAGGAGGTCTTTACATGGCTTCAAAAATGAATCAGCAGGAGATTCTTGCCAAGTTTTTTGACGATGGCGCGTATACCGCTTTGTTTGCGGGCGGCGCTGTCAGCGCCGCATGCGGCTGGGCAAACGGCCAGCAGGCATACGCAGTGTACCAGAACGGCGATGCCGTGACGGCCAAGGATATGGAAAAGAACATCAAGGTGCTGCAGCTGGCTGCCGCAACGGGCAACCCTGTGGTGACGTTCTGCAACTCCAAGGGCGCATGCCTTGCCGAAGGGCTGGATGTCTTGAAGGCGACTGCCGCGCTGAACGCCGAGATCGCCAAGGTATCCGGCGTGATCCCGCAGATCGCGGTAGTGACGGGCGTGTGCGGCGGTACCGCTGCGCTGGCCGCCGCCAACGCGGATGTGTGCATCATGGCCGAGGGCGCAGAGCTGTTCTTTACGGCGCCGTTTACCAGCGCCGCCAAGGGCGATAAGGTTGCCAACGCGGGCACGGCCGCCGCTGCCGCAAAGGCCGGCGTTGCCGCGCTTACGGCAAAAACCGCCGAGGATGCTGCCGAAATGGCGGCCCATATCGTTGGCCTGCTGCCGGCCAACAACCTGACGGGCCCGGCTGTGTTCGAGTTTGAGGCGCCGTCGGCTGCCTTTACGGCCGCCGAGCCGGCCAAAGCTGCCGAGGCTGTCATGGATAAAGACAGCGCGATGGAGCTGTACGCGGGCTTTGGCAAGAGCGTTTATACCGCCTTTGCGACGGTCAACGGCAACGCCGTGGGCATTGTGGCAACCGGCGCGCAGCTTTGCCACAACTGTGTTTCTAAGATTTCCCGCTTCGTACGTCTGTGCGATGCGTTCAGCGTACCGGTGGTTACGATCGTGAACACCGAGGGCTTTGTGCCCAGCGCGAGCGACGATATTGCCGGCGGCATCCGCGAGGCTGCCCGCCTGACGGCAACTTATGCCGATGCAACCAATATCCGCATTTCTGTGCTGGCCGGCAAGGCTGTCGGCCCGGTGTATACTGCGCTGGCCGCGGCGGATCTCAAGATCGCCGTTGCGGGCTGCACGGTTGCCGCCGTTGATCCGAAGGTTGCTGTCTCTGTCCTGTACAAGGAGGAGATCGAGGCTTCCGATAATATTGTGAATGCCACGAACGCAAAGGCCGCCGCTTACGCCGCCGAGGTTTGCAGCGCCGAAAGCGCTGTGGCTGCCGGTGCCGCCGATTTGTGCTGCGCGGCTGCCGATGTGCGCGGCACCGTTGTGGCTGCGATGGATCTGCTGGCCACGAAGCGCGCGGCCCGTCTGCCCAAGAAACACGGCAACATGGCTCTGTAAGGGCTTTTGCTGTACAAAACATTTCAAAACAGGAGGATACATCCTATGAAATTCTTTAATATTACCGTCAATGGCACCCCTTACAGTGTCTCTGTTGAGGAAACCGCAGCCGGCGCAGCGCCCGCTGCTCCTGCTGCAGCCCCGGCTGCCGCCCCTGCCGCTGCCCCGAAAGCCGCAGCGCCCGCTGCCGCCCCGAAGGCTGCCGCTCCGGCCGGTGCCGCAGGCGCCGTCAGCGTCAAGGCCCCGATGCCCGGCAACATTCTGGATGTGAAGGTTGCCGCCGGCGCTTCCGTCAAGGCTGGCGATACGCTGGTGATTCTGGAAGCAATGAAGATGGAAAATGAGATTGTTGCGCCGCAGGACGGCACGGTTGCTTCTGTCAATGTAGGCAAGGGCGATACCGTCAACTCCGGCGATGTGCTCGTTTCCATGAACTGATAGAAAGTCGACGAGGTGAAAAAGCATGGCGAAAAAGCCGATTAAAATTACTGAGGTCGTCCTGCGCGATGCGCACCAGTCTCTGCTGGCCACCCGTATGACGATGGACGAAATGCGCCCGATCCTGCCCGAAATGGACAAAATCCCGTACTTCTCTGTGGAGTGCTGGGGCGGCGCAACGTTCGATTCCTGCATCCGCTTTTTGGATGAGGACCCGTGGGAGCGTCTGCGCATTCTGCGTAAGGAGCTGCCGCATCAAAAGCTGCAAATGCTGTTCCGTGGCCAGAACATGCTGGGCTACCGCCCGTATGCCGATGACGCCGTGGAATATTTTGTGCAGAAATCTGTTGCAAACGGCATTGACGTGATCCGTATTTTTGACGCCCTGAACGATCCGCGCAACCTGCAAACCGCGATCAAGGCCGCCAATAAGGAAAAGGCCCATGTGCAGGCCTGCATCAGCTACACGCTCAGCCCGGTGCATAATAACGAGTATTTTGCCGCTTATGCCAAGACCCTTGAGGAGATGGGCGCAGATTCCATCTGCATCAAGGATATGGCCGGACTGCTGACGCCGTACACCTGCTATGATCTGGTGAAAAAGCTGAAAGATACGGTCAACATTCCGATTGACGTCCACAGCCACTATACGGCGGGCCTCGCTTCTATGTCCATTTTGAAGGGCATCGAAGCCGGCGCCGATATTATCGACACTGCGATGAGCCCGTTGGCGATGGGCACTTCTCATATGGCAACGGAATCTCTCGTTGCCGCTTTGCAGGATACCGAGTACGATACCGGCCTCGACCTGAAGCAGTTGAACGTGGTGCGCGCCTACTTTGAAAAGCTGCGCGCCAAGTATATCGAAAACGGCCAGATCAGCCAGAAATCTTTGGGCGTTAATGCCAATACGCTGCTGTATCAGGTACCGGGCGGCATGTTCTCGAACATGCTTAAGCAGCTGAAGGATGCCGGCAAGGAAGATCAGTTGGATGACGTGATGAACGAAATCCCGCGCGTCCGCAAGGATGCCGGCTATCCACCGCTGGTTACCCCGACGAGCCAGATTGTTGGCACACAGGCCGTGTTTAATGTAATCACAGGCCAGCGCTACAAGATGGTGACGAAGGAATTCAAGGGCCTTGTGCATGGCGATTACGGTAAGACGCCGGCCCCGATCGATCCCGCTTTCCAGAAGCAGATTCTGGGCGACGAGGAGCCGATTACCTGCCGCTTTGCCGATACGCTGGCGCCCGAGATGGAGAAGCTGAAGGGCGAAGCCGCCAAGTACGCGATTCAGGAAGAAGATGTGCTGACCTACGCGATGTTCCCGCAGGTGGCGCCGAAGTTCTTTGAAAAGCGCAATGCGAAGATGCAGGGCGTAGATGCCGATCATGCCGATTATAAGGATAAATCTCACCCGGTTTGATCGTGCCGCTTCTGCGGCAAAACGCTTTTGCTGAAAAAGGCAAACGAAATTTGTAAAATGAACCCCCCGCGTATGGATGGAACGTCCATGCTCGGGGGGTTCTGTTTTGTTTCAGACAAAACGTTTTTTCGTGGCTGACGGCTTACCCAAAAGAAAAAGTTGCCTTGCATTTTTTTGCGCCGCCGTGCTTTTATACGAGCAGCAGCAGCGTACCCGCGACGATCAACACAAGGCCGGCGGCGGCTTTGCGCGTCAGCTTTTCGTGGAATACAAAATATCCGAACGCGATCGTCAGCAGAATGCTCAATTTGTCAATCGGCACAACCACGCTGGCCGGGCCAATTTGCAGCGCGCGATAATAGCAAAGCCAGCTGCCGCCGGTGGCAAATCCGGAAAAAATCAAAAACAGCCAGCTCTTTTTGTCAATTTGGGGAATCGTATTCTGCTTGCCCGTTACAAATACGACAACCCATGCCATAAGCAGCACCACGATCGTGCGGATCGCAGTGCCAAGCGTCGAATCGACCCCTTCGATGCCAACCTTGCCCAAAATAGAAGTCAGGCTGGCGAATATGGCGCTGCCCAGCGCATAAAAAAGCCACGCACGGCCGCCCTTGGCGGGCGCGGTGCCCTGCTTTTTCTGAATCATAAAAAAGGTGCCCAGCGCAATCAGCACCATCGAAATCCCCTTTAAAGCGGTCAGGCCTTCGCCCAAAAACAAAAAGGCCAGCAGCATCGTCAGCACCGTGCTGGATTTGTCGATCGGCGTTACTTTGTTGATGTCGCCGAGCTGCAAGGCGCGAAAATAGCAAAGCCAGCTGGCGCCTGTCGCCAAGCCCGAAAGAATCAAAAACAGCAGGGAATGCGCGCTGATCGACGCAAGCGTATTTTGGGTGCCGGCCACAAATACCATAACCCATGAAAAAGCCAGCACAACGCCTGTGCGCAGCGCCGTTGCCACGTTGGAATCCGTGTTGCGGATGCCGCATTTTGCCAAGATTGCGGTCAGGCCGGCAAATATCGCCGAGCCAAACGCAAAAAGAATCCACATATAAAAGCCTCCCCAGAATCCTGTCGAAAATCTATGTACATTGTAACATGCCTGCTGTAAAATAGAAACAGAGTTTTCTGAATGGCGAATGGAAAAAACGGAGGAAGAAATCATGACATATCCCGAACTGCTGGAAAATGCACGGAAGAATATCGGCGAAAGCTGCAAGGCATGCCCGGTATGCAACGGGTTGGCATGCAAAAACCGCATGCCCGGCCCCGGCGCAAAGGGAACCGGCGATACTTCTGCGCGCAACTATGCCAAATGGCAGGAAATTCGCGTCAATATGGATACGCTGACCGAAAATAAGCCGGTGGATACCGGCTGTGAATTGTTCGGCAGACATTTTCGTGCGCCTTTTTTTGCGGGGCCTGTCGGCGCGGTACAGATGCACTATTCTAAGCTGTATGACGATGTGAAATACAATCAGGTGCTTGTCAAGGCATGCGCGGATAACGGCATTGCTGCCTTTACGGGCGACGGCACCGACGCAAACGTTATGCTGGCCGCAACGGCGGCCATTAAAGCCGCGGGCGGCGCAGGCGTCCCGACGGTGAAGCCGTGGAACCTCGACACCATCCGCGAGAAAATGCAGCTGGTTGCGGCCTGTGGCTGCTTTGCCGTAGCGATGGATGTGGATGCGGCGGGCCTGCCGTTTTTGAAAAACCTTACTCCGCCGGCCGGCAGCAAAACCGTGGCCGAGTTGAAAGAGATCATCCACATGGCCGACGGCAAGCCTTTTCTGGTTAAGGGCATCATGACGGCCAAGGGCGCGCTGAAAGCGGCTGAGGCCGGCGCATACGCCGTGCTGGTTTCCAATCATGGCGGCCGTGTGCTGGATCAGTGCGCGGCGACGGCGGAGGTTCTGCCGGAGATCGCGGCCGCGCTGAAAGGCAGCGGCGTCAAGGTGCTTGTCGATGGCGGCCTGCGCAGCGGCACAGACATTTTTAAGGCGCTGGCGCTGGGCGCGGATGCGGTAGTGATCGCACGGCCGTTTGTGACGGGCGTATATGGCGGCGGCGAAGAGGGCGTTAAGTGCATCATCGACAAGTATGCCGCCGAGCTGGCGGATACGATGCAGATGTGCGGCGCGCACAGCTTGGCCGAGATCACACCGGATATGGTGCGCCGCGGCTAAGCGGCTTTCCAGCAAAACAGAAAACGGCGCTTCTTCGGCCCGGACCGGGCTGCGGAGGCGCCGTTTTGTATAGAACTTTTCCCAGTAGACAGGCCGAAAATGGCCCGCTTAAATGGTTTCGATAATGCGCGTAACAAGCGCCTCCAATACCTTGGCGCGCTTGTTGGCGATGGCAATCACATGGGCGCCGTCAAGGCGCTTATCGCCCATGCCGGCCGCCATATTTGTGATAAGCGAAATGCCCAGTACCGGCAGGCCACAATGGCTGGCCGCGATGGCCTCCGGCACGGTGCTCATGCCCACAGCGTCCGCGCCCAAGGTGCGGAAGGCGCGGATTTCGGCGGGCGTCTCGTAGCTTGGCCCCATATAGCCAAGATAGACGCCGTGCCGCAGCGGAATGCCCAACGCCTTGCCCGCGGCGTCGGCGGCGGCGCGCAGGGCAGGGGAATAGACGGTGCTCATATCGGGAAAACGTGGCCCAAAGGCATCATCGTTCGGCCCGATCAGGGGGTTGGTGCCCATCATATTGATGTGATCGTCAATGAGCATGATGTCGCCCACGCTGAAATCATAGTTTACACCGCCGCAGGCATTCGTTAAAATCAGCTTTTTTACGCCGAGGGCCTGCATCACACGCACCGGCACGGCCAAAGCTGACATCGGGTGCCCCTCGTAATAATGGACACGGCCCTGCATGCACACGACGGCTTTTCCGCCGAGGCGGCCAAAGACAAAGCGCCCCTTGTGGCCGGGCGCCGTCGAAATCGGAAAGCCGGGCAACTCCTGATATGGGACAAATATCGGTTCGGAAATTTGGTCGGCAAGGCCGCCGAGGCCGCTGCCCAGCACAATGCCGATTTCGGGCGCTGGCACATTTTCCGCGGCGATGCGCGCCAAAATAGGAGAAAGAGATTTCATGAGGCAAGTTCCTTTCTTTGGGTGGATTTCGGCCGGGGCTTTCCCCAACCTTTTGTGCAAGCATACCCAAACCCGCGCCGAAAGAACATATCTTTTTGATGCAAATTTTGCAGGCGCGCAAAAAGCACGGCCCGTATGCTTAGAGGCATAGATGAAAAATCACCGTTTTCTTCCGTAATTTTTATGCATTCCACAAAAAGTGACCGTAGCCCTTGACAGCGAGGCTTTTCTTTTCTATATTCTGCTTTGTGTGTTGCATCTAGGGCCGGCGGGAATCCCTGCTGTGCCTGACACATTGGTGTTGTATGGGCTGCTTGTAGCTGCCGGGCTTTCTAGGGGCCCCATCGCAGTGTAACAAACCTTTGCGGGGGCGGCTTAATTGGCACTGACCTGTACTGAGAAGGTACGGGAAATTCCGCAAAGGGGGATGCAGTATTAATGGATAATTCTGTCATTGTATCGCTGAAAGACATTGTCGTTGATTTCGACGGCCAGCTCGTATTAAACGGGTTGAATCTGGACATTCATGACAAAGAGTTCGTTACTTTTCTGGGGCCTTCGGGCTGCGGGAAAACGACCACGCTTCGCCTGATCGCCGGGTTCTTGGCGCCGAATTCGGGCAATGTTTTTTTTGACGGCAAAAACATTACCGATGTGCCGCCGTATAAGCGGCCCGTCAACACGGTGTTCCAAAAGTACGCGCTGTTCCCGCACCTGAATGTGTTCGAGAACGTCGCGTTCGGGCTGCGGCTCAAAAAAATGGACGAGGCAACGATCCGCCGCAAGGTGCTGGAAATGCTGGAGGTCGTCGGGCTGAAAGGCTTTGAGCGCCGCAGCATCGGCCAGATGTCCGGCGGCCAGCAGCAGCGCGTTGCCATTGCGCGCAGCCTCGTCAATCAGCCGCGTGTGCTGCTTTTGGACGAGCCTTTGGGCGCGCTGGACTTAAAGCTCCGCAAAGAGATGCAGCTGGAGCTGAAGCGCTTGCAGCGCGAAATGGACATCACATTTGTGTATGTCACGCACGATCAGGAAGAAGCGTTGACCATGTCGGATACCGTCGTTGTCATGAACGGCGGCAAAATCCAGCAGATCGGCACACCCGAGGATATTTACAACGAGCCGAAAAACGCTTTTGTGGCAGATTTTATCGGTGCATCGAATATTCTGGACGGCGTGATGCTGAAAGATTTCCTTGTGGCTTTTTCAGGCAAGGAGTTTACCTGCGTCGACCGCGGCTTTGCCGCAAATCAGAGCGTACAGGTGGTTGTGCGGCCTGAGGACATTGAAGTGGTTACGCCGCTGGAAGGCATGCTGACGGGCCGCGTTGAAAACGTCATTTTTAAGGGCGTACATTTCGAGATGCAGGTTGACTGCGAGGGCAAAAAGTGGCTGATCCACTCTACCCGCGCCTGCCAGCCCGGCGAAATGATTGGCATGAACATCGGCCCGGACGAGATCCACATCATGGCCCGCGGCGAGGTATAAGCCATGATTAAAAATAAAAAACTGGCTTCGCCCTATCTGGTATGGATGGTGCTGTTTACGGTGGTGCCGTTGTTCATTGTGGTGTATTATGCCATGACGGACGGCGCGGGCCGTTTTACGCTGGAAAACCTGATGGTGATCGGCGGCTACAGCAGCGTATTTGCGCGCAGCCTGCTGCTGGCGATGGAGGCGACGGTGATCTGCCTCGTGATCGCCTTTCCGGTGGGGTATGCGCTTTCGCGCCTGCGCGTCCAAAAGCAGCATATCATGCTGATGCTGGTAATGCTGCCCATGTGGATGAACTTTTTGCTGCGCACCTATGCGTGGATGGGCCTTTTGAGCATCAACGGGCCAATCAACACGCTGCTGGGCTTTTTGGGCCTCGGGCCTTTTACGATGCTGAATACTTCGGGCGCCGTTGTGCTGGGCATGGTGTATAACTATGTACCTTATATGATCCTGCCGCTGTATACGGCCATGACGAAGATCGACCAAAGCATTGTCGAGGCCGCACAGGATCTGGGCGCGGACATGAAAAACACCGTGACGAAAATTTTGATCCCCGAGAGCATGCCCGGCATTGCCACGGGGATTACAATGGTATTTGTGCCGGCGGTTTCCACCTTCGTCATCAGCCGCATGCTGGGTGGCGGCTCGAACCTGCTGATCGGCGATTTGATCGAAATGCAGTTTTTGGGCAACAGCTACAACCTCAACGTCGGCTCGGCCATGAGCCTTGTGTTGATGGTAATCGTGCTGGTGTGCATGAGCTTTACCACGAGCTTTGACGAAAGCGAAATGGAGGGCGTGATGTAATGAAAACGAAACATCGCAAGCTTCTCCAGCGCACGTATCTGATCCTGTTTTTCGGCTTTATGTATCTGCCCATCGCGTATATGATGATCTTTAGCTTTAACCAATCGAAGGGCTATGCGCTGTTTACAGGCTTTACACTGAAATGGTACCAGAGCCTTTTCTCGGATGCAAACATTCTGCGGGCCCTCGCGCTTTCGCTCGAGCTGGCGCTGACTTCGGCTGTGATTGCCACTGTGCTGGGCACGGCGGCCGCCCTCGGTATCAATTCTATGGGCAAAAAATCCCGCCTGCTGATTACCAATGTCACGTATCTGCCCGTCGTTAACCCTGAAATCATTACGGGCATTTCGCTGATGCTTTTGTTTGTGGCGTACCAAAGCTTTGCCGCACACAGCGGCTGGCTGCCGGATACGATCATGGGCTTCCCGACGCTGCTGATTGCGCATATCACGTTCAACGTGCCGTATGTCATATTTAACGTGATGCCGAAACTGCGCCAGATGGATGTACGCATTTATGAAGCCGCGCTCGATTTGGGCTGCGACCCGAAGCAGGCCTTTTTCAAGGTGATTCTGCCCGAGATCAGCCCGGCTGTGCTCTCGGCCTTTTTGATCTGCCTGACCTATTCCATCGACGATTTCATGATTTCGTATTTCAGCTGCGGTACGCGCGAGACACTGCCGATTGCGATTTATTCGATGACACGCAAAAAGGTCAGCCCGGAAATCTATGCGCTTTCCACGCTGATGTTCCTCGTTATTTTGACGATTATCCTTGTCTCGAACGCCGTCGACAGCTACCGCTATAAGCGCGCGCAGACGGCAAAGGAGGCGCAGGTATGAAAAAAGGAATTTCCCTTTTGCTTTGCTTTGCGCTGCTGGCGGGGATGCTGGCGCTGCCGGCGTCTGCCGAAGGGCAGGGGGGCGGCCTGCTGCGCGTGACGGACGACATTTCGGTTTCGCCCGATTACGATTGGACGCGCTTTGCGGGCAAGAAAGTTACACTGAACGTGTACAACTGGGGCGAGTATATCTCCGACGGCTCGGACGGCAGCGTGGATGTGATTTCGGCATTTGAGCAGCTGACGGGCATCCATGTGAACTATACTACGTTTGATTCCAACGAATCCATGTATGCAAAGATGAAATCCGGCGCGGCGGATTATGATGTGATCGTGCCGTCGGATTATATGGTTTCGCGCATGATTGACGAAAACATGCTGGCGCCGCTGGATTATGCCAACATCCCCAATTATGCCAAAATCGACGACACCTATAAACACCGCGATTATGACCCGGACGATGCCTATAGTGTGCCGTATATGTGGTGTACAACGGGCATCATTTACAACACAAAAATGGTCGATACGCCCCCGACGAGCTGGGCTGATTTGTGGAACCCGGCGTACAGCGGCAATATTTTGATGTTCAACAACAGCCGTGACGCTTTTGCGATTGCCGCGTTCAAGCTGGGCAAAACCATTAACCCTACCACAAATGCGGAGGTTTCGGCCGGCATTGAGGAGCTAAAGAAGCAAAAGCCACTGGTACAGGCCTATGTCATGGACGAAATCTTTGACAAAATGGAGGGCGGAGAGGCTGCCGTCGGCGTCTACTATTCGGGCGATGCGATCACCATGATCGACGATAACCCGGATCTGGCATGGGTGTTCCCCAAAGAGGGCGTGAACCTTTCCATCGACAACATGTGTATCCCGGCCTCGAGCAAAAACAAAGAGGCCGCCGAGATGTTTTTGAACTACATGTGCGAAACGGATGTGGGCGTGGCAAACTGCGAATATATCGGCTACTCCACCCCGATGCCGGAAGTACTCGAAAACCTGGACGACGATTTGAAAAATTCCCAAATCGCCTACCCGGATGAAAGCGTACTGGCGAAAACACAGGTGTTTACAAACTTAAGCGACGAAACCAATGCGGAGCTGGATACCCAGTGGAGCGCGCTGAAAAGCTATAACGAAAGCGGAAATGCTTGGATGGTGCCCGTGTTTCTGGCGCTGGCTATCGCGTTAGCAAGCTTTAACATCGGGCGCAAGCTGCGCAAAAAGATGCACAATCCTTATTAGATGCCCGAAAAACGGGGCCATGCGGATAGCAGCGGCCCCGTTTTTGTGTTATACTGCCTTTTATGGTTTTATAAAAGAAGGAGTGCAGCATGGCATACGATCCAAATTTCACCGAGCAGTTTTTTATCAACCGGCACGATGCCGATTTTATGGGCCGCCTGAAGCCCGGCAGCCTACTGCGCTTTGCACAGCAGCTGGCAACAGACCAAAATACAAAACTGGGCTTTACGAATGATTTCTATGTAGAGCACCAGTTGGCATATCTGTTGGCGAGGCAGACGCTTGTTTTTTCGCGTGTGCCGGTAATCGACGAGACGCTGACGATGACGACCGTGCCTGAGCAATCCAAGCATGCGGTAAATAAACGCCTGACACTGGTAAATGATGAGCAGGGAAATGAGGTTGCCTGCGTAGACAGCCGCTGGGTGCTGGTGGACGCGGCGACGCGGCATATTCTGCGCCACGGCTCGCCTCTGCTGGAGCCGCACTGGAACGCGGATGTAGCGCGCACACTGGATCAGACGATCCCGAAAGCACAAACAACGGCCGCGCTGGCGCCGCGCCATGCGGATTATCTGCTGTGCGATTTGAACGGCCACATCAATAACTGCGCCTATGCCGATCTTGCCTGTGCATCCGTGCCGCTGGATACGGTGCGGCAGGCGCCCATCCGCCGCCTTTCCATTGTGTATCACCGCGAGGTGCCGCTGGGAGAGATGCTTTCGCTTGCCAGCGGCACGGCCGAAAACGGCTGGTATACCGTTGGCACCAAAGCGGGCGGGGATGCTGCGTTCGAGGCATGGTGCTGCGTATAAAATGCGGCGTAAAATGTTCTGCCGGGGCGAAAGATCGATTTTTGGAAAAGAAAAGCCTTTTTAACACAAATTTATAACAATTTCGTTACAACTTTCTTACAAAAGGGTATTGCAATTTAGTTTCAAAAGGGTTACAATATAGTTGCAGCAAGGGAAACAAAATCCCTTCCGCAGAAATCTTTTTCTTGTTTTGTTAAAAGGGGCGTCGGGCAGGCGTCCTCCTCCAGCGGTTTCCTTCGCCGCTGTTAGCCTGCCGGACAGACGACGTTCCGCTTCGTGTACAAAAAGGCCCGCCGTTTTCGGCGGGCCTTTTTGTTGCTGTGAAAATGAAGCGATAAGTGCTACTTTTTCACGGCAAATTGTGTGCATTTTGGCCGATTTCTCCTTATCATGGGCGTGAAAGTTTGTGCCGCCGCGGTTTTGTATTTGTATGGGAAATATGGTATATTGGATACAATCAATTTATGATGGCGATTTGCAACGATGGGAACGATAAGGAGTAAAAAGTATGGCGTATTATTTCGATGAGCCTTCCCGTACATTTGGCGAATATTTGCTGGTTCCGGGCTATTCTTCCGCAGAAAATGTCCCGGCTGCGGTCAGCCTTAAAACCCCGCTTGTGAAGTTCCGTAAGGGCGCCGAGGAATGCCCGCTGGAAATGAACATCCCGATGGTTTCGGCGATCATGCAGTCGGTTTCCGGCGATAAACTCGCGATCGCGCTCGCGAAGCAGGGTGGCGTTTCGTTTATTTACGGCTCGCAGAGTATCGAGAGCGAAGCGGATATGGTGCGCCGTGTAAAAGCCTACAAAAAGGGCTTTGTAACGAGCGATTCCAACCTTTCGCCGGATGCGACGCTTGGCGACGTGCTGGAGCTGAAAGCTCGCACCGGCCATTCCACCGTCGCAATTACCGATGACGGTACGGCGCACGGCAAGCTGCTGGGGATTGTGGCCAGCCGCGATTACCGCCTTTCCCGCATGAGCATGGAGCTGAAAGTAACGGAATTCATGACCCCGCGGGAAAAGCTGATTACTGCCCCGGCCACGACTTCTTTGCACGATTGCAACGACATTATCTGGGATAACAAGATCAATTCTCTTCCGCTTGTGGATGAGGCGGGCCGGCTGCAGTATATGGTGTTCCGCAAGGATTACGACAGCCACAAAGAAAATGTTAACGAGCTGCTGGATCAAAACAAGAGCTATATTGTCGGCGCGGGCATCAATACGCGCGACTATGCGCAGCGTGTGCCGGCGCTTGTCGAAGCGGGCGTGGATGTGCTTTGCATCGATTCCTCCGAGGGGTATTCCGAGTGGCAGAGCCGTACGATCCACTGGATCCGCGAGACTTACGGCAATAAGGTAAAGGTTGGCGCGGGCAACGTGGTTGACCGCGAAGGCTTCCGCTTTTTGGCCGAGCAGGGCGCCGATTTTGTCAAGATCGGCATTGGCGGCGGCTCGATCTGCATCACGCGCGAAACCAAAGGTATTGGCCGCGGGCAGGCCACGGCAGTGATCGAAGTGGCGAAGGCGCGCGACGAGTATTTCAAGGAGACGGGCGTGTATGTGCCGATTTGCTCCGACGGCGGCATCGTGCACGATTACCATGTAACGCTGGCGCTGGCGATGGGCGCGGATTTTGTGATGCTGGGCCGCTATTTTGCCCGCTTTGACGAAAGCCCCACGAACAAAGTGAAAATCAATGGCCAGTATATGAAGGAATATTGGGGCGAAGGCTCGAACCGTGCCCGCAACTGGCAGCGGTATGATCTGGGCGGCGCCACTAAGCTGAGCTTTGAAGAGGGCGTCGACAGTTATGTGCCGTACGCAGGCTCGCTGGCCGACGGTGTGCAGACAACCCTTTATAAGGTTAAGAGCACAATGTGCAACTGCGGCGCGCTGACGATCCCGGAATTGCAGGAGAAGGCCCGCCTGACAGCGGTTTCTTCCACCAGCATCGTCGAGGGCGGCAGCCACGATGTCTTGCTGAAAAACAGCACCCCGAACGTCTTGAACGGCTGATTGCCGAAGCAGATAAAAAGGACAGGCCCCGGAAAAGGGCCTGTCTTTTTTGTTTGCTCCATAAAATGTTCTGATACCCATTATGTTCTGTAAGGTAAGGCATGCCGATACAGCTTCTGTACAACAGTATTTCTTATGAGTGCTTCCAGTTCGCACATATTTTGAAACACAAAAAACCCGCAGAACAGCTGAATTGACAGCCATTCTGCGGGTCTTTCTTATGGTGCGAAGGAGGAGATTTGAACTCCCAAGGTTTCCCACACGCACCTCAAACGTGCGCGTCTGCCGATTCCGCCACCTTCGCAGATCAAAAAGGAATGCGCGGCACAAAACCGCCTGTTTATAATAGCATAACCGACCGAAAGCGTCAAGCCCTTTCATAACAAAATCCACAGCTTCATACTTTAAATAAAGGGCGGCTGAACGAATGTGTGCCGCCGGAAAAGAGGAAGCATATGCGAAAAAGAATCAGTGCCGCATTGTTGGCGGCGGCGCTCGTGGCGGCTTTTTGGCTGGGGTATGCGGTGCAGCCCGCGCAGGAAACTGTTGGCTGCCGGGAAGAGGACCTTGCCCAAGTTACAGACGTATCTTTTATGCCCACAGAAATCGCCGTGGACACCGGGGAAGTGCCAAAACGTGTTTGCCTGACTTTTGACGACGGCCCCAGCAAAAATACGCCGGCGGTACTGGCGATTTTGCAGCAGGAGGATGTGCCGGCTACATTTTTTGTCATCAGCGCAGAAAACAATCAACAATATCTGCCTCTGGTGCAGCAGGAAATGGAGCAGGGGGAGCAAATCGGCCTACACTCCGCCAGCCACGACTATAAAAAAATTTATGCCAGTACCGACGCCTACTGGAGCGACATCGACAACCTGAAACAGGAGCTTTCCGCCTACATTGATGTATCGGGCATCGATTGCCTGCGCTTCCCGGGCGGCAGTACGAATACCATCAGCCACCGCTATGGCGGCAGCGACATTATGAAAACGCTGAAAGTGCAGGCGGAAGAAAAAGGCTATCATGCGATCGACTGGAATGTATGCGCGGACGATGCCGCAGGGGGCCATCCCAGCGCCTCTGAAGTCTATCAAAATACGATTGAGGACGTAGAAGACAAAAGAACCTGTGTTGTGCTGATGCACGATACAAATGCCACAACGACGACCGTAGAGGCCCTGCCAGACATCATTGCATGGTTCCGCGATCAAGGCTACACGTTCTGTACCGTGGACGATCTGTATGTATGAGCGGCCGGCGCGGCGAAACCGGCCGTTCTCTGCCTGATCTGCGAAAGAGCGCGGCAGGAGTTGCAAGAAAGGCAAAAAAGGAATATAATAGCTATGATTTTATGGGAAGGGAGCACTCGCTGTGGACCATCTGCATCCGTGCATACCGGAACTGAAAATCAAAGATTATGATACCTTCCGCGCGTTTCGCTGCGGCATTTGCAGCCAGCTGCGGGAAGGCTATGGCTTTTTTGCCAACTTGATTTTGAGCAACGATCTGATTCCGTTTGCCCTGCTTACGGATGGGCTTGCCGGGCGCGAAGCTACGGTGTGCATGGCGCGGTGCCCGCGGCACTGGCTGCGCCGGCACAGGATGATGTGCCATACACAGGGGATTCGCCTTGCGGCACAGCTCAATGTGCTGCTTGCATGGCATTATATTGCGGACGCCGCCACGGTTGGCCCGATGGAAAAGTGCAAAAGATTTCTGTTAATGCGCCTGGAGCACGGCGCGTTTGTACGCGCTTGCGCCGAATATCCTTCGATCGAACGGATTTTCTTGCAGGAGCAAGCACACGCACAGGCTTTGGAACTGGCTAAAAACAAGAGCTATGAGGCCTCGTGGGAGCCGTTTACCAACATTTTCAGCGCGCTGTTTGTGTATTGCGCGCCCGACCAAAGCGCGGTCAAAGCGCTGCGCCGCACCGGCGGCGCGATGGGGAAAATTCTATTTCTGATGCGCAGCATCGAAGAGTATGCGCGCGATAAGAAGATTGGAAAATACAACATTTTCCTCGAAAATGGCCTGACCTATGAGGCGGCGCGGGAATATGCAAAATGCCAGTGCGGTATTGCCGCGGCAGAAATGGCCAATGCTTATAATCTGTTGAATATGAAAGTATACCGCTCGCTGTTGGATAACATTATGTTTCAGGGCCTCGAGGAGTGTGTGTCGTCCATCGGCGTCGTCAAAGGGCGCAAAAGGATACGGCTGTGAAGCAAAAGCATCGAAAAAGCTGGGCGTTGGCGCTCGGCGGCGTATTTGGCGCCTTGGCTGTGGCAGTTATGCTGTTGGGGGCTGTGATTCCGCTGGCAATGTTTATCGCGCCGGCTTTTGCCGGGCTGCTGGTGATGTTCGCCTGCGCGGAATGCGGCCCACGCATGGCTGTGACCTTGTACACAGCGATTTCTATTTTAAGCATTCTCTTTGTGCCGGATAAAGAAGTGGCACTTGTTTTTGTAGGAATCTTAGGGTATTGGCCGCTGATAAAGCCGCGGTATGATACCATTCGCAGCCCGGCGCTTCGGGCTTTGGCAAAGAGTTTTACTTTCATTTTGGCCATTCTGGCAATATACAGCCTCGTATTTGTGCTGTTCCCGGCCACGCAGATCTCGGACGATCTGAAAGAGGCCGGGCTGGCGCTTACGGCGGCAACTTTGCTGGTGGGAAATATTGCATTTCTGCTGTACGATAAGGCAATGGCAAGCCTGCTGCGGCTGTATCGTCTGGTATGGCAGCCCAAGCTGCACCACATGTTGGGCGGCTGAGCAGAAAACAAAGAAAGGGGTGAGGCAAAGAAAAAGGGCCATGCCGCACGAGGTTTCGTGCCGGGCTGCCCGCGATAAAGGATAGCGCCGGGCCACGCGGGCGACAGCCGCGAGGGTGACGAGGAGAAAGACGATCGAAAGATTCGGCGGATGTCTTTCCGGCTGCAAGCTCTGTCAGCCGAAAAAGGGCGTACAAAAGGCAGCAGTAATGCTGCAACAGAATCGCCCGGAACGAGCCGACACAGGGAAATGCCCTGTGCCTGTAATATTTTTTTGACATACGACCGGGCAGAGCTTTGCACCGGCTTTTGAAAGTTATCATTTTCTCAGGCCAAGGGGGTTCTCTGCTCATGGGAGGATTCTATTATGTGTGGTATCGTAGGTTATATTGGCTATCGTAACTCGCAAAATGTCCTTTTGGACGGCTTAACTAAGCTGGAATACCGCGGCTATGATTCCGCAGGCGTTGCGCTCGCGGAAAAAGACGGCATCAAGGTCGTCAAGGCAAAAGGCCGCCTCGCCGTTTTGAAGGACAAATTGGAAAAGATGCAGCTGCCGGAGTGCACCTGCGGCATCGGGCACACGCGCTGGGCCACTCACGGCGAGCCTAGCGATGTCAACAGCCATCCGCAGTCGACGCCGAACGTAAGCCTTGTGCACAATGGCATCATCGAAAACTATGGTACGCTGAAAGCCTCTTTGCAGGCGAAAGGCTATACGTTTGACAGCGAGACGGACACGGAAGTGCTTGTAAAGCTGATCGACTACTGCTATCACGGCGAGCCGATGCAGGCGATTATGGATGCGCTGGCCAAGGTGCGCGGCAGCTATGGCATCGCTGTGCTGTTCAAAGACTTTCCGGATATGATCTTTGCCGTCCGCAAAGAAAGCCCGCTGATCGTGGGCTATGGTGAAAGCGGCGCAAAGGAAAACTTCCTCGCTTCGGATATTCCGGCGCTGCTGAAATATACGCGCAGCTACAGCATCCTTGACGAGGGCGACATCGCCGTACTGACGCGCGATAAGATCGAGTTTTTCAACGCATTCGGCCAGCCTGCGCCCAAGGAAAAGCTCACGGCCGATTGGGATATGGAAGCGGCCGAAAAGGGCGGCTATCCGCACTTCATGCTCAAGGAAATCAACGAGCAGCCGCGCGCTATTACGGCAACCGTCAGCCCACGCGTCGAAAACGGCATGCCTGATCTGCGTATCCCCGAACTTTCGGACGATGTGCTGCGCGGCATCCACACGGTGCATTTGGTGGGCTGCGGCACGGCGATGCATGCGGGCATGGTGGGCAAGGCGGCCATCGAAAAGCTGGCCCGTGTGCCGGCATTGGTGGACATTGCCAGCGAATTTCGCTATCGCGACCCTATTTTGGATGCGAACGATCTGGTCATCATCATCAGCCAATCGGGCGAAACGAGCGATACGCTGGCCGCGCTGAAGCTCGCGCGGGAGCGCGGCGTCAAGGTGCTTGCCATTGTAAACGTGGTGGGCAGCTCGATCGCGCGCGCGGCAGATTACGTGATGTACACGTATGCCGGCCCGGAAATCGCCGTTGCCTCCACGAAGGCGTATACTGTGCAGATGTGCGTGCTGTATTTGTTTGCGCTGCGCTTGGCGTATGCGCGCGGCGCGATTGACGGCGTGGAGACAAAGCGCCTGACGGCCGAGCTGCTGCGCGCGCCGAAGATCATCCAGCCGCGCTTGGACGACTGCGAATCGCTTAAGTACCTTGCCAGCAAATATATGAACGCGACCGATTGCTTCTTTATTGGCCGCGGCTTTGATTATTCGCTTTCGCTTGAGGGCAGCTTAAAGCTGAAGGAAATCAGCTATGTTCACTCGGATGCGTATGCCGCAGGCGAACTGAAGCACGGCACAATCAGCCTGATTACTGACGGCACGCCGGTGATCGCGCTGGCTACCCAAAAATCTGTTTATGAAAAAACGCTCTCCAATGTAAAAGAGACGAAGACGCGCGGCGCCAGCGTGATTTTGTTTACGACAAAGGATGCCGTCGTGCCGGATGGCGTGGCCGATCATGTGATTCGCTTAGAGGAATACGAAGATCTGCTGATGCCGCTGCAGCTGATCGTACCGCTGCAGTTGTTTGCGTATTATATGGCCGTGCTGCGCGGGTGCGACGTCGATAAGCCGCGCAACCTTGCCAAGAGCGTGACCGTGGAATAAGCAAACTTTTACGGCATTTTCGCAAAAAAGGCAAAGCCCGGAATTTACAGGGAAATTGTAAATTCCGGGCTTTTTTCTTGCTTGTTTTAGGCGCGTTTGCTATACTGAAGGCAATCCATCCCGGGGCGCGGGAAAAATGCAGAAAGGCATCGTATGAAGCAAAATAAAAAGGACTGGCTGGGAGAATGGCTCCGCAAGTGCGGGCCAAACCTGCTGATCGTGTTGATCGGCATCCTGTTTTATATGTCCATCGAGCATTTTAATGTGGTCAGCTCGGTGGCGGGAAAAATCTTTTCCGTTTGCCTGCCCTTTTTGGCGGCGGCATTCATCGCGTTTTTGCTGGATGGCCCCGTGCGTTGGTTTGAGGCGAAATTTCACTGGAAACGGACGTTTGCCGTGACGGTGGTTCTGCTTTTGACAGCACTTTTGATCGTGCTGCTGTTTGTCGGGCTGATCCCACAGGTAATCGCCAGCATCACGCAGCTGATCCGGCAGATTCCCGATTATCTCGACAGCCTGAACAAGCTTGTCGATTGGGCGGGCCGGGAATACCACATGGATACCTCCAGCGTAAAAGAACTGATCGGCTCTTATTCTACGGTGATTACCAAAATGGCAGATTGGATCGGCGATGTCATGCCGGAGATTTTGGATTATTCCATCCAAATCGGCAAGGGCGTGATCCAGGCCATCGAGGCCATTATTGCTTCTATTTATATTTTGCTTTCCAAAAAGACGCTGATGCGCCAGATGAAGAAGCTGAATTACGCGGTTCTGCCGATGTCTGCGGCAAAGCGCTGCAGCCGCATTTTCCACCACACCTGCCGCGCATTTATCGGCTTCTTCAACGGAAAAATCATTGACAGCGCAATCATCGGCTTGATGAGCTTTGTGATCTTGAATATTCTTGGCATGCCGTATGTGATCCTGCTTAGCGTCGTGATCGGCATTACCAACATCATCCCGTTTTTCGGGCCGTTTATCGGCGCAATCCCCAACACGATGATCTTATTCATCATTGATCCGATCAAGGCGCTGGAATACATCATTTTCACGCTGATTCTCCAGCAGTTTGACGGCAATGTGCTAGGGCCGCGCATTCTGGGCGACAGCATCGGCCTGCCGCCGCTGTGGGTGCTTGTCTCGATCGTGGTAGCAGGCGGTTTGTTTGGGTTTGCCGGCATGCTGCTCGGGGTGCCGATTTTTGCGGTACTGTTTACGCTGATGCGCGAATGGACGAATGACCGCCTAAGGGAAAAGAACGTCGACCAAAATGGCAACCAGCTGGAGCCGGGCACCCCTGTAAAGGTCGAGCCGCCACAGGCGGGCGGAGCGCCGGAAGCCTGACAACGCTTTTGGCCCGCAGCACTTTTTACTTGAATATACAAAAAAGCCCCGCAGCGTTTTGCTGCGGGGCTTTTGCGATACAGATTAATCGCTTACGTAGGGCATCAGAGCGACATGACGCGCGCGTTTGATGGCGAGAGTCAGCTGGCGCTGATGGTAAGCGCAGGTGCCGGTTACACGGCGGGGGATGATCTTCGCGCGCTCGGAAACATACTTGCGCAGACGGGGAACATCCTTGTAATCGATTGTGCCGAGCTTATCGACACAGAAGCTGCACACCTTTTTGCGGCCACGATGCATCGGGCGCATGGGGCGGGAGCCTTCGCTTCTTTCATAAGGCATACGAGTTACCTCCTTAATTCTTTTTTTGCTCAGAAGGGGAGATCTTCACTGTCATCAATTACAGCGAAATCATCGTTGCTGCCCGCGGAATAGCTGGGTGCAGCCTCCGCAGCGGCAGGATGAGAAGCCCCGGTACTGGGCGCGGCGGCGGGCATGCTGCCCGAACCACCGTTGGAAGATTTTGGCCCTGCAAAATTGATGTTGTTGGACACGATTTCGTAGGCTGTACGGTTGTTGCCGTTTTTATCCTGATAGTTTCGCGTCTGCAGGCGTCCGTCGACCACGATCAGGGAGCCTTTTTGGAAATACTTGCAAACAAACTCCGCGCTGCGATCCCACGCGACGACATCAATGAAATCTGCCTGGCTTTGGCCGTTGGCATCTTTCCGGTTGCGGTCGCATGCAATACGAAAACTGGCAACATTTTTGCCGGTTTGCGTCTGACGCATGGTAGGGTCTGCCACAAGGCGCCCCATAATAGCTACGACATTCAGCATAATAGCAGCCTCCTATGCGTTTTGCTTACTGCTCGTCTTTTGCAACGATCAGAGTACGCAAAACACCATCTGTGATCTTGTACACACGATCCAGCTCGGCGGGGAAGGAAGGCTCGCAGGTGAAATGAATCACCGTGTAAACGCCCTCTTCTTCGTCGTTGATCGGGTAAGCCAAACGCTTCTTGCCCCAATCGTCAACCGAATCGATGGTACCGTTGGCCTCGATCAGAGACTTGAACTTGCCAACAAGGGCAGTCGTAGCATCCTCATCAAGAGCAGAGCTGGTAACCAGCATGGTTTCGTACTTTGCCATTTGAAAAGCACCTCCTTTTGGACATGAGGGCCCTGCAAACACAGGGCCAAGGATAGCAGGCAAGCGCCTGCCGGCGTCCTCGCGGACACTTGAATAGTATACCAGTAAAAAAAAGCGCTGTCAACACAGTTTTGTGCTGTCAGCGCCCGAAAAAACATCTTTTACAACGTTTTGCAGAATTCTTTGAGATAGGAGCGGAATGCCTCGCCGATTTCGGGATGCTTCAGCGCCATCTCAACCTGCGCTTCCACCACACACAGCTTGTTGCCCATATCGTAGTGCTTGCCCGTAAATTCCACGGCTGTCATGCCGCCGCGCTCCCGCGCGAGGACGGCCATCGCGTCCGTCAGCTGGATCTCGCCGCCGGCGCCGGGCTTGGTATCTTTCAGAATATCGTAAATTTCCGGCGTAAGCAGCACACGGCCCAAAATAGATTCGTTGCTGAACTCCTGCCCGGGCTTCGGCTTTTCGATCATGTCGTCCACAAAAAAGTAATTGTCATGCAGCGGCGTGGTTTTCAGGCTGCAATAGCGGCTGACATCTGCCCAAGGCACCTGCTTGACACCGGCCACCGGGCGGCCAAACTCTTCGTATGCACGGATGAGCTGCGCACAGACAGGGTCTTCTCCGACGATCACATCGTCGCCGTAGATAACCAAAAACGGCTCGCTGCCCGTAAAGGCTTTTGCCATCGAGACGGCGTGGCCGAGGCCAAGCGTCTGTTTTTGGCGCACGAAAAAGAGGTTCGCCATATTAGAAATTCCGAGGCATTCCTCCAAAATCTTTTCTTTGCCGGGCTTGGAAAGCTTTTCTTCCAGCTCGGGGCTGCGGTCAAAATGGTCCTCGATGATGCCTTGATTGCGGCCCAGAATAATCAGAATATCCGTGCAGCCGGAGCGCACGGCTTCCTCGACGAGATACTGGATTGCGGGCTTATCCACGATGGGGAGCATGCCTTTGGGCATGGCTTTGGTGGCGGGGAGTACGCGCGTACCGAGGCCGGCCGCGGGAATCACTGCTTTTGTTACCTTCATGCTGATTTTTTCCTCCTCAAATTTACATCTGCCGCGGCCTTACAGGGGATAGCCGAGCGCGCTGACCAGTGCATTGACATTCGGGCCCATAAACAGGAACATACCAATATAAATAAGCGCCATAAAACCCAAAAACAAAGCAATCACGGCGCCGATACTCGTGCCGCCCTGCGCGTTGAGCACATAGCTGCGCTTTTGGGTATCGGGGTATTGCTGCTGAATGCGGCGAATCTGCTCGGCCGCAGATTTTTTATAAAGATAGAAGCCGTACATGCCGCTGACGAACATCAGCGCATAGTTTATCATACCGGCGGCCCGCTGCAAATTTTCCAGCAGGACGGCGCTGAGGCCGGCCGTCAGGGCGCTGTCCGTGATCTGCAGCACCGAAAGAAACATCGGCACCCGTGTCAGGCAGGCAAGCAGGCCGAAAAACAGCGCAGGCTTCCACGCTTTGCGGTAAATATAATAAAACGGCCCGAACAGCATCGCGCTGAAGCTGAACGAAATTTTGTGCCGCAGCACTTCCATTTGCTTAAAGATCATCAGGTAGATGCGGCTGGAAGGCCCGATATAGGCTGCCCATTCCGCTGCCGGGATGCCATCCATGCTTTCATTTGGATCAATGGCGACATAGGCGTTTGCCCCAAAGGGAGAACTTTCCGGCGAGGCTGTGGCAGAGCGATAAAGCTGGCTGTAATCGAAAGAAGCGTCCTTGCCCGCGGCCGAATTTTTGGAGGCGGCATTTTCCTGCGGCGCTGCGCCCGAAGCGTGGGCGGCCACCGGCCGGCGCTTTTCGGGCTGGCCGGACATCGGCGCACCACAGTTTTTGCAGTAACGGTTCTCGGCGGGGTTCTCGGTGCCGCATACGCTGCACACATGCGCCGCTTCGGCCGCCGCTTTATGCGGCGGCGCCCACGCAAAATCGGGGCCGTGGCTCGCGCTGTATACGCAGCGGCCGGCCTTTTCGTAGCAGGCGCGGTGATAGGGCGTACCGCAATCGGGGCAGACGACTAAATCGTCGTCCGGGCGGAACAGCTGATGGCAAACGGGGCATTCACAGCCCGTGAAATCGTACATAGAAACCCTCCATAACCGTGAGCGATATATCCATTATTATACATCATCCTTCGGGAAAAGCAACGAAATTTGAAGATACCGCTCCTTTTCCCAAGCATGCCTTTACTTTATCAAAAAATAACGGTATACTAATTAAGTATCTGTGTATAATCTGTGTACTTTCATGGAGAGGTTTTATGATCACAATAGACGAACTGAAATCCACGTTGGGCGGCTATAAAACGGCCGTAGACGATTTGGAAGAGGCCCTTGCCATCGAAGCCAGCAAAAAACGTTTGCAGGAGCTGGAGCATACAATGTCCCAGCCGGGCTTTTATGATGACTCCGACACCAGCAAAAAAGTATTCGACGAAGTCGGCGATTTGAAAAATAAGCTGACCCGCTTTTCTTCGCTGCACCAGCAGTATGAGGATGCCCAGACGATGCTGGAAATGCTGGAAGAGGAAAATGATCCCGCGCTTGTCCCCGAAGGGCAAAAGGCCGTCGAGGATGTGAACAAAGCCATCGACGAGCTGCAGCTTGTGACGATGCTGAACGGCGAATACGATCACAGCAATGCGATTTTGACGTTCCACGCAGGCACGGGCGGCACCGAGGCGCAGGATTGGGCCTCGATGCTGCTGCGCATGTATAATAAGTGGGCCGACGCGCACGGCATGGCCGTGGAAACGCTGGATTACCTGGACGGCGACGAAGCCGGCATTAAAAGCGCTTCGATCATGGTGAAGGGCACAAACGCCTACGGCCTGCTGAAAAGCGAAAACGGCGTACACCGCTTGGTTCGCATCAGCCCGTTTGATGCGAATGCCCGCCGCCAGACGAGCTTTGCTTCGTTGGAAGTGATGCCCGAGCTGGATAACACGATCCACGTGGACATCCGCCCCGAGGACATTGAGATGCAGGTGTACCGCTCCTCGGGCGCCGGCGGCCAGCATATCAACAAAACATCTTCGGCTGTGCGCCTGATCCATAAGCCGACGGGCGTCGTTGTCAACTGCCAGACGCAGCGCAGCCAGTTTCAGAACCGCGATTACGCGATGCAGATGCTGGAAGCCAAGCTGTACCAGATTGCAAAGCAGCAGCATCTGGATAAGATCGACGACATCAAGGGCGTACAAAATGAGATCGCATGGGGGCACCAGATCCGCAGCTATGTGTTTATGCCCTACACAATGGTGAAAGATCACCGCACAAACTACGAGACGGGCAACGTCGACGCCGTGATGGACGGCGATCTGGACGGGTTTATTTTTGCCTACCTCAAAGCTTCTTCCCGCGGGGAGCTGCTGGATACCTGATTTTCCGACGGTACAAACCGACGGTACAAACCGGCGGCACAAAAAAGTACCATGCAAATGCAGGCTGAAAGCGGCCTGCATTTTTTCTCAGCAAAGAATTATCGAATAACGATAAAAAATACTTGACAATCAATAAAGATCGTGCTATCTTTTTTGCAGAAAGGGCGGCGGCCGCTGCCCGGAAGGCGAGGAAACAGAACATGCAAAAATTCTGGACGGAAAAGAAAAGCGTACAGCTCTCCCGCGGGCTGACGATCGCGTTTGGCGTATTGGTTGCCGCCGCGGATATGGGCGGCTGGTGGCTGGTCGATTTTATTTATCGCAGCATCACGGTTTCCCACGGGGCGCTGGGGCGGTGGGCGCTGCTGGCGGCGCTGTACCTTTGCAGCCTGCCGGCGTACGGGGCGCTGGTGTGCCTGTACCGGCTGCTGCATAATATCGAGCAAGAGCGCGTGTTTACGGCCGAAAACGTGGTGCTGCTGCGGCGAGTCAGCTGGTGCTGTGTGGGTGTGGCGGTGATCTGCCTGCTGGTGGCGCCCATTTGGTACAGCATGGTGTTGCCGGCGGCGGCCGCGGCCTTTATGGCGCTGATCGTGCGCGTTGTCAAAAATGTGTTTGTCCGGGCCATTGGCATGAAGGATGAACTGGATTATACGGTGTGAGGTGAAAAACATGCCGATTGTAGTGAATCTGGATGTGATGATGGCCAAACGAAAAATGGGGGCCGGTGAGCTGGCCGAACAGATTGGAATCACGCCCGCCAATTTATCTATCCTGAAAAATCAAAAAGCAAAGGCAGTGCGTTTTTCTACATTAGAGGAGCTTTGCCGCGTCTTGGAGTGCCAGCCGGGCGACCTGCTGGAATATCGGCCGGAACATCGGCCGGAACATGGAAAGGAGATCAGCCATGCAGGAAAATGAAAGACAACAGGGCAGTACGCCCGCTCAGGCAACACAAAATACTCCGCTGAATGCCTTGCCAAACACGCAGGCTGCACAGCCAAGCGGCGCGCCCATGTACACAGCCGCGCCCGCACAGCCGCCGCAGCCGCTGAACCCGTGGCTTTCGGGCTGGGCACAGGCGGGCAGCGTCTTGGCAAGCTATGTGGTGGCACGGCTCTACGTCGGGATTCCGTTTGACGAGTTTCTTCTCGGGCTGCGGGGGTCTTGGCTCATGCAATGGCGCCCGCTGATTTTTACGCTGTTGTTTTTGGCGTGGGGCGAAACGGTTTTTTGCCTGCGGGCGCGCAGCGGCGGGCCAAAGGCTTCGTCTGCCGTGCTGCGGGAATCCGCTTTTTGGGCGGCCTGCACGGTAGCGCTCTCGGTGGCAATCTCGCTTTTTCTGGGCGATGCGGCCGGCCTTTGGTGCGGCATATTCTGGCACGGCTTTGCCGCCTACTGGGTGCTTTGCCGCAGCGGCTGCCTTACGGAAAATGCGACGGGGCCGTTTTTTGCGCTGGATGCGCTGTATGCGATCGTGATTATGCCGTTTGCGAACTTCTTTTTGCGTATTCGCACCCTAGCGCGCGGGCTTCGGCTGCTGTTCACACGGCGGCGCGCGGTAAACACCAAGACGCTGTGGGCCACGCTGCTGTGCCTTGCGGTGGCGGTTCCGTTCTTTTTCTGCGCGGTGAATTTGCTGATGCAGGCTGACAGCGGCTTTGCCGCGCTGCTGGAAGGATTTCGGCTGGATTGGCGATTTTCGACGCGGATAGAAAACGAGCTGGCGATTTTTGCGTTTTCGCTGCCCGTCGGGGCATACCTTTACGGCCTGATCGGCGGCTGCGCCCGCCGGGAAAAGGGCAATGCCGCGGGGCAGGCACTGCGCCGGCAGGGCGAGCAGATGCGCTGTATCCCGAAAACGGCCGATACCTTGATTCTGACGGCGTTCTGCATTTTGTATCTTCTGTTTTTCATTGTACAGGCGGGGTATCTGTTCGGCGCATTTGCCGGTAAGCTGCCGGAGGGCTTTACAGTGGCGGAATATGCGCGGCAGGGCTTCTATCAGCTGTGCTGGATTCTTGTGATGAACTTTGGGCTGCTGACTGTATGTGCGCGTTTGAGCGCTGTGCCGGTGCGGGCTGCAAAGGCCGTGCGCGGGCTGTGCCTTGCGCTGATGGGGGCAAGCCTTTTGTTTTCCGCTACGGCCTTTTCTAAGATATTCCTCTATATAAAGTACTTCAGCTTTACACCTCGTCGCCTGCTTTCCAGCTGGGCCGTGATCGTGTTTGCCGCGGGCAGTATCCTCGCGATTGTGACGCTGCTGAAGCCCAACCGCGCGATTCAAAAATTTGTGTGGTTTGCGGCGGCCAGCTTTACGGTGCTGTGCTTTTGGCCGTGCTGAAAAAAGAAAAGGGCATTTCTCACCGGGCGAGCGGCCCTGCGGGAAATGTCCTTTTTGCTGATTATGATTTACGGCCCCAACGGCTAAGCTTTGGTATTATTCCGCGGCTTTGCTTTGGCGAATATCGGTGCCCACAAAAATGCAGCGCTCGCAGCTGCCGGCAAGGCGGCTGGCGATTTTTTCGGTATAGCGGCGCTCAAACAAGGTGCCGTCGGTAATGTTACTGGTAAAGATTGTGGGGCGGCGGGCGGCCATACGGTCGTTGAGGAGCGTATAAAAAACGCTGAGCATATAGGTGGAAACCATCTCGGTGCCGAGATCGTCGAGAATCAGCAGATCGGCCTCCGAGGCAGCTGTCAGCAGTGCGCGTTCGTCGCCGGAACGGGTATTGTCAAAATGTGCGGCCTCCAGCTGCGAAAAAAGCTCCGGGCTGCTCATATAGATCACATCATAGCCTTTTTCCAGCACAACGCCCGCAATGGCCAGCGCCGCATGCGTTTTGCCAAGGCCCGCGTTGCCGATTAACAGCAGGTTTGCGCTGTCGCGGTCAAACGCTTCGGCGTAGGCGCGCAGATATTCCAGCACACCTTCCATGTGGTGGCGGATATTCCAGCCGGTGGCCGGGTCGCGCTGCTCCGGGTAATAGCGCAGCTCCATCGTATCAAAACGAGAAACAAAAAGTGAAGATGCTTTTTCGATCTCCTCACGGCGCATTCTGCGCATCAGCGCCTGCACACAGGTACAGGTGCGGCCGTCCACCATGCCGGTATCCTGACATTTCGGGCAGGTGTATTTTGGCGCAAGACAATCGGCCGGGCGGCCGCTTTTTTGCAGCAGGGTATCACATTTTTCTTTGGCGGCCTGCAATTTTGCCAGCGCCGCGGCGGTATCGCCGCCGGAAGCAGCAGCCATCGTGGCCTGAATCCCACACTGACGAAATGCGTTTTCCGCCTCGGCAAGGCCCGGCACAGCCGCCAGAACTGTGGCATGCATATCCCGCGCATCGGCTTTGGCCGTTTGCCGCCGGGCGCAGACGGTACGCATCGCCGCCTGATAAAGTTCTTGCTTGGTCAGCATGATGGCTCAATCCTTTCGCTTCAGGCGGAGCGGGCGCTCCGCGCTGGTTTTGAGAAAATCGTTGCCGCTCGGGGCCTGACGGTCGACGCGGAGATTGCGGCTTTCGGGGCTTGCCGCTGCGCCGCCGCCGCGTACCTCGGCGATGCTTTGCAGGCCTTTGGCGTTCCAGCGGCGCAGGATGCCGTTGAGATACCAGACATCCTGATTGTTGGCGCCGGCCTGCAGCGCGGCCTCGGTAAGCATATCGTCGCCATAGCCGTAAGCCTCGTACCAGCGAGCAATCGCTTTACGCTCGCCGAGCGTAAGCGCATCGGGCGGCAGCTTCAGCAGGCTGCATACAAAGGCCTCATGCACTTTGCGCTGTGCCAAAAGGCGCAGATATGCATCTGCCGTCTCGCCGTTTTCTACGCCCTCGGCGCGCCATGCCTGCAAGGTATGCGAAAGCGCGCCGATCGTCGCTTTGCCATTACCGGCGAGATAGGTGATGCAAAGCATCATCATCTCAGGGTCACAGCCGTCCTGCAAATAGAACCCGACGAGCTTTTGCATTTCGCTGCGGCCCAAAGTACGCCCAAAGGCTTTCTGCGCGCACTCGATCAGATTGGCAATCATCGGGTCGGTGCGGGAAGCGCCCGCGATCTGCTGCCAAGACATGGCAGGGGCGGCCTGCACCGGGAGAGGCTGGCTTTCCACCTGTTCCAGCAGGCCGGCGCCCGCCCACCACAACAATGCGCTTTGCGCAGTGCGCGGGCTGCGCAGCTTCAAATCGTCCGCGATCTTTTGCGGATCGGTTACGCCGGTAGCGAGGACATACAGCGCCACACGGACGCTGATTTCATCAGTATCGGCCAGACGGGAAAATACAAGCTGCGGCACGGCGACTGTTTCACCGGGCTGGGCCTTTACCCGAAAATCCATCGCCTTACCTCCTTTAGCTGAAAAGAAAGGCCCTGCATCGGACCAAAGCCACGATACAAGGCCTGTTATATGGAGCGGGAAACGGGACTCGAACCCGCCGCCTACTGCTTGGGAAGCAGTCGCTCTACCGGATGAGCTATCCCCGCAAATGCTGCATTTCTATTTTAGCCGCACAAAGCGAAAATGTCAATCGCTTTTTGCCGCACAAAGGGGGCAGAGTTTGTGTTATACTATATTTTGATTTTGGACAAAGAGAGGAATCGTTATGCTGACAGGTATCCCGCTGCTGCACTATTTTCAGTGCGGCAATGAATACAGCGGCGCACATTTTGGCATGCGCTATCATTTTAAGCCCGGCAAAAAGGCCGCGCCGCAGCCGGACGGCACGGAAAAAGAGGAGCCGACGCTGTTCGGCGTGATTTGGCCCGACCCTTGGGCCGAGGAAAAAACCGACCCGGCGCTGCTGCGGCACAAAGATTTTCCGCTTTCGGACGAAGGGCGGGCACAGGCCGCGCAGTGGCTGGCCGAGACGTTTGCCGCCGAGGAAGAAAACTGGAAAACCCGCCCCGGCATCTTGGATTGCGAGCCGTGGCATCCGGCGCCGGACGCCGAAAACGCCGAAAAAGCAAAGCCCTGAATGCTTTTCGTTTCGGCAGGAAAATGATATACTAAAATAATTACGGAACAGCCTTGCAGGGGCACCACAGCCGGTGCGCCGGAAAGATGGGGGAAAAGTATGGAATGCTATCAGACAGGAGCCTATTATGCCCGCGGCCAATGGATCGCAGCAGACGGCAGGGAAACCGCCGCTTTGCAGGCCTTGGGCTTTGACGCCGCACGGCAAAACAATGCGAAAGCCGGCACAATGGCATGGAAAATCTTGCAGGCGCATAACATAAGCGGCGACACGGATCATCTCAAGATCAAGTTTGACGCGATGGCGAGCCACGACATCACTTTTGTCGGCATCATCCAGACGGCGCGCGCTTCGGGGCTGGAAAAGTTTCCGCTGCCGTATGTTTTGACGAACTGCCACAACAGCCTGTGCGCCGTCGGCGGCACAATCAACGAGGACGACCACCGCTTTGGCCTTTCCGCGGCGCAGAAGTACGGCGGCATTTTTGTGCCGCCGCATCTGGCGGTTATCCACCAGTATATGCGCGAGCGCTTTGCCGGCTGCGGCAAAATGATCCTCGGCTCTGACAGCCACACCCGCTACGGCGCGCTGGGCACGATGGCCATCGGCGAAGGCGGCGGCGAGCTGGCAAAGCAGCTTTTGGGCCGCACTTATGATGTGGCGCGCCCGGGCGTTGTCGCCGTGTATCTTACCGGCAAGCCGGCGCACGGCGTTGGCCCGCACGATGTGGCGATCGCGCTGGTGGGCAAGCTGTTCGGCAGCGGATACGTCAAAAACAAGGTGATGGAGTTTGTCGGCCCCGGCATCCGTGCCTTGAGCCAGGATTTCCGCAACGGCGTAGATGTTATGACGACGGAAACTACCTGCCTTTCAAGCATCTGGTGCACCGACGAGACGACAGAGAACTATCTGGCCGCGCACGGCCGCAAGGCAGATTATAAGCCCCTTGCGCCGGACGAGCTTGCCTATTATGATGGCCTCGTCACGCTCGATCTTTCGGCAGTGCGGCCGATGATTGCGCTGCCGATGCATCCCTCGAACGCCTTTACGATCGAGGAATTGAACGCCAACGCAGAGGACATCCTACACGGCTGCGAAGAAAACATCAAAAAGCTTGTGGGACGTGACGATCTTGCCCTTGACCTTGTCGGCAAGCTGGAAAACGGACGGCTGCGCGTCGACCAGGGCGTGATTGCGGGCTGCGCGGGCGGCCTGTACGAAAACGTAATGGAGGCTGCCGCCATCCTGAAAGGCCACACAGGCGGCTGCGGCGATTATGCGCTGAGCGTTTACCCGGCAAGCCAGCCCGTCATGATGGCGCTGGACAAAGCCGGTGCCCTGCGGGAGCTGATGGCCTGCGGCGCCACGATCCGTACCGCATTTTGCGGGCCATGCTTCGGCGCGGGTGATGTGCCGGCCAACGGCGCGCTTTCCATCCGGCATACCACGCGTAACTTCCCCAGCCGCGAAGGCTCGAAGCCCGGCCAGGGCCAGCTTTCGACGGTGGCGCTCATGGATGCGCGCAGCATCGCGGCTACCACGGCAAACGGCGGCCTGCTTACGCCGGCCACCGATGTGGATTACGACGATACCGTGCCTGCTTACGAATTTGACGATTCGAGCTATGCCACGCGCGTCTATCAGGGCTATGGCAAGGGCCATTATGATGAGCTGCTGAAATTTGGGCCGAACATCAAGGATTGGCCCGAGCAGCCGCCGCTTGGGGCAAATCTGCTTTTGAAGGTTGCCGCGTATATCACCGACCCTGTTACGACGACGGATGAACTGATTCCCTCCGGCGAGACAAGCAGCTACCGCTCGAACCCGCTGGGGCTGGCCGAGTTCACTTTGAGCCGGAAAGACCCCGCGTATGTCGGCCGCGCCAAAGCTGTGCGCGAGGAAGAAGCCGCCCGCCGCAAAGGCGAGGGGGATGCCACGCTGCTGGCGTTGGTGCGCCGGGTGCCGGGCTGTGAGGCCCTTGGCTGGGACGATCTGCAAATTGCCTCAACGCTTTACGCGGTGAAGCCGGGCGACGGCTCGGCGCGTGAGCAGGCTGCCAGCTGCCAGCGTGTGCTGGGCGCGGGCGCAAATATTGCCGTTGAGTATGCCACAAAGCGTTACCGCTCGAACCTGATTAACTGGGGTATGCTGCCGTTCCAGCTTGAAGGGCCGACCCCGTTTGGCCTCGGAGATTATATTTTGGTGCCGAACGCGGTACAGGCGATCGAGGGCGATTTAAGCAAGATCCCGGCCTATGTGCTTGGCCCGGCGCCAAAAGCTTTTATGCTGAAAATTGCCCCGCTGACGGCCGATGAGCGCCGGATTTTGGCCGACGGCTGCCTGATTAACTTTTATAAACACTAAAATGCTTCCGCACAATTTCCGCCCCCGGAAGCGCTGCCGCGCACAGAAGCATTTTTCCGTTTTGCTATTTCGCTTTTGTACGCGCGGACGGAAACTTACCGGCGCGCCTCGGTGCCGGAGATTATGCGGCGGCCACGCCAAAGGAGGCAAACGCTTTGCCCGGAGATCTGCATACCCATACAACTTTTTCCGATGGCTCGCTGCCCATCCATCTTTTGCCGCTTTTGGCAAAACGCGCCGGCCTTTCGTGGCTGGCTGTATCCGATCACGATTCCGTACAGAGTGTGCGCTATGCCTACGAGCACCCCTGCGTGGACGGCGTTTCGCTGATCCCCGCGACGGAACTGAGCACATTTGACCCTGTGCGTGGGCGGCGGGTGCATCTTTTGGCCTACTGGCCGCAGATTTGCCCCGCGCTGGAAACGCACTGTGCTGAGATGGCAAAGCGGCGCAACGCCGCCTGCCTGCAAAGCGTGAAGGAGCTGGAAGCAATCTACCCGCAGTTTTCGGCGGATATGGCGCTGGCACATGCCGAGGCCAGCGGCGTGTTATTCAAATCCGGCATCATGAACGCG
The DNA here is from genome assembly GCA_022652735.1 of Faecalibacterium sp. Taxonomy (GTDB): domain Bacteria; phylum Bacillota; class Clostridia; order Oscillospirales; family Ruminococcaceae; genus Faecalibacterium. The sequence goes on along the minus strand of JALCRP010000004.1, from coordinate 96,205 downwards.
CTGTGTGCGCTTGGCATCGCCGAGAGCATCTACGGCGATGTGTATCATCAACTGTTCGGCTCGCCGGGCGGTATCGTGCTGCATAAGCCGGGCTACGACCCACTGGATACCGTGCTGGAGACCCTTAAGGCCTGTAAGGCCGTTGTGGTTTTGGCGCATCCTTCCGTATACCAGAGCATGGATTTGGCGCGCCAGTTGGCCGCGGCGGGCCGCATTGACGGCATCGAAATCGAACACCCGCGCAATACAAAAGAGGATCAGGCCGCCTGCCGCGCATTGTGCGCGCAGTATGGCTTGATCGAAACGGGCGGCACGGATTTTCACGGCGCAAACTCCGGCCATCCGCATCCGCTGGGCACCTGTACGACAGCAGACGAACAGATCGCGCGCATTGGCGCGCTGGCAAAAAAACGGCAGGCCGTGTAATTTTAGGAGGACTATAAAATGACGTATACCCGAAAGAATTGTGGAACCTGCTCGATGGCGACGCGCGTAGCGCTGAATGCCGACCACACAATCGAAGCCGTGGAAGTTATGGGCGGCTGCAACGGCAACCTACAAGGCATCGGCAGCCTCATCAAAGGCATGAAGGCCGAGGATGCGATCGGAAAACTGAAGGGCATCCGCTGCGGCACCAAATCAACCAGCTGCCCGGATCAGATCGCGGCCGCGCTGGAAGAGGCGCTGGCGCAGATGGGCTAAGCCCGCAAAGGCGGAAGCACGTTGCCGGCGTACTGCACGGCAAACTCGCAATTTTTGCGCCGCACAACCGCCTTTGCAAAGAATTTTCCAAAAAAAGAACCTCGACGTCAGTCGAGGTTTTTTTTGTTTCGCGGCTGTCTATACTCTCTCTTGTCAAGTTACCGGGGAGGGGATACCATGATTTATCATTACCGCGGATTTTCCCGCAAAGCGGGGCATATTCTGGCGGATACCGTGCGCTGGGCAGGCCAGCGGGGCGAAACGCAGGCGGGCACCAGCCTGCTGCTTGTAACCATTGCGCGCGAGGACGAAGAAATCGCGGGGCGGTTTCTGGCCGAAAAAAAGATCAACTGGCAGGAGGCGGAAAAGCACCTGCCGGTTTCCGGCGCGGCGCTGCCGCGGCATCTTTCTTGGCATGCTGTCACGCCGGAACTGAAGCGGACAATGGATTATGCCATTTTGGATGCGCAAAACGCCGGCGCAGGCAAAGCCGGGCCGGAGCATCTGCTTTGCGCGATGCTTGAAGATTCCGGCTGTGCCGCAAGCGTCCTGCTGGCTGAGATGGGCGTGGAGATCGGCGATGCGGTAAGAGAATGCCGCTCGCTGACGGGACAAACCATCCTGCCGATCGCGCCGCGGCCCGTGGCGGCCGCGCGCGGCAGCCGCGCCAGCGATAAGTACTGCCGCGATCTGACGCGCAAGGCGCTCGATCAGGAGCTTGACCCGGTATTTTGCCGCGAAAATGAGCTGGAACGTATCATCGAGATTTTGTGCCGCCGGCAAAAAAACAATCCTTGCCTTACCGGCGAGCCGGGCGTGGGCAAAACGGCGCTGGCCGAGGGGCTGGCGCAGCGTATTGCGGCGGGCAACGTGCCAGTGGCGCTGATGGGCAAGCGCCTGCTGGCGCTGGACATGGCAAGCCTTGTGGCCGGCACAAAATACCGCGGCGATTTTGAGGAACGCTTCAAAAATCTGCTGGAAGAACTCATCCGCGACGGCAACGCCATTTTGTTTGTGGACGAGTTTCATACCGTGATGGGTGCGGGCGCGGCCGAGGGCGCGATCGACGCAGCCAGCATTTTGAAGCCTGTGCTGGCGCGCGGCGAAATTCAGGTAATCGGCGCAACGACAAACGAGGAATTTCGCCGCAACATCCAAAAAGATGCCGCGCTGGAGCGGCGCTTTGGCCGGGTGCAGATCGAGGAGCCTACGCGGGAGCAGGCCGTGCGGATTTTGCAGGGGCTTGCGCCGCGGTATGAGGCATACCACCGCGTAAAAATCCCGCAGGAGGCCATCCACAGCGCCGTCGAGCTATCGGTACGATATCTGCCGGGGCGCTTTTTGCCGGATAAGGCCGTCGATTTGATGGACGAAGCATGTGCCGCCGTGCGGATTCGCAGCGAAAAGGAAAATGAAGGCGGCGCCAAGCTGGAGCAGACGGATATTGCGCGCGTTGTGGCGCGCGCCAGCGGCATCCCGGTTGAGCGCGTGAACGAAAAGGAACGCGAGCGCCTGCAAAACCTTGAAGCGCGCCTCGCGGAAAAAATCGTGGGCCAGCCGCAGGCCGTGGCCGCGGTGGCCGGGGCCATCCGGCGCAGCCGCACGGGCCTTTCCGAGCCGGGGCGCCCCATCGGCGCGATGCTGTTTTTAGGGCCGACGGGCGTGGGCAAAACGGCGCTGGCCCGTGCGCTGGCCGAAAGCTGGTTTGGCAGCGACAAGGCTTTTTTGAAGTTTGATATGTCGGAATATGGCGAAAGCCATTCGGTTGCGCGGCTGATCGGCGCGCCGCCGGGCTATCTGGGCCATGACGAGGGCGGCCAGCTGACGGAGGCTGTGCGCCGCAAGCCCTACAGCGTTGTACTGTTTGACGAAATCGAAAAGGCACACCCGGATATTCAAAACATTCTGCTGCAAATTCTCGAAGATGGCGTACTGACGGATGCTATGGGGCGCAAAACCTGCTTTGCCAATACGATTATTTTGCTGACCTCGAACCTCGGCGCACGCCATTTGGCCGGCCAAAGCGGGCCGATGGGCTTTGCCGCCGGGGCGGATGCCTTGTGGGAAAAGCAGGCACAGCTGGCGCGGGAAGAGGCAAAAACCTTTTTCCGGCCGGAGCTTTTGGGCCGCATGGATGAGGTGATCGTGTTTCATCCCTTGGATGAGGCAACGATGTGCCGCATCGCGGACCATATGCTGTGCGGGCTGGAAAAACGCGCCGCACAAGAGGGATACCGCCTGCGCCATACGCCAAAACTTTCCCAGACACTTGCTTGTAAAGCAAAAGGGCCTTACGGCGCGCGTGGCCTGCGGCATGCCGTCGACCGCGCGGTAGAACAGGCCCTGGCCGACCGCATCGCCTCCGGCGACGCGGTGCCGGGCGGGCAGTATCTCGCCGATGCCGGCGTGGACGGTACCGTGACGCTGACGATGGACAGCCCTGCCTTTGCCTAAGGGTCAACGGACGGCTGGACTGCTGCCTGCGATACTCTATTTGTCGACGGAAGAGAGCGCATTTTGTTCGGCAAGCTCTGCCTGTTCTGCCGCACGGAGCGATTTTTGCAGCGTCAGCTGATAGGCCGATTCCTGCATCACATAGCGCACGGTGCCGTTCGCCCAGATGCTAATGCGGTAGCTTTCGCCGTCAATCTCGGCAGAATAGTAGAAGGCGTTCTCGTTTTCGATTAAAGGTACCAGCGCGCCTGCCTGCTGGCCCGCGCCTGCGGCGCGGAGCAAAGCGTCGAGGCCTTCTTTGGCTTCCGTGGCTGCGGCAGCCAATGCATCTTCGCCTTGCAGCGGGATGCTCGGGCTGCCGTCGTCTTCGTATTTTATATAAGAAAAATATTCGAGCTTGCCCGCGATTGCGTCGATTTGGAGGCGCATGGAATAGAAATCCTTTGGCTCAGCCGATGTTTCGCAAGAAAGATAAGCCTCCCAGCTGCGCCGATCGGAAGCCGTTTCATCCGGGCAGAGACACAGCAGCGTAATGGTTCCGGGTGCCTGATCCGGATAGAGAAAATGGAACAGCGCCGCGGCATGGTTTGCGGCCTGCTGTGCCGTCATCGCGGTTGCGTTCGGGGCGGCAATGCTGCCGACTGCGCCGCCAACGTCCGGGATATAAGAGGATAGCTCAAGGTAGCAAATGCCGGGGTGCGTGTCCCCAAAAGTATCAAGCAAAAAATCGTTTTTCGTGTATTCGCCAGCCTGCTCGTTGGCCTGCCAATCGACGATGGCCTGTAAGGCATCCTGTGTTGCGTCGAGATAAGGGTAATCCATCGTGTCCTCCGCGATGCTCACAGCATTGGGCGGATTGACCGCAATGGATTCGCTTTCTGTTACGGGATTGGTGACGATGCTGCTCTGCCCACAGGCAGAAAGCGCGCTCGCTGCCGCACAAAATGCGGCAAGGGATAAAAAGTCTCTGCGTTTCATATACAATTCCTCCTTTATGGGAATAACCATTATCCTAATGGCTGGTTTTCGCGAGGTTGTCTGGGAGGTATGTAGAAGTTGTAAAAGTAAGGGCGGCACAGGTGCCTTTGCCAAGGCAACTTTCATAGGTAAGCGTTGCGTTGTGCTGCCGTGCGATCTCTTTGCAAAGCGATACTCCAAGCCCTGCGCCGCCCTCGCGGCGGCTGCGGGATTTATCTTCGCGGTAAAACGGCTGGCCAAGGTTTTCCAGCGTTTCGGGGGCCATGCCACGGCCATTATCCCGCACAAGAAAGCAGGGGCAGCCGGTTTTGGTAAGGCAGGCACAAATAGATGCCTGGCCGCCGGCGGCACAGGCCTTAATCGCGTTATCGGCCAGATTGATGAGCAGGCTTTCCAGCAAAGCCGCATCTCCGGGCACAGAGGAAAAAGTAGGTGCGGCCTCTACGGAAAAGCAAACCTGCCGTGCCGTGGCTTTCGGGGCCAAAACGGCCTCGACCCGCGCCAACAGCGGCGATACCGCGACGGGCACAAGCGGCAGAGTTTCATCATGGCAGAGCACGGAAAGCTCCAGCATTTGGCGCGAAAGAGAGAGAACGCGGTTGGACTCAAACAAAATCGTATCGATAGCGTCGGCCTGTTCCTCCTCGGAGAGAGAGGCGCCGCGCAGCGTTTCGGCCCAGCCAGAAATGGCCGCCAGCGGGGTGCGGATTTCGTGCGAGAGATTTTCGATCAGGCGCTGGCGTTGATCGGCCACGGTTTTCAGCTCACACATCTGGCGCTCGACAGTGCCGGCCATGCCATTCAGGCTGGCGGCCAAATCGCCGAATTCATCCCGCCGGGTGACGGGCGCGCGCGCCGAAAACTTGCCCGCGGCAAGGTGATTGGCGGTAGCGGCTACTTCACTAAGCGGCTGATATAGTTGGCGCAGCACAAGATACAGTGCTAGCGCAAACAGTGCGCTGATGGCGGCACCTGCTATGCAGAACAGACGCGCCGTGGAGGCCCACTGCCCATAAAAATGTTCCATATCTGCGCTGCAAACCAACACGGTATCCTCGAGCGTACCGGAAAGCGCCGTGGCCGAAAAAAGCCGACGCCCGGCTACGGTACGCCGCACCAGATAAGTGCGCGTAGCGGGTGCAGTGGTAAGCTCCGGCCGCGGGGCAGAGGCTGCGCATTCGGGCGGAATTGAGGAATAAACGGATGCACCGCCCTTAAACACTTCAAAGTACAGGCCCTCTCCGCTATACTGGCGGCCATAATAGGCATACAGCGCCTGCATGGCAGAAGGGTTGCGCGCCTGCAAAGCGGCAATATCCTGCGCGAAGCTCTGCACAATATAGTGCTGCTGCGCCAACAGCTCGCTGATACGGGCCGCATAGCTTTGCTGCCGGGCAACGGAATAGGCAACGCCGAATACGGCCCCGAGGCAGGCAAAAAATAGGGCAAGAATCGCGCAATAGGTGCGCTGCCAGAATTTCAGACGGACAGAGCAAAAAGAAAACAATCGCATGACGGCCTCCTTTGCCAAAAGACCAAAGTGCTTGTCGCTGCCTATTCCCGAAGTGTGAGGCGATAGCCCAACTTATACACGGTTTGAATTTCCTGCTCAAGGCCAAGTTTTTTGCGCAAATGCTGGATGTGATTATCCACAGTGCGCGTCTCGCCCGTATAATCGTAGCCCCACGCGCTTTCCAGCAGCTTTTCGCGGCTGAGCGCAAGATTGCGGTTCAAGATCAAAGTTTCGAGCAGGCTGTATTCCTGTGGCGTCAGAAAGATTTCTGCCCCGGCACGAAATACGCGCCGCGCGGCAAGGTCAACACGCAGCTCGTGCCAAACAAATGCGCTGGCGTTTTTGCCGGCCCGGCGCAGAACCGTCTGTACCCGCGCCAGCAGCTCGAGCATTTCAAACGGCTTGACAATATAATCTTCTGCGCCGAGGCCGAGCCCCATTAGCTTATCAGGCAGGGAAGCCTTGGCCGTGACAAAAATAACGGGCAGCGTATCAGGCACCGCCTGCTTCACGGCAAAGCCGTCGAACTTCGGCAGCATCACGTCCAAAAGCATCAGGTCGGGCCGGCGGGCATTGGAAAGCGTAATTGCCTGCTCACCATCCGGCGCCGACAGCGGCGTATGCCCCACAAGTGCGAGATTTTTGCAGATCAAGCGGTTGATGTTTTCTTCATCTTCCGCCACAAGAATCAAAGCCATGTGCAAGCCTCACTTTCCCAGAATAGCTTAATCATAGCGGCAGTTTGTCATGAAACCGTCACGCCGAAAAGAAAAAGCCGCGGGTTTGTTCCCGCGGCGGCAATTTTATTTTGGCTGTACCTGCAATTCCTGCTCGCAATAAATGCAGCGGTATTTGCCGTTTGCGCTCAATTCAAAAATCTGATCGCACTCCTCTTCAATCGTGGAGATGCAGCGCGGATTGCGGCATTTCACGATGTTCACAAGGCGGTGCGGCAGCTGCGGCTTAGCCTTTTTGACGGCCTTGCCGTTTTCAATCACGGTGATCGTGATATTCGGGTCGATATAAGCCATGACGTCGAGGTTCAGCCAATGATAATCGCCCTCGACTTTGATGATGTCCTTTTTGCCTTCGGCGGATTTGTGGCTGCGCGCATTTTGGATCAGGGCCACGCTGGCAGTACGGTTTTGCGTGATACCCAAAAGCTCCATCAGGCCGACGGCCGTACCGGCCTTGATGTGGTCGATCACAATGCCGTTTTGGATTTCATCGATGTTCAGCATAAGGCCACCTTCTTTTCCGTTTTCGGGTCCGTAAGGCCCAGCAGCAGCATCATCAGCGCCATGCGGACATAAACGCCGTTCTGCACCTGCTCGAAATAGGCGGCGCGCGGATCGTCGTCGACATCCAGCGCAATCTCGTTGACGCGCGGCAGCGGATGCAGCACCGCGAGATCGGGCTTAGCCTTTTGCAGCTTTTCTTCCGTCAGGATATAGCTGTTTTTAAGGCGAATATAATCTTCTTCATTGAAAAAGCGCTCCTTCTGGACGCGCGTCATATACAGGATGTCGAGAGACGGCATGGCGTCCTCGAGGCTGCGCGTCTCGGTGAAGGGGATATGCCCGGCCAGCAAAACGTCCTTAATGATGTAATCCGGCACACGCAGCTCCTCGGGGCTGATGAGCACAAAACGCACATTTTCGTACCGCGCCATCGTCTTGATGAGGGAGTGGACGGTGCGGCCAAACTTCAAATCGCCGCAAAGCCCGATCGTCAGGCCATTCAAGCGGCCCTTGCGGGTGCGGATTGTCATCAGATCGGTCAGCGTCTGGGTGGGGTGCTGATGGCCGCCGTCGCCCGCGTTGATGACGGGCACCTTGGCGTAGCGGCTGGCGCGCAGCGGCGCGCCCTCTTTCGGGTGGCGCATCGCCACAATATCGGCGTAACAGGAGATCACGCGGATCGTATCGGCGACGCTTTCGCCCTTTGTTGCGCTCGAAACAATCTCGCTGGGAAAGCCCAGCACGTGCCCGCCGAGATTGAGCATCGCCGCCTCAAAGGAAAGGCGGGTGCGGGTGCTCGGCTCGTAGAACAAGGTTGCCAGCTTTTTATGTACGGCAACCTCCTGATAGGCGGCCGGGTCGGAGCGAATCCGCTCGGCCAGCGCCAAAAGCTGCTCGGTTTCCGGTTTGGATAAATCCAAGGGGTCAATCAAATGCCGCATGCGCACCTCCTGCTTTTCTTAAAGCATCTTGCGAAGGATCGAAAAATCGAAGAAGTTGGTATAGTAGCTGTACGAGCGCATGATCGGCTTGCACAGCCGATTGTAACAAACCTCGTCCAGTAACAGCATGGCTTCGCCCGGGGCAAGGCGCATGGCCGCCCGGATAGAATCGTCGCCGCAGCTGGCCTTGATATGGGCAACGTTGCTGGCGGGCTGCTGGCCGCATTCTCGCTCCAGCACATCAAAAACCGAAGGCGTCAGATCAAGGCGGTTGAAATCGCGGGTGCCAAATAGGCTCCGCGGGAGATAGTCGATGGAATAGATCACAGGGCGGGTATCCGCGAGGATGCGCTTGCGGATGCACACCACTTCTTCGCCCTGCGAAAGCTCAAGGCTGGCGGCGAGATCGTGATCGGCGCCCAACGCCTGAATCTGGATGCCGTCGGCATGCGGATAGCTGCCGAAGTTGCGGATCAGGGGATAATACTCCAGCTTTTGGTCGATGCGGCTGCGCAGGCTCAGCACATGGCGGTTCACCACCGTGCCGATGCCGCGCACACGCTCGATATAGCCCTCGCGTTCCAGCTCGCTCAGGGCATCCCGGATGACGGTACGGCTGACCCCGAGCTGCCCGGCAAGCTCTACTTCCGCCGGAAGGTGGTCGATTTTAGAAAAGCGCCCCTCGCGCAGCTCCTCGAGCAGATTGGAAACGATTCGGTCGCTCATCACGGCGCCGCCCAGGCGGCAGGCCGGCTCTAACGTATGCTCTTTCACACAATGCCTCCCAGAAGCCAGTTGCTCCTAACTTCATATTATAACATGGAATCTTTCGGATTGATATGCTATACTACAACAAAAAAACATATGCCGCTGCCGGATTTCGCGCCCGGCTGAAAGGATTTTTTATGGAAATCGTTCTGAATTGCCGAAACGGCGAAAAAATAGAAACTACGGCCTTGGTACGCAAGTGCGGCGCGGATGATCTTGCCGATTTTGCCGCGCTGCAGCAGGCCGTGCACAGCGCCATGCCGTGCCCCGAGCAATTTGTGACGAACAGCGAGGAGGAGCTTCGGCGCGACCTCGCCGAGGGCCTGTGCATCGGCGTTTGGGCCGAGGGCGCGCTGGTTGCCTACGCAATCCTGCGCTACTGCGGAGAAAACGATCATAACTATGCTCAGTATCTCGACATTCCTGCCTCCGATTGGAAATACTGGGCAAACGGCGATACGATCGTGGTGGCGCCCGCATGGCGCGGCAACGGCCTGCAGCAAACGCTGATGGGCTTGCTGGAGGCTTGGCGCCGCCCCGACATCATCGGGTTTGGCTGCACCGTCAGCCCCGAAAACGCCTACAGCCTTGCGAACATCCGCGCAATGGGCTTTTCGGTTCATACGCGGCGCAACATGTACGGTATGCATGACCGCTATGTGATGGAAAAACATCTCCTTCCGCTGCCCGGCCGCTACCGCCATTTTAAGGGCAACGAATACCAGGTGCTTTCGATTGCCACGCACAGCGAAACGCGGGAACAGATGGTGGTTTATCGGGCACTGTACGGTGAAAAAGGCATTTGGGTACGGCCTGCAGCAATGTGGTTTGCGCATATCGACCGCGGCGAGTACCACGGCCCGCGGTTTGTTTCTATCGGCACATAAAAATAACGCCCTGCGCGCAGTAAAATGCGAGCGCAGGGCGTTGCTTTTTCCAAAATATAAATTAGGCGTTTACTGCCCCACGGCGGCCGGCGCGGCCTCGCGGAACTTGCGGCGCACGATACAAAAACATACGGCATGCGCGGCCAGCGTCAGCAGCCAACTGATCGGGTAACACAGATACAGCACACGCTCGGTGGGATACTGCTGAAAGATCGTGGCGATGTAGATCAGGCGGAAAACACAGCTGCCCAGCAGGCTGACAATCATCGGGATGACGGAATAACCCATCCCGCGCAGGCTGCCTACCCACACTTCCATGATGCCGCATAAAACATACGGCCCCGCGATAATCAAAAGGCGGCGGTAGCCGGCCTCGATCACGGCCGGGTCGGTGCAGTAGATCGAAAGCAGCGGCCGCCCCGCGGCCACCATGCCAAGCCCCAGCAAAAGCCCGATCGCACATACCCAGCCCATGCTGCAACCCAGCACACGGTTGATGTTACGGTAGCGGCGCGCGCCGATATTCTGGCTGGTAAAGGTAAGGCATGCCTGATAGCAGGCGTCCATCGAAACGTAAACGAAGTTTTCGAGGTTGGAAGAAGCGCTGCTGCCCGCAACTACGACAGAACCGAACGAGTTAATCGAGGATTGAATCACCACGTTGGAAAGGCTGAATACCGTGCCCTGCAAGCCCGCCGGGATACCGATGCGCAGCATCTGCCAAAGCGGCCCGGCCGAAAGGCGAAGCTCGCCTAAATCAAGGCGCAGAGGCCCGTTTTCATGTAGCAGAATAAACAGCACCATAGCGGCCGAAAGCGCTTCGCTGATGACGGTGGCCAGCGCCACGCCGGCTACGTTCATCTGGAAGCGGATGACGAATACAAGGTTCAAAATCACATTCAGTACGCCTGAAACGGCAAGGCAAATCAGCGGGCGCGTGGTATCGCCCACGGCGCGTAGCAGGGCCGAGCCGAAATTGTACAGCATCAGCACCGGCATGCCGAGAAAATAGATGCGCAGATAGACGGCCGCGAGGTCAATCACATCGGCAGGGGTAGACATCCAAACAAGCAGGGTGCGCGCCGAAAAGAAACCGATGATGCCCAGCAGGATGCCGCCGATCAGGCTGAGCAGGATGGAGGTATGTACGGTTTCGCTCACGGCACGGTCGTCTTTTGCGCCGAAAAAGCGCGCGGCGACGACATTGGCCCCGATGGAAAGCCCCATAAACAAATTGACCAGCAGATTGATTAAACTGCCGTTGGAGCCTACGGCAGCAAGCGACGTGCTGCCACAAAAACGGCCGACCACAATCACATCCGCAGCGTTGAATAAAAGCTGTAGTATGCTGGAAGCCGCCAGCGGCAGCGTGAAAAGCAAAATCTTGGCGGCAAACGGGCCGTCCGTCATATTGACACTACGAAAACGCGACATGAAGCGCTACCTCAATTTCCCATTCTTACCCCAAACACCGATTTCATCATTAAAGCACGATTTTCAAAAACTGCAACGGGCAGATCGGCCAAAACGCACAAAAACAGGGAAGCATAGCAGTTTGCCGTGCTTCCCTGTAAATTTGCGCGCAGAAAAACAAAATCAGGTTTTGCTGCGGATAAATTCGTCGATAGCCTTTGCAGCGGCCTTGCCGGCGCCCATCGCCTTAATGACGGTGGCGGCGCCCGTGACGGCATCGCCGCCGGCATATACGCCTTCCCGCGTCGTTTTTCCGTCCTCGCCGTCGGTGACAAGGCAGCCGTGCCTGTCGGCGTCGAGGCCCGGCGTCGTCGTGCGCAGCAGCGGGTTCGGGCTGGTGCCGAGGCTCATAATCACGGTTTCGACATCCAGCGTGAAATCGCTGCCCTCTTTGACAATCGGGCGGCGGCGGCCGGAAGCGTCCGGCTCGCCCAGCGTCATCTCCACACAATCCATCGACTTAACGCAGCCGTTTTCGTCCGGCTCGATCTTAGTGGGGTTGCACAGCGTCTTAAAGACGATGCCCTCTTCCTCGGCGTGTTCCACTTCTTCTTTCCGGGCGGGCAGCTCGGCCATGCCACGGCGGTAAACGATATATACGTTTTCGGCCCCAAGGCGCTTGGCGCTGCGGGCCGCATCCATTGCGACGTTGCCGCCGCCCACAACGGCAACATTTTTGCCGACGGTGATCGGCGTTTTGCTGCCGGGGCGATAGGCTTTCATCAAGTTCGAGCGCGTAAGAAACTCGTTAGCGGAATAAACGCCCTTCAGGCTTTCGCCGGGGATACCCATAAAGCGGGGCAACCCGGCGCCAGAGCCAATGTACACGGCCTCATAGCCGTATTCGTCGAACAGCTCATCGACGGTCAGCACTTTGCCGATTACCATATTGCACGCAATGTTGACGCCAAGCGCTTTCAGGCCTTCGATTTCATTCTGCACAATCGCTTTGGGCAGACGGAATTCGGGGATGCCGTACATCAAAACGCCGCCGGCCACATGCAGCGCCTCGTAGACGGTTACTTGGTAGCCAAGCTTGGCCAAATCGCCCGCGGCTGTCAGGCCCGAAGGCCCGGCGCCGATCACGGCGACCTTGTGCCCGTTCGAGGCAGGCACGTTCGGCTTTTGCACGGCATGCGCGCGGTGCCAATCGGCGGCAAAGCGCTCAAGCCGGCCGATGCCGACGGCTTCGCCCTTGATGCCGCGGGTACATTTGCCTTCACACTGGCTTTCCTGCGGGCAGACGCGGCCGCATACGGCGGGCAGGGAAGAACTTTCGGCCAACACCTGATACGCGCCCTCAAAATCCTCGGCCGCGATCTTGGCGATAAAATCCGGGATATGAATGCTGACAGGGCAGCCCTCTACGCACGGGCGGTTTTTGCAGCCGAGGCAGCGCTTGGCCTCATTCACGGCCATCTCAGGCGTATACCCGAGCGTGACTTCTTCAAAGTTTTTATTGCGCACATTCGGCGCCTGGCTGGGCATGGGGCACTTTTTCGGGTCCATATTGAAAGCCATGTTACTGTACCTCCTTGTTCAGCAGGTTGCACGCCGCTTCGCGCGCATGCGCCTCAAAATCACGGTACATTGTGCCGCGTTTCATGGCTTCGTCAAAATCGACGAGGTCGCCGTCAAAATCCGGGCCGTCCACACAGGCAAACTTGGTTTCGCCGCCTACGGTCAGGCGGCAGCCGCCGCACATGCCCGTGCCGTCGATCATGATCGGGTTCATGGAGACGACGCTCTTGATGCCAAACTTCTGGCAAGTTTTGACGGCAAATTTCATCATAATCAGCGGGCCGATCGTGATGACTTCGTCATACTGGTTGCCGGCATTTACAAGCTCCTCAAGCGCCGCGGTGACGACGCCCTTGGTGCCGTAGCTGCCGTCGTCCGTCATCACGCGGAATTCTTCGCTGCAGGCTTGGAATTCCTTTTCGAGAATTAGCAGATCGTGATTGCGGAAGCCCACGACGCTATGTACGATACAGCCGCGGGCATGCAGCTCCTCGGCGATTGGCAGCGCGATGGCACAGCCCACGCCGCCGCCGATAACACACACCTTTTTGAAGCCTTCCACTTCGGTGGCGCGGCCCAGCGGGCCGACAAAATCATGGACGCTGTCGCCGGCGCGCAAAGCGTTCAGCTCCATCGTGGTACCGCCCACGATTTGAAAAATGATTTTTACTGTGCCCTTTACGCGGTCATAGCCGGCGATCGTTAGCGGGATACGCTCACTGTCGGCAAGCGGGCGCACAATGATGAACTGGCCCGGCATCGCCTTTTTGGCAATCAGCGGCGCTTCGATCAGCATTTCCGTTACCGTTGGGTTCAGCGCAGTCTTCTCAAGAATCTTGTACATTCGCTGCAGCTCCTTTTCCGATTTTCCTTTTCACCGCCCCGGTAACTGCCGGGGCCCCTCAGCCCTTTATTATATAGAAGTGCCGCAGGGAAAGCAAATCATTTTGCCCTAAAAACAGCGCCAAGCGCAAAAAGCGGGCGGGCGGCTGTAAAAAAGCCACCCGCCCGCATACGAGGATTTGGAAAAATGCAGCGCTTTACTGCTGGGCAAACAATTTCGGCGCGGCCTTCATCAGCAGCGCCATGCACAGCATGCAGATCACGGTATCTACGAGCATATAGCTGCCGTTGTATACTGCGCTGTAAAGCCATACAGCTTGTCCGCCTGCATATTCGCCCCAAAGCCACATACCGCTGATAAAGTGGCAGAGGAAGCGCAGAAAACATGCCGCAAACGTGCCGAACGCCGCGCCTGCGACTGTGCGGCCGCCGAACAGCTTGGCAAACTGGAACGCCAGCCCAAGCACTGTGAAGGCTACAAGATAATCGAGCAGTACGCAGCCGATCTGCGCCACCAGCGTTTTGCAGTACAGCACATTGGAGAAGCCGAGGATCATCTGGATGAAGCCGTGGACAAAGCCGGTGAAGAGGCCCCATTTCGTTCCGTGGCGGAAGCACATGATAAACAGCGGGATCATCTCGAGCGAAATGGTGCCGCCCTGCGGCAGTTCAAAGATTTTGATGTAGCTGAGCACGGTGGCAAGGGCGACCATCAGCGCGCCCTCCACAAGGATACGGGTTTTCGAGTTGGTTTGGTTCATGGGTACAGTTCCTTTCCTGTTTTGCGTAACATAAAAACAAGAAAAAAGAAAACGCCTGCATGCGAAGTTGGCATGCAGGCGTGACCGTCCGTTTGTTGTATGAGAAAATACCGCAAACTTCCTACGCCGGCATTACCCGGATCAGGTTCAAGGCGACCTGAGGCTGCAATTTGCCTCAATCTCAGCCGGGAAGAACTCCCAGCGCCCCTGTTTTTATGTCCGTGTTTCAGTATACGCGGCGCGCGGCATTTGTCAAGCGGCGCAAGCCGAAAAAAGAAAAACGACGGCAGGCAACAAAAAAGGAGCAGCTGCCTCTCAGCTGCTCCTCAACAGGGAAAGCAAAACGGGAAACCCGTTTCGTGTCAATGGAAAACTTTGCGCCCGACCCAAATTACGAGGCAGGCGCCGAGGATCGAAACGATCACGCTGCCGATCCAGTTTGTCGCGCCCATGCCGAACAGGCCCAGAATGGCGCCGCCGATCGCACCGCCCACGATGCCGAGCAGGATATTGCGAAGCAGGCCGCCTTTGCTGTCCATGATTTTTCCGGCGATAAAGCCGGCCAGTGCGCCCAGAATCAAGCTCACAATAAAATGCATAATGTAGGTCTCCTTTATTTTATATTACAATTATTTTTCAAAGAGCGCCGCCTGCCTTTGCCGGCACGGCAAACTCCTGAAACTTATTTTAGCGCCGCCTGCCGAAAAAATCAACCGATCTCCGATTTTTCTGCTGCGTTTTGCCGGGCTGTGCGGCAAATATCCGCAAGGCAGCACTTTTCGCATTCGGCGTGGCGGGCGATGCATACGGCGCGCCCGTGGAGCACAAAGCGATGGCATAGCTCGCTGCCTTCTTCGGGCGGGATGATCTTCCACAGCGCCATTTCCACCTTCTGCGGCTCCTTGAGCTCGTCCACAAGGCCGATGCGATTGCAAAGGCGGATGCAGTGGGTATCCGTCACAATAGCAGGCTGGCCGAACACATCGCCCATGATTAAGTTGGCGCTTTTGCGCCCGACGCCGGGCAGCGCAAGCAGCTGCTCAAATGTGGTGGGCACCTGACATTGATACTGATCGCGCAAGGTGCGCATGCAGGCAGAAATATCCCGCGCTTTTGAAGGGCCAAGCCCGCAGGGCCGGACGATCGCCTCGATCTCGGCCGGCTCGGCGGCCGCTAAAGCGGCCACGTCGGGATATTGCGCAAACAGCTTTTCCACCACAATATTGACGCGCGCATCCGTGCACTGGGCGGCCAGCCTTACGCTGACGAGCAGCTGCCATGCATGGGCATAATCCAGCGTACACGCGGCGTCCGGATAGGCGGCCTTCAGGCGGCGAATCACTTCACACGCAAGCTGCTTTTTTGCGGGGTCTCCTTCGCGGAGCCTGCTTAAATTTTTCATACTGCACTTCCTCTGCCCGGCGGCAAACGCGCCGGCCGGTTTTCTGCCGTTTGGCGAATCAGGCCACGGCCCCTGCGGGCTGCCCGATTTTGCCCATTATAGCATAAACTTCTGTTTTGCGGCAAAGAAAGCACTGCCCCGATAAGAAAAACTTGCCTGCCCGGGCCGCTTGCCTTATAATACGAGCTATCAGCGAAAATCTTACAGCCGGAGGGAAACAGTATGAACGAACCCCTTGCACAGCGCCTGCGCCCGAAAACCTTGGCAGATGTCTGCGGCCAGCAGCATCTGCTGGGCGAGGGCAAGGTGTTCCGCCGCACCGTGGACAGCGGAAAAATCCCGAATATGATTTTTTACGGGCCTTCCGGCGTCGGAAAAACAACGGTGGCGCGTATTATCGCCGAAAACAGTGGCATGACGCTGCATAAATTGAACGGCACTTCCTGCGGCACAGGCGACATCAAGGCCGTGCTGGCCGACATCGGTACGTTTTCGGCTTCGGGCGGGATTCTTTTGTATCTCGACGAGATCCAGTATCTGAACAAAAAGCAGCAGCAAAGCCTGCTGGAGTGTATCGAAAACGGCACGGTGACGCTGATCGCCTCGACCACAGAAAACCCTTACTTTTATATTTATAATGCGCTGCTTTCACGCTGCACCGTGTTTGAGTTCAAGAGCCTGACCGAAGCGGATATAGAAATGGGCATCCGAAACGCCGCGGGCCGGCTTTCCGAGGAGGACGGCTGCCCTGTGGAGCTTGCGCCGGAGGCGCTTACCTATCTGGCGGCCAGCGCGGGCGGGGATATGCGCAAAGCGCTGGGCAGCCTTGAATTTGCCGTGACGGCCGCCGAAGTACAGGAGAATGCTAAGCATATCACGCTGGAAATGATTCAGCAGGTAACCAAGCGCACCGCCATGCGCTATGATAAGGACGGCGACGAACACTACGACATCGTTTCGGCCTATCAGAAATCTATGCGCGGAAGCGACCCGGACGCTGCGCTGCACTATCTGGCGCGCCTTTTAGAGGCAGGGGATCTTGTCTCCGCCTGCCGCCGCCTGATGGCCTGTGCCTGTGAAGATGTGGGGCTGGCGTATCCGCAGATTATCCCGATTGCAAAGGCGGCGGTAGATGCCGCTACAATGCTGGGCCTGCCGGAAGCGCGTCTGCCGCTGGCGGATGCAGTGATTTTGGTTGCGACAAGCCCGAAATCCAACAGCGGCGAAGCTTCGATTGACGCCGCGTTGGCCGATGTACAGGCTGGGCGCACCGGGCCTGTGCCGCGCCAACTGCAAAATAAGCATTTTGACGGCGAGGACGCCGAGGTAAAAGGCCAAAATTATAAATACGCGCAGGCCTATCAAAACCACTGGGTCAAGCAGCAATATCTGCCGGATGTCCTGGCGGGAACGACATATTATCAATACGGAGACAATAAAAACGAGCAAGCGGCCAAAATTTACTGGGAAAAAATTAAAAAAGAATGAAATTTTAAGAAAGAATGATTGACAAAACGATAGAAATCCACTATGATAAAAATCGAACAAGAGATCATAGGAACGATTATCGCTTCTATTTGCCTGAGTTTGCCAAAAGAACAAAATGGAAAAGAAAGGAGAAAACGCAATGCGTTATTCTCGGCAAAGGGAACTTGTGCTGAAAAAAGTGGCCGCGCTGGACGATCACCCGACGGCGGAAGAAATCTACGAAATTGCAAGCAGAGAAAGCCCGGGGCTGAGCCTTGGTACCGTATATCGAAACCTGAACGTTTTGGCGGATGCGAAACGCATCCGCCGCGTCTCGGTTCCCGGCCATGCGGATCGCTTCGATCATACCTTGCGGGAGCACAGCCATATGTACTGCACCTGCTGCGGCAGCGTGACGGACGTAGAGCTTGACGATGCGGCCCTGCTGCAGATCATTGAGGCGGGCGCCGGAAAAATCGAAGATTATTCGCTTACATTGTTCGGCGTATGCGGCAAATGCCGCGGCAAATCGAGCAACTGATTTTGCGGCTTGCAGCCCGGCAGCGTTCTGCCGGGCTGTTTTTTATGCCGAAAACTGCGCCGACAGCTTGCCAGAGCAGGGGCGTTCGTGTATAATCTACCATGTATAGTGATAGCCGCCGCTTTGGGCTACAAAATGGAGCGCCGCGGCAGAAGGAGAGCCTTTTGGAATTCTTGGATTTTCAGCATGACCCCGCGGCGGAAAAGCTTGTTGCCGAAGTATATGCGGCGCCGCCGATGGCGTACATCCACAGCTTCGGCTGCCAACAAAACGTTTCGGACGGCGAACGCATCAAAGGGGTTTTGTGCGATATTGGTTACGGCCTGTGTGATAGGCCGGAGGATGCCGACCTCATTTTGTATAATACCTGTGCTGTGCGCGAGCATGCCGAGCAGCGTGTGTTCGGCAATGTGGGCGCGCTCAAAGCGTTGAAAGAGAAAAAGCCGGGGCTGATTATCGGTTTGTGCGGCTGTATGGCAAACCAGCAGCATATTGTGGACAAACTTCGGAAAAGCTACCCTTATGTCGATCTTGTTTTTGGCGTAGACGGCATTGATACGCTGCCGCAGCTTTTGAGCCAAAAGCTGGAGGGCAAAAAACGCATCTTGCTTGCGCCGGCCCAGCGCCCGGTGATTGTTGAGCACATCCCGGTGCGGCGCGAAAGTGATTTCCGCGCATGGCTGCCAATCATGTACGGCTGCGACAATTTCTGCACCTACTGCATCGTGCCGTATGTGCGCGGGCGCGAAAAAAGCCGCCGCCCGGCCGATATTCTGGCGGAGTTTAAGGGCCTTGTGGCCGCGGGCTACAAGGAAATCACGCTTTTGGGTCAAAACGTAAACAGCTACGGTAAGGGCTTGGAAGAAGGCATGGATTTTTCCGACCTGCTGCATTTGCTGTGCACGGTGCCGGGCGATTATCGGGTTCGCTTTATGACAAGCCACCCCAAGGATGCCAGCCGCAAGCTGATCGATACGATCGCCGCCGAGCCGCATCTGTGCAAGCATCTGCACCTGCCCGTGCAAAGCGGTTCGGATCGGCTTTTGGCCGCCATGAACCGCCATTATAACGTCGAGCAGTATCTTGCGCTGATTGATTATGCGCGGCAGCGTGTGCCCGGCATCACGTTTTCAAGCGACATTATTGTGGGATTTCCCGGCGAAACCGAAGAAGATTTTGCCGCGACGCTTGCGCTTGTAAAAACTGTCGGCTATATGCAGCTGTTCACCTTTATCTATTCCAAGCGCGAGGGCACCAAAGCCGCCCTTTTGCCTGACCCGACGCCCCGCAAGGAGAAAACCGACCGCATGCAGCGCCTTTTGGATACGCAGGATGCGATCGCCATCGAAAAGACGGCCGAGCTGGTGGGAAAGACGGTACGTGTCCTTGTCGAAGGCTACGGCCGTGAAGAGGGCACCCTTTCGGGCCGGCTGGACAATAACCTTACCGTGGAATTTTTGGCCGACGAAAGCAAAATTGGCAGCTATGCCGAAATCGAACTGACGGGCGCACGGGCCACCGTGCTGCTTGGGCAGTGCAAAGAAGCATAAGGCGGGTTTTCGCCTTTCTTTTCGCCATATATCAAAAAGAAACACCCAACAAAAAGGAGAAAAAATATGGATTGCATTGACCTTTTTAAGCGCGCCGCGGCGGCGCTTCAAACGGACGCGCGCTATCTTACGCTCGATTCTGCCCGCAAGGCGATGGATGCCGACAAGAAGCTGCAGGACCAGATCGGCGAATTCAATCTGGCGCGCATGGACTTAAACAATGAGATCGGCAAAACCGAGCGCAACGAGGCCCGTGTGGCCGAGCTGAACGAAAAAGTGAACACGCTGTACAGCGCAATCATCGCACACCCGGGCATGGTGGCCTATAATGAGGCCAAAAAAGAGGCCGAGGCGATGGTGAACTATATTGATGCCATCATCAATACCGCGATGAACGGCGGCGACCCGATGACCGTCGAGGAGCCGAGCAGCCAGTGCACCGGCAGCTGCTCTACGTGCGGCGGTTGCCACTAAACATTTTTCCGAGCGCATCGTTTGGCAGAAGGCGCCGGCCGAAAAGGCCGTGCGCTTTTTGCCTTAATGCGTGAAACCGCGGCATAAAGCCCAAACCACATCCAAAACGCAGAAGAACAGGCGGGTGATTCTCATGGCGGATTTTTCCCCCATGATGCAGCAGTATTTTGAGATCAAAAACCAGCATAAGGACGAGATCTTATTCTACCGCATCGGCGATTTTTACGAGATGTTCTACGACGACGCGCTGACAGCCTCGCGTGAGCTGGACTTAACACTGACGGGCAAGCAGTGCGGCCAAGAAGAGCGCGCGCCGATGTGCGGTGTGCCGTTTCACAGCTACGAAGTTTATATGGCGCGCCTGATCGCCAAGGGGTACAAGGTTGCCATCTGCGAGCAGATGGAAGACCCGACCTTGGCAAAAGGCCTCGTTAAGCGCGACATCATCCGTGTTGTAACGCCTGGCACCGTGATCGAGAGCAGCATGCTGCAAGACGACAAAAACAACTATCTTTGCAGCGTATACTTAAAAGGGAAAAAGGCGGGCGTGTGCTTTGCCGATATTTCCACGGGCACGGCCCACGCCACCGAGCTTGCAAGCGATACCATTGCCGACGCCATCTTGACAGAGCTTTGCCGCTATCGCCCGAGCGAGCTTTTAATCAACGAAAACGTGCTGGATGCGCGTACCGTGACGGCTTATGTGAAAAAGCATTTGTCCTGTTCGGTCGAGCTGATGGAGGACGAGCGCTATACGCCGGGCCTGATCCAGACAGAGCTGGAAGATCAGTTCGGGCGCGATTGGGCCGGCAAGGTCGACATTGCGCCGGACGGCCTTGTGCGCTACGCGATGGGCGCGCTGCTGCAATACCTGCACGACACACAGAAAAAGGGCGTGGAGCGCCTAAAAACCGTCGAAAACTACAGCGAGGCGCAGTTTATGCGGCTTTCGCCCGTTACGCGCGCAAATTTGGAGCTGACGGAAACGCTGCGCGGCCGCGAAAAGCGCGGCACACTTTTGTGGGTATTGGATAAGACCCAGACGGCGATGGGCAAGCGCCTGCTGCGCAGCTGGATCGAGCAGCCGCTTGTTTCGGCCGAACGCATCAATGCGCGCCTGAACGCCGTGCAGAAGCTGTATGAAGAAACCGTGATGCGCGGCGACCTTGCCGATACGCTTCGCTATATTTTTGATATTGAGCGCCTGATGACGCGCGCGGTATACGGCTCGGCAACGCCGAAAGAAATTTATGCGCTGGCCCAAACCTGCGATCATCTGCCCCATTTGAAAGAGAAAATCGCGGGCTGCGGCTGCCCGGAGCTTGAGGAGCTTGCCGCCGAAATCGACCCGCTGACGGACATCCGCGATAAAATTTATGCCTGCGTCAGCCCGGAGGCGCCTTCTACCTTGAAAGACGGCGGCGTGATTTTGGCCGGCTATAACGTTGAAGTGGACGAGCTGCGCAGCCTGCGCGACAATTCCAAGGGCGTATTGGCCGAGCTGGAAACCCGTATGCGCGAAGAAACCGGCATCCCCAAGCTGAAAGTTGGCTATAACCATGTGTTTGGCTATTACATCGAGGTCAGCAACTCGTACAAAGCGCAGGTGCCCGAAACGTACATCCGCAAGCAGACGCTGACAACCGGCGAGCGCTATATTACGCAGGAGCTGAAAGAGCTGGAAAGCAAGATCCTCGGCGCACACGAGCGCTTAATTGTATTGGAACGGCAGCTTTTTAACGAGCTGCTGCAAATCATCTCCGATCAGCTGGGGCGCATCCAGGATACCGCCGCCGCTGTGGCGCGGCTGGATGTACTGACAGCGCTGGCGCAGGTGGCCGTCGATAACAACTACTGCCGCCCTGCGGTGGACGATTCCGGCGAGCTGAAAATCGTGGACGGGCGGCACCCTGTTGTCGAGCAGGTATTGGCCGGCAGCCTTTTTGTGCCGAATGATACGCTGCTGGATGAAAACGAAAACCGCTGCCTTATCATCACCGGCCCGAATATGGCCGGAAAATCGACCTATATGCGCCAAAACGCGTTGATTGCGCTGATGGCGCAGATCGGCAGCTTTGTGCCGGCTAAAGAATGCCATGTCGGCATTGTGGACGCCATCTTTACGCGCGTGGGCGCTTCGGACGATTTGGCCGCGGGCCAATCTACCTTTATGGTCGAGATGACGGAAGTGGCGGAAATCCTGAAATCGGCGACGCCGAAAAGCCTTGTCGTGCTGGATGAGATTGGCCGCGGCACCTCGACGTTTGACGGTATGAGCATTGCGCGCGCCGTTGTGGAGCACATCTGCGAAAAAGGGCAGGGGCTTGGCTGCAAAACGCTGTTTGCCACGCACTATCATGAGCTGACCGATTTGGAAAACACGATGAACGGCGTGAAAAACTACAATATTGCGGTAAAAAAGCGCGGCGAGGACATTACTTTTCTGCGCAAAATTGTACCCGGCCCCGCCGATGACAGCTATGGCATCGAAGTGGCAAAGTTGGCCGGCCTGCCCGGCAGCGTGACAAAACGCGCCCGGCAGATCTTGAAAGTATTGGAAGCCAACGCGCCCGACGCACACAAGGTCGAGCAGCTTGATTTTGATGCGGTGGAAGAATATGCTTCGCCCGCTATCCCCGCCGAGCTGCTGGAAAATCTGGAAAAAACCAATATGGATACGATGACGCCTATTGAGGCGCTGGGCTTTTTGTATGAGCTAAAAAAGACGCTGAAAGGCTCGATTTCCGGGTAAGCAAGGAAAGACAACGTAAAAAGAAGGCCGCAGCGGCGGGGCATTTTGCTCGATAAACATACACGGTGCACGATTTGGCGCTTTCGTTAAGGGCTTGCCGCGCACGGCGCGGAGCGCACGAAGGGCAGGAGGAAAAGCAGGATGGCGGAAATTCATGTTCTGGACAAGCATACGGCGGAACTGATCGCCGCCGGCGAGGTTGTGGAGCGGCCGGCCTCTGCCGTGAAGGAGCTTTTGGAGAACGCGATTGACGCAGGGGCCGGGCAAATCACCGTCACGATCGAAAATGGCGGGGTGCGCTTTCTGGAAATCAGCGACGACGGCTGCGGCATCGACACCGACCAGATTGACAAAGCATTTATCCGCCACGCCACGAGCAAGATCGCCACGGCAGAGGACCTTGACCATATCCATACGCTCGGCTTCCGTGGCGAGGCGTTGGCCTCGATCGCCAGCGTAGCAAAAGTAGAAGTACTGACCAAGACGGCCGACGAAGAGTTCGCGTGCGATTATCGCATCGAGGGCGGGGAAACATGCAGCATAGAAACGGGCGCCCGCGGTACGGGCACAACCATCCGTGTACGGGATTTGTTTTACAATACGCCGGCGCGCATGAAGTTTTTGAAAAAGGATTCGAGCGAGGGGACGTTTGTCGCGGACGTTGTGAACCACGCGGCGCTGAGCCACCCCGAGATCAGCTTCAAATTTGTCCGCGAGGGCAAAGTGCAGTATGTGGCCCCCGGCGACGGCAAACTGATGAGCGCCGCCTATGCCGTTTTGGGCCGAGAGTTTGCCCGCGGCCTACTGGCTGTGGACGATACCAGCGGAAATTATCATGTGTGTGGGCTGGTGACACCGCCGAAGGGCTGTCGCGCCAGCCGCGGTATGCAGCTGTTTTATATCAACGGCCGTTATATCAAAAACCGCACGATTATGGCGGCAATGGAAACCGCCTTTAAGGGCACGGCCATGCAGGGAAAGTTTCCGGGCGGCATCCTGATGATTTCCATGCCTGCAGAGCTTGTGGACGTGAACGTGCATCCGGCCAAAACCGAGGTGCGCTTTGCCCGGGAAAACGATGTGTTCGACGCCGTATATCACGCCGTCAAGCTGGCGCTGGCGCAGCCCGGCAGCGGCGAATGCCTGTTTTCTTTCCCGGGAAAAGGCGAAAACGCCGTTGCGGCCGATGGGGCACAGGATGGCGCAGGCAAAGCCGAAAGCCCGGCCGAACAAGCAGCACAAGATGCTGTAAAGCAAGAATACCATACAGGGCTTTCTGCCGTGGTTCCGGCGCAGTCGGAGCCGGGGGCACTGAAACACGGCATCTCGGACGAGGACATTTTAACGGAAGAAAACGCGCCCGCGGCGCTTGGGCCGGATACGCGCCTGACCATGCACAGCCCAGCCTGTGCGCCCACGGCTTTCCGCACGGCGGCCGCCGACGAGCGCGGGCTGGATATTTTGCCCGGCGCAGACGAAGCCGCCCCGCAGCAGGCGCTTTTCGGCGCATACAAGGGGAAGGGCCAAGCGGCTGTGCCCGAAGATTCGGCACAGAAGGCGGACAAAACTAATATTTTTACGGCCGTGCCGGGCGATATAACGGAGAATTCCGCAGCCATGCCGGGCACAGGCGATGTCACGGATACCGAGCCGGAATTCTCGAATGAGCTTGGCACCCAGCAGACTACCTTTTTGGATGAGCCGCAGACGGAGCCTTTGCAGTATGTGGGCGAATTGTTCCGCACCTACATTGTAGCCCAGCGCGGCGAGGATGAAGTTTGCCTGATCGACAAGCATGCCGCACACGAGCGCATTTTATATGAGCAGCTGGCAAAACACTACGGCGATGTGGCCGGGCAGATGTTGCTGGCGCCCGTTGCCGTCGAACTGACGGCAGAGGAAAAACAGGCTGTGCTGGATAATGCCGAGCTGCTGTGCGCTTCCGGCTTTGAGGCGGACGATTTCGGCGGCAATACCGTTGCAGTACGGCAGGTGCCGTGCGATGTAGAGCCGGACGACATTGAAAGCCTGACGGTGGAGTTGGCCGCGAAGCTGGCAAAGGGCAGCCGCGACGCTTTGAGCGAAAAAACCGAGTGGGTGCTGCATTCCATTGCCTGCCGTGCCGCGATCAAGGCCGGCGACCGCACCGATCCGGTACAGCTGATCGCCTTGGCAGAGCAAATTTTGTCCGGCGCGGTGCCGCCGTTTTGCCCGCACGGGCGCCCCTGCGTATTGAAATTGACGCGGAAGGAGCTGGAAAAACAGTTTGGACGCATCGTCTAAGCCGGCGATTCTGGCCGTGGCCGGCCCCACGGCGACGGGCAAAACCGCGCTAAGCGTTTTTTTGGCCGAACGTCTGGGCGGCGAGATCATCAGCGCCGATTCCATGCAGGTATACCGCGGCCTTACCGTGGGCACGGCGAAGGCAACGCCCGCAGAACGGCACGGTATCCCGCATTACGGCATCGACATCCTTTCGCCGGAAGTACCTTACAGCGTGGCCGATTTTACGGCGATGGCCACCGCGGCTGCGCAGGAAATTGCCGCCAAAGGGCATTTGCCCATTGTGGCGGGCGGCACAGGGCTTTATCTCGAAAGCTTTCTGCGGGGCGTCCGCTTTGCGCCCGATAAGGCCGATTCGGCGCTGCGCACGGCCCTTGCGGACGAGCTGGCCGCCCGCGGGCCGGAGCAAATGTATCAGGAGCTGGCCGCCGTCGACCCGGCCGCAGCCGCGGCCACACATCCGCACAATACGGTGCGGGTGCTGCGCGCCTTGGAGCATTACCGCGCCACGGGCCGCACCATAACCGAACAAAAAAAAGAATCCCTGCCCGACGAGCCGCCTTATCGTGCGCTGATTTTCGGCCTCGATTATCCCGTGCGCGCCGTGCTGTATGAAAAGATCGACCGCCGTGTGGACGCGATGCTGGCCGCTGGCCTTTTGCGGGAGGCCGAATTTGTGTTCCAAAACCGAGAAACCTTTCGCACGGCGGCACAGGCGATCGGCTATAAAGAGCTTTTTCCGTATTTTGCCGGCGAAGAAGGCTTGGCCCCCTGCGTCGAAAAGCTGAAACAGGCCTCTCGCAATTATGCGAAGCGCCAGCTGACGTGGTTTCGCCGCATGAAAGAGATCGTTTGGCTGGACGCGGGCGCGCCCGGTCTTGCAGAGGAGGCCTTGGCCAAGGCACAGGATTTTTGGAAAGGAGCGAGTGCGCAATGAGCAGAGAAAACGGCCGCCGGCGGCATTTTCCGCTGGGCAAGATCGTGCTGCTCTGCCTACTGGTGCCCGCCGCGTATGTGGCGCTCCAGCTGTATCACATTACGCGCGATACCTACGAATATGAAACGGCCATCCGCTATTCCATGTCCGACAGCATGGAAGCGGACGGCCTTGTGCTGTTTGATGAAACGCCCGTAGAGGGCGGCGGAAACCTCGGCTATCTTGTCGCGGACGGCGAGCGTGTTTCGGCCGGCACACAGCTGGCCGAAGTATATACCGACGACAGCCAGGCCGGCGTACGCACCCAGCTGGATGCGCTGGACGCACAGATCGCGCTGCTGCAAAAATCGCAGAACACTTCTTCTACGCAGGTGGATGTTTTGATTACTGCGCGCAGCACAGCGATTTACGATCTGCTGGAAGGCGTTGACCGGCATAAAACGGCCGAGCTTGCCGCGACGCGAGAAGATTATCTGCTGGCGCAGAACAAGCTCCAGATCACCACCGGCGAGGCAAAAGATTTCTCGGCCCAGATTGCGGACCTTGCCGCGCAGCGTGACAGCATGGCCGGGCAGCTTTCGGCGCTTGCGGCTGTTACGGCGCCGGCGGGCGGCTATTTTGTCAGCAGCGCTTCCTGCCAGATCTTAAACACGGCCCCTGCCGATGTACTTGCCATGAGCGCGGGCGACCTTACAAGCCTTTTGCAGACGGGCGCGCTGGCCGGCAAGGACGGCCTTGCCGGGATGATCGTGCCCAGCTATACATGGCAGTTTTGCGGCGTATGCACGGCTGCACAGGCGGAAAAGTTTGCCGGCGTAAAATCGGTGACGGTGAGCTTCCCCGGCAAAGCGGAAACAAAGCTGCCTGCCACGGTTGTCAGCGTCGAAACGGACGACACCAGCGGCATGGCAAAGTTTGTTTTGCAGTGCGAATACATCAGCGCAGACGTGCTCAAGCTTGGGCAGGAGACGGCCCAGATTGATTTCACCAATTACGACGGCCTGCGCATCAGCACCTCTGCCATCCATCTTGTTCGGCAGGAGGATATGCCCGCAGAATCGGCCGTTTCGGAAAGCGCGGCTTCCGGCAGCGTATCTTCACCGGCCGAAAGCAGCGCATCTTCGCAGGCAGCGGCCTCTTCTGCGCCTGCCTCGAGCGCTTCTTCGGGCGGCGCGGCCGCACAGGACAGCGATTTCGTCACGGGCGTCTATGTGAAATACGGAAATTTGGCGCGTTTTCGCCGCATTGAGATACTGTATCAGGACCCGAAAGGCGAGTACATTTTGATTGCGCCGGACGGCGCGCTCGGCACGGGCAATGAGGTGCGTCTGTATGACGAAGTAATCGTCGCGGGGACGAATCTTTACGATGGGAAACTTTTATAAGCCAGCTTTATTGACATCCGATATAAAATATCAGATAATATTATAATGTTATGAAATGGGCCGGTGCCCGGCTTTTCGGGCCACAGAGCAGAAAGGGGTTATCACAGATGTCTTTTGTGGATAAGTTTAAGGATATTTTTGGCGCCGACGATGAGGAAGACGAGGACGATTATTACATCGACGGCCCGGAAATGGTAAATAACAACAGCGCCGCCAAGGATGACGACGATGATTTTGAGGACAAGCCGGTTCGCGATTCCGGCAAGCGCAGCAACAAGGTTGTCAATATCAACGCCACAACCCAGCTGAAGGTCGTCTTGGTGAAGCCGGAACGCTTTGAAGATGCGAGCACGATCGCCGACCACCTGAACAGCAAGCGCACCGTTGTGCTGAACCTTGAATCGACCAACAAAGAGGTTTCCCGCCGTCTGGTCGACTTTTTGTCCGGCGTGGCCTATGCAAATAATGGCCAGATCAAGCGCGTTGCCAACAGCACCTTTATTATTACCCCCTATAATGTCGACATTATGGGCGACCTTTTAGATGAACTGGAGAGCAACGGTGCCTTCTTCTGAAAAAGATGATGTGCGCGGCTTTGTGCCGCCGCAAAATGATGAGGAGCGCATTTTACTGCGCCATGCGGAGGATTTGGCCCGCATCGCATTACAGCGCGGCATCCCGCGCTATTCCGGCTTTTTGAGCGACCGCGAGCAAATTTTGGCCGAGGCCGCCATGCATAAGGCCGGCTGCGATTGCTGGCGGTTTGACGGCGGCTGGCCCGGGGCCGAGCGCCGGGTGCTGTGTATTGAGCCAAAGGGCTGTGCGCCTGCGCCCACGATCTGCGCCGTGCGCATTGCCTGCCGCCTTGTGGCGGGGGCCGCGGCGCCGCAGCATAAAGATTATCTCGGCAGCCTGATGGGATTGGAGCTTAAGCGTGAGGCACTGGGCGACATCGTGCCCGACCCGGAAGAGCAGGGCACGGTTTGGGTTTTTGCCACTAAAACCGCGGCGGGCGTGATTCTCTCGGAGCTTCTGCGCGTGGGCAATATCACGGTGCACTGCGAGCAGGCCGAACAATCGGCGGTGCCGGATTTTCCGCAGGCAGAGCACAAAGCCCAAACGGCGACGGTATCCTCTTTACGGCTGGACGCTGTGTTGGCAGCGATGCTGCACTGCAGCCGCGGGCAGGCCGCGGAACTGATTACGGCAGGCCGTGTGGAGATCAACCATGTGGCGGCCACAAGCGCGCATGCGCCGGTGTATCGGCAGGATTTGTTTACGGTACGCGGCAAAGGGCGCTTTCAGCTGACGGATCTGCCCGGGAAAAGCAAAAAGGACCGATATATCATTTCGTACTTTCAATTTTGAATGGATTTTGGATACGGAGGGATTGGCATGGTTACGGCGCATGATGTAAACACGATTACCTTTGACAAGGCAATGCGGGGCTATTCCGTGGAGCAGGTGGACCAGTTTTTGGAAAAGGCCGCCGCACAGCTGGAGCAGGACGAGGCCCGTATTTCCGAGCTGACAAAGAACAATGAGGCTTTGCGGGCAAAAGCCGCCGAGCTGGACAAAAAGCTTGAGGGCTATGTCTCCTACGAGGATGCGCTGAAGGCCGCGCTGCTGAACGCGCAGCGCATGGGCGAAAACGTTATCCGCGAGGCAAAGCAGAAGGCAGATGCCCTTGTGCGTGAGGCCAGCATCCGGGCCGATGATATTACCCGTGCCGCCGAGAGCAAAACCGACGAGCAGAAGATTGAGCTGGAGCGCATCAAAAGCGAAGTTGCCCAGTTCAAATCGAACGTGCTGAGCTTATATAAGGCCCATATTGAATCGCTCAGCACTTTGCCGGATACTGCGCCGGAAGAAGCCGAGCAGCCCGCGCAAAAAGCAGAGGCGCCGGAACCGCAGCAGCCTGCGGCCGAGCCGGAAATGCCGGCCGAGGAAATTGTGCCCGCCGCGCCGGCCGCCGAGCCGGAAGTGGAAGAGCCTGCAAAGGATGTCGGCTTCTGGGAGCAGGATGAAAAAGACCTTGCCCCGCAGCAGGCCCCGGAACAGCAGGCACCCGCCGAGGAAGAAAATGTCTTTGGCCAATCGCTGCAGGAAAGCATCCCGGAAGAAGAAAAGCCGGAAGCAAAGCCGGATTCCTTCCGCGGCATTTCGTTCAGCGATTAAAGATTGTGCAAGCAGAAAAAGCGGGCCTCGGTGTGCGTGGGGCGCGCTTTTTTGCCGATAGAGCGCATACGGAAAAGTATGCGCGGACAGAAGATACTAAGGAGTGTGGAACCATTGGCTAAAACCCCATCTCAATTCGATCAGACAATCCATCTGCCGAAAACAGAGTTCGAGATGCGCGCCGGGCTGCCGAAAAAGGAACCCGTCATGCTGGAGAACTGGGAAAAGAATGATCTGTATAACGAACTGATTCGGCACAACGCCGGGAAACCGAAGTTTGTGCTGCACGACGGCCCCCCGTATGCAAACGGAAATATCCACATGGGCACCGCCATGAATAAAATCATCAAGGATATGATTATCCGCTATAAGAATATGAGCGGATTTCAGGCGCCGTATGTGCCCGGCTATGATACGCATGGCCTGCCCATCGAGCTGAAGGCGCTTTCGAGCGTCGGCGAAAAGAAAAAGGACATCTCGAAGCTTGAGCTGCGCAAAATCTGCCATGAGTTTGCCACCGAGCATATCGGCATCATGAACGACCAGTTCAAGCGCCTTGGCGTGATCGGCGATTTCGAGCACCCGTATTTGACGCTCAAGCCGGAATTTGAGGCGCGCCAGATCGAAATTTTTGGCGAGATGGCGAAGAAGGGCTATATCTACAAGGGCATGAAGCCCGTGTACTGGTGCCCGGAATGCCGCACGGCCTTGGCCGAGGCGGAGATTGAGTATGCCGACGACGCCTGCGATTCCATCTTTGTGCGTTTTCAGGTTACTGAGGACCCAAACGGCGTACTGGCAAAGCATAACATCCCCGCCGATAAAACTTATTTCCTGATTTGGACGACGACGACCTGGACCCTGCCCGCAAACGAGGCAATCTGCCTGAATGCGAGCTTTGCATACTCTTTCGTCAAGATCAACGGCGAATACCATATCATGGCGACCGAGCTTGTCAAGAGCGTCATGGACGCCTGCCATATCACCGATTACGAAGTGGTTGGCGAGCCGGTGCTCGGCAGCGAATTCGAGCTGATGCGCTATCAGCATGTCTACCTGCCCAAACAGGGCTGGGTCATTCTCGGCGATCACGTCACGCTGGAAAGCGGCTCCGGCTGCGTCCATACAGCGGGCGGCCACGGCGTCGATGACTTTAACGTCTGCCAGAAATATCCGCAGATTCCGATCACGGTGCCTGTGGATGACGGCGGCTACCTGACCGAGGAGGCCGGAAAATACAAGGGCCTGAAGGTTTGGGATGCAAACAAAGTGATCCTCGCGGACCTGAAGGAAAGCGGCGCGGTGATGGGCGTACAGCACATCGTCCACAGCTATCCGCATTGCTGGCGCTGCCATCATCCGATCATCTTTCGCGCAACGGAGCAATGGTTCTGCTCGGTTGCGGCCTTCCGCGACGAGGTATACAAGGCCATCGACACGGTGCAGTGGATGCCCGAATGGGGCCATGACCGCATGAAGGGCATGGTGCGAGACCGCAACGATTGGTGCATCAGCCGCCAGCGCACGTGGGGCGTACCAATCCCGGCGTTCTACTGCAAAAAGTGCGGAAAATACCATATCACGGATGCCTCAATCAAGGCCGTGAGCGAGCTGTTCCGCAAGGAAGGCTCGGATGCATGGTACAAGTACGCGGCCAACGACATCCTGCCCAAGACGGAAAAATGCGCCTGCGGCGCATCCGATTGGGAAAAGGATACCGACATCATGGATGTCTGGTTCGATTCCGGCTCGACGCATCTGGCCGTGCTGGAAGAGCGCCCCGAGCTGGCTTGGCCGGCAGACCTCTATATGGAGGGTGCCGATCAGTTCCGCGGATGGTTCCAGTCGAGCCTGTTGACAAGCGTTGCCGCGCGCGGCGTGGCCCCGTATAAAGGGGTGCTGTGCCACGGCTGGGTTGTGGACGAGCAGGGCAAGCAGATGCACAAAAGCGCCGGCAACGGGATGTCGCCGGACGAGATCACGAAAGATTACGGCGCCGACATCATCCGCCTTTGGGTGGCCAGCTCGGATTATACCGTCGATGTGCGCGCCGGCAAAAACATCTTTAAGCAGCTGAGCGAGGCGTACCGCAAGGTGCGCAACACGGCGCGCTTTATTCTGGGCAACCTCGATGGCTTTAACCCCGATACCGATGCGGTGCCGGAAGAGCAGCTGTTTGAGATCGACCGCTGGGCGCTGGCGGCGCTGGACCATCTGGTGGCAGAAGCCGAAGAAGGCTATGAGGCTTACAACTTTAGCAAGGTGTACCATGCGGTATACAATTTCTGCGTAGTTGATCTCTCGAACTTCTATCTGGATGTCATCAAAGATCGCCTGTACTGCACAAGCGGCACAGGCCGCAAGGCAGCCCAAACGGCAATGTATGAGATCTTGGTTGCGCTCGACAAAATCATCGCGCCGATCCTGTGCTTTACCAGCCAAGAGATCTGGGACTATATGCCCAAGCGCAAGGGCATGCAGCAGTACGTCGTGTTTGAGCAGATGCCGAAGGCGGGCAAATATACGGCCGATGCGGCATTTGAAGCAAAGTGGGCCAAGATTATGGCCGTGCGCGACGAAGTGAAGAAAGTGCTGGAGCAAGCGCGCGCCGATAAAACAATCGGCGCTTCGCTTGAGGCCGGCATCAAGCTGTACTGCACCGGCGATACGTTCGCGGTGCTGAACGCCATCCCGATGGACGAGCTGGCCGATCTGATGATCGTCTCGCGCGCAGAGCTGGCCGAGGGCAAGGGCGGCACGGAAAGCGCCGTCGAGGGCCTTGGCATCGAAGTTTATCGCGCCGAGGGCGCAAAGTGCGAACGCTGCTGGAAATATACGGCAGACGTGGGCAAAAACGAAAAATATCCTACTTTGTGCGCGCGCTGCGCCGCGGAAGTGGAAGGCTGACAAGGCTGGGGCGACGCATCTGCGCAGGTGTGCCGCCCTTTTGTCATACAGGGTAAAGGGACAACATTATGATTACTGTGATTTTGGAAGTTCTGGGCATTGCGGCGCTGTTTTTTGTCGATCAGGGCATCAAGGCATGGGCCACCGCGGCGCTGGCGCCGCTTGGTGCGATGCCGCTTTTGCCGGGCATTGTGCAGCTGCGCTATGTGCTGAATCAGGGCATGGCGTTCAGCCTGCTAAGCGGCAAACAGGCCTTTTTGATTTTGGTAACGGGCGCGGCGCTCTTGGCGCTGGCGTACTATCTGTTTGCCAAATGCCGCGGCCAGCTGCTCAAGCAGATCACGCTGGTGCTGATTTTGAGCGGCGGGCTGGGCAACCTTGTGGACCGTGTGCTGAACGGGCAGGTTGTGGATTATATTGAGCTGCAATTTGTGAACTTTGCTGTGTTCAATTTTGCGGATATTTGTGTCTGTGTCGGCATGGCGCTTTTGATTTTGTGCATCTTTCTTGAGGAAAACGACGAGCACAAAAAAGCCGCGGCACAAGATCCGGCGCAAAAGCCGCAGGGCGGCCCGGACGATCCGGCTGACCGCTGAATATGGAACAGCTGGAATTTCAAGTTGAGCCGGAAGGCGCCGGCGCCCGCATTGATCGCTTTTTGGCCGGGGAAGATACGGGCCTTTCGCGCAGCGCACTGCAAAACCTGCTGGAACAGGGGAAGGTGCGCTGCAACGGCGAGGACGCCGTAAAGAGCCGGAAGCTCAAAGCCGGCGATACGATTTTAGTGGAGATCCCGGATGCAAAGCCGATCGAGGCCGTGCCACAGGATATTCCGCTGGAGATCGTATACGAAGATGAACACCTGTTGGTGGTAAATAAGCCCAAGGGGATGGTGGTGCATCCTGCGCCGGGCAACCCGGACGGCACACTTGTCAACGCGCTGCTGTACCATTGCCGTGGCAGCCTGTCCGGCATCGGCGGGGCGATCCGCCCGGGCATTGTGCACCGTATCGATAAGGATACGAGCGGCCTTTTGGTGGTGGCAAAGGACGATGTGACGCACATCGGGCTTTCGCAGCAAATGGCGGTGCACAGTATCCGCCGCGTGTACAATGCAGTGGTATACGGGCGCCTGCCGGAGGAGGAGGGCTTTGTCGAAAAGGCAATCGGCCGCTCCAAAACAGACCGCAAAAAGATGGCCGTTTATCCGGCCGATACGCCCGGCACAAAGTATGCCTATACGGCGTATTCTACGCTTGACAAGTTCCAGGGCTTTACAATGATTGCCTGCCGCCTAAAAACCGGGCGCACCCACCAGATTCGGGTGCATATGGCGTCGATTGGGCACTCGGTTGCCGGGGATGCTGTTTACGGCCCGCACAACTGTATCACCAGCCTGCACGGCCAGTGCTTGCATGCCAAAACGCTGGGCTTTCTGCACCCTGTTACAGGAGAATATTTGGAGTTTGATTCGGAGCTTCCGGATTATTTTACGCATTTTATCAAAACGCTGCGGAGGGATGGGGAATGACGCAGGCTTTGGGCGGCTATCTGGTCGTCAGCGATCTGGATCACACGCTGCTTGCCGCAAACGGCAGCATGCCACAGGTGAACCGCGATATGATCCGCCTGTTTTGTGCGCACGGCGGAAAATTTACGGTGGCGACGGGCCGCACGGCTGAATCCACGCGCAACGCGCTGGGCGGGCTGGCCCTTTCGGGGCCTGCCGTGTGCTGCGGCGGCAGCGTCGTGTATGATTTTGCACAAAATAAGTGTCTTGCGCGCCATGCGCTGGAGCGGATGCCGGCGCTGGATGCCGTGCACGGCATAATGGCGCAGTTCCCGCATATCGGGGTGGAGATTGAGATCGAAAACGGCGCGCTGCGCATCGTGCGCGCCAACGCCTGTACACAGGCGCATTTACAGGGTGAGCGGCTTGGCTGCGTGTTTGAGCAGCCCGAGGATGTGCCCGAACCGTGGGTAAAAGTTGCCTTTTTGGGGGCGCCCGCCGAAATTGACGCGCTGCAGCGTTACGGCGATACGCTGATGCAGGGCACAAAAATTGATTTGGTGCGCGACGATACGGCTTGCTGTGCGATTATGCCGGCGGGCATCTCGAAGGCGTCCGGCCTGCGCGCGCTGGCCGAGCGGTACGGTGTGCCGATGGAAAACACGATTGCGATCGGTGCCCGTGCCGAGGATTTGGCCTGTATGGCGGCGGCCGGGCATGCCGTGGCCGTGGCGGGTGCGCCCGGCCGCGTACAGATGGCGGCCGATACCGTGACGCAGATCGGGGCCGATGAGGGCGCAGTAGCGGAATTTTTGTACGGATTTTTGAAAAAACATGAAAAGACAACATAAAATGCGGCTGGGGCGCGAGGACAGAATATTACTGCTTTTGTTCCTCTGCTTTGCCGCAGCGATTCTGGTTTGCGCATTTGCGTTTACCGTCCCTTTATGGTAGGGGCGGCAGGACGGATTAGGCAGGAGGATTCGTAAGATGAAAGACGACAGCATCTTTATCAACCGGGAACTCAGCTGGCTCGATTTTGACAAGCGTGTGCTGGTGCTCGGCAAGGACAAAAATGTGCCGCTGGCCGAGCAGATGAAATTCCTTGCCATCTATGCCTCAAATCTCGATGAGTTCTTTATGGTGCGTGTGGGCAGTTTGTACGATCAAACGCTGGTGCAGCATAAGAAAAAAGCCAAACAGGAAAACAAAACGCATCTGACGCCCGAGCAGCAGCTTTCTGCCATCATGCCCAAAACTTCGGAATTGCAGGAAATCTGCGATAAAACCTATGCGAAGCTGCTGGAAGCGCTGGCCGCGCAGGGCTATCGTAAGCTGGATTTTTCCCACTTGGATAAGGAGCAGGAGCGTTTTTGGAAAAAGTATTTCCAAAACGAGCTGTTTCCGGTGCTCAGCCCGCAGATCATCGATAACTGCCATCCGTTTCCGTTTTTGCGCAACAAGGAAGTGTATCTCGGCGTTTCCCTAAAAGGGAAAAATGAGCACAGTCTCGGCATCATCCCGATTTCCAGCCAATTTGACCGCCTGATTTTTTTGAAAAAGGACGGTGTGCTGCATTTCGGCCTTGTCGAGGAGCTGATTGCACATTTTGCGGGGCAGGTATTTGCCGCCGACAGCATCCAGAAAAAGTGCCTTTTCCGCGTGACACGCAATGCGGACCTGACCGTAGGGGAAGGCATGATGGATCAGGATGTGGATTACCGGCAGGTGATGACGGAGCTTTTGAAAAAGCGCCGCAAGCTGGCGGCCGTGCGCATCCAGTTTTACCGCGAGGCGCCCGCCGAGATCACACGGGTATTGTGCGAAAAGCTGCTTTTGCCCGAGCGGCAGTGCTTTGTGCAGCAAAGCCCGCTGGATTTGAGCTTTTTCTTTAAGCTTTACGGCCGGATGCAGGCGGACGGAAGGGCCGAGCTTTGCTATGCGCCCGCGCGCCCGATGCTGCCGCCGGCCGGGTATGATCTGGCGCAGGCTGTCCAGCAGGGGGATGTGCTGCTGGCCTATCCGTACCAGAGCATCCGCCCCTTTATTGCCATGCTCCAAAAGGCCGCAAATGACCCTGAAGTGGTTTCTATCAAAATGACACTTTACCGCATGGCACAGGATTCGCAAATTGTGCAGGCGCTGGGCGAAGCCGCGGAAAATGGCAAGGAAGTTGTGGCCTTGGTGGAGCTGCGGGCCAGGTTTGATGAGCAGAACAACATTGATTGGTCGAAGCAGCTGGAGCAGGCGGGCTGTACCGTGATCTACGGCTTTGCAGAATACAAAGTGCATTCCAAGCTTACGCTGATTACGCGCAAAAAAGAGGGGCGCTATTCCTATATCACTCAGGTTGGTACCGGAAACTATAACGAAAAAACCAGCGAGCTGTATACCGACCTCTCCTTTATCACGGCGGAGGATGCCATCGGCGAGGAAGCGGCAAACGTATTCAAAAACCTCGCCGTACAAAAGCTGACGGAAGATACGACGGATATGCTGGTGGCACCGCTGCGCTTCAAAAGCGTGATCCTCGACGAGATGGATCGCATCATTTTGGCCGCCGGTACCGGGCGCAAAACGCGGATCATCCTGAAAAATAACTCGATCAGCGACCGCGACATCATGGAAAAGCTTTCGCAGGCAAGCCAAGCGGGTGTCCGCACGGATATGATTGTGCGCGGCATCTGCTGTGTGCGCGCCGGAGTGCCCGGCCTGACGGACAATCTGCATATCCGCAGCATTGTCGGCCGGTATCTCGAGCATAGCCGTATCTACTGCTTTCAGGAGGGCGACGAGACCCGCATATATATTGCTTCCGGCGATTTCTTGACGCGCAACACGGAATGCCGCGTCGAGGTCGGGGTGCGCATCCGGGACGAGCGGCTGATCCGCAAGCTGTTGGACATTTTGGAGCTGCAGCTTGCCGATAACGTCAACGCGCGCGAAATGCGCGCGGACGGCAGCTATCAAAAGGTAAAGCCCGCGGAGGGCCAGCCGCTTGTAGATAGCCAGATGAAGATGTATGCCCTGTTAAAAGACGATTGGGCGGCCGCAAAGCCGCAACCGTCGCCGGCCGAAACGACAGCAAAAGTACAGCAGGATTTTGCGGCGCCGCGTGGCTTTTTGCAACGGCTGCGGGCCAAGCTGCACTGGTAATGCTGCATGTTTTGCCGCGATGGTGCAGGTGAAAGCGACGGCATTTGGAAGCGCTGCCCGCCGGGGCAGGGCATAAAATGTGATTTTTTGAAAAAACGGTACGGCGGCTTTGCAGGCTGCCGTACTTTTTTTGTGCCCGTCCGAATACGATACCAGTGTCAGGGGGCGGAAATATGGAAGACGAATCGGCACCGAAAAAAACAGAGCCGCAGCAAAAAAGGGCACAGGGCGGCGTGGGCATCGTGCCGCTGCAGGTTGCGATCGTGGCGGCGCTGCTGGGTGGGCTGCTTTTGTGCCGCAGCGTATTGCCGGGTGTCTATGCGGCCGCGGCCGAGGAGTATGAAATCTGCTTTGAGCAGGAGGATCTGACGCCGGAACTGGCGCGCTTTGCGGGTGCGGTGCTCGATCAGCTCACCATGCCCGTTTCCGCCGCACAGGCGGCGCCGTTTGGATGCAGCAATGACAGCTATGTGCCAAAGCAGGCTTTTGTACAGCCGGTTTTGGGCTATACGCTTTCTTCGGGCTACGGCTGGCGCAAGCATCCGATCACAAAGAAAAAGGCGTTTCACGATGGCGTAGACCTTGCCTGCGCGGAGGGAACGCCCATTCTGGCCGCGATAGACGGCATCGTAGATTACACCCTTTACAGCGCCAGCGGCGGCAACAGCGTCCGGCTGCGGCATGCAGACGGCGTCGTAACCGGCTATTGCCACATGCAGTATACATTTGTACGCCCGGGCGAGCAGGTAAAGGCCGGGCAGGTGATCGGCACGGCGGGCAGCACGGGCAACGCCACGGGGCCGCATCTGCACTTTTCGCTTTTATATAACGATTGCTATTATGACCCATCTGAAATGCTTGGCCTTTCCTGAACGCGCGCGCCGGCTGCAGCGGGCCTTGGCGCCCGAGGTGCGGCTTGGGCCGCTGCATTTTATCGACCCGATGCTGCTTTGCGGAGGGCTGTTTTTGCTGTTTGGCATGGATGCGGGCGGCTGGCTTCGGCTAAGCCTGCTGGCCTCGGTTTTGCATGAGGCGGGGCATGTGCTTGCCTGCCTGATCGTGCTGCACACGCTGCCCGAGCTGGATGTGACGATGACGGGCTTTTGCCTGCGCACGGCGCGGCTGCTGCTGCCGCCGCGGCAGGAGGCGGCCATCGCCGCGGCAGGGCCGGCGGCAAACTTTTTGGCGGCGGCGTTTGTATATGGGCTGATGCAGCAAAAAGCAACGGTTTTTTTGCTGGGCTTTTTCTGGGCAAATCTGCTTGTAGGGGCGTTTAATCTGCTGCCCGTTCCGCCGCTGGACGGCGCCGCGCTGCTGGCGCTTTTGTTCGGGCAAAAATTGCATTTGCGGCAGAAATAAGGTACAATACTCTCCATACTGGGTGCGTATGCGCACAGATGGAGGTTTTTCATGTTTAGCCCGAAATTAAAAGAGGCCCTTTCCCATGTGCAGAAGCCGGGCCGTTATACCGGCGGCGAACCGGGCAGCGTCTATAAAGACGCTGCCAAGATGGATGTGCGCTTCGCGTTCTGCTTTCCGGATACGTATGAAGTCGGCATGTCGTTTTTAGGCGAAAAGATTTTATACGAGCTGCTTAACCAGCACGAAAATTGGTGGTGCGAGCGTGCCTTTATGCCGTGGGTAGATATGAAGGCCGAGATGGAAGAACTTGGCCTGCCGCTGTATACGCTGGAAAGCAAAGCGCCGCTTACCGCATTCGATGCGGTGGGCTTTACGCTGCAATACGAGCTTTCCTATACGAATATTCTGGCGATGCTGGATCTTGCGCACATTCCGTTTTACGCCGCAGAGCGCGGCGAGGATATGCCGCTGATCGTGGCAGGCGGGCCGTGCGCCTGCAATGCCGAGCCGATCGCGGATTTCTTTGATGTTGTACAGCTCGGCGAGGGTGAAAATCAGCTGCCGGCCATCTGCGCCGAGATCGAGCGCGGCAAAAAAGAAGAAATCGACAAAAAAACGCTGCTGCTGCGCATCGCCAAAATCCCGGGCGTGTATGTTCCCGCCTTTTATGATGTTACGTACCAGCCGAACGGCCGCATTGCCGCGATCACGCCGAACGAGCCGGGCATCCCGGCGCGCATCACCAAGGCAATTTTGAAAGATATGAACGAGTTTACGCCGCCGACGCATTTTGTTGTGCCGATGGTGGGCGCGATTCAGGACCGTGCCAGCATCGAGGTGCTGCGCGGGTGTGTGCGCGGATGCCGCTTTTGTCAGGCAGGCTACCTTTACCGCCCGATGCGCCAGCGCGACGCCGCCCTTTTGAACCGTGCCGCGCAAGATCTGTGCGCGAACACGGGTTATGAGGAAATCAGCCTTTCGAGCCTTTCCACCTCCGACCATGCCGATTTGGAAACCATCCTCGACGACTTTAACGAGTGGGCGCCGGCGCAGCACATCAGCCTTTCGCTGCCGAGCTTGCGGATGGACAACTTCTCCAAGAGCCTGATTGAAAAAACCACGAAAGTGCGCAAAAGCGGCTTGACCTTTGCCGCCGAGGCGGGCACCCAGCGCCTGCGCGATGTCATCAACAAAAATGTGACGTGGGATGAGATCGAGAAAACCTGCAATATTGCGTTTTCGGAGGGGTATACCTCTGTCAAGCTCTATTTTATGATGGGCCTGCCGACCGAGACGATGGAGGATATTGAAGGCATCGCCGAAACCGCACAGAAAGTTGTAGAGTTGTACTACAAAAACCCGGACAAGCCCAAGGGCAAGGGCGTACAGGTGACGATCAGCTGCGCCTGCTTTGTGCCAAAGCCGCATACGCCGTTTCAGTTTGTGCCGATGGACAGCATGGAAGATTTGCAGGCAAAGCAAAAGCACTTGCTGGAAAGTGTGCACAGCCGCAAGATCAAGGTGAACTATCACGACAGCACCACGAGCTTTTTGGAGGGCGTGTTTGCCAAAGGCGACCGCCGCTTGGCGCCCGTGCTCGTCGAAGCCTATAAGCGCGGCTGCTACTTTGACGGCTGGGAAGAACATTTTAAGTTTGATACTTGGATGCAGACGTTTGCCGATCTGGGCCTTGACCCGCACTTTTACGCCAACCGGGCCATCGGCCTCGACGAGCTGACGCCGTGGGCGCACATGGATTACGGCGTAACGCACGAGTATCTCGTGCAGGAATATCAAAAGGCGCTGGCGGCCGAAACGACGCAGCCCTGTAACCGCGCCTGCCACGGCTGCGGCGCCAATAAATTGCTGGGAGGGCCGTGCTTTGATTACAGTAAGAATCCGCTTTGAAAAAACCGGCGAGGCCTCCTATATTTCTCTGTTGGATATGCAGCGCGTAATGCAGCGCGTTTTGAAACGCAGCGGTGTGCCGGTATGGTATACGCTGGGTTTTAACCCGCACATCTATATGACGTTTTCCTGTCCGCTGCCGTTGGGGCAGGAAAGCCTGTGCGAGAGCGTAGACGTAAAAACCGAGGCGGAATCGCCCGATTTTGCCGCGTGGCAAACGGCGCTGAACGCCGTCATGCCGGAGGGCATCCGTGTCTACCGCGTGGCCGAGGCCGACAAAAAGGCCGACGAGATTGCGTTTGCCGCGTATACCATCCGCTATTCCGCAGCTGCGGCGCCTTTGCTCGAAAAGTATAATTCGCTGGATGCCGCGCCGATAGAAAAGAAATCGAAGCATGCCGTAAAAACGATCGATTTGAAAGAATACGTTTCGGCCCTGACACTTTCCGAGGACGGAGATTTTGTTCGGTTTTCGCTGAAGCTTCCCGCTTCGGGCAGCTTCAATATTAACCCGGCGCTTCTGACAAAATTTTGCGAAGATATGTTTGGGCTGCCGGCGTCGGATGCGCAGGTGCTGCGCACAGCGCTTTTAACGGCAGACGGCGCGGATTTCTGATTTTTACAGGAAAGATTTCCCGAAATCGCTTGCGCTTTTGGGCGGAATATGCTATGCTATTTGAGCGTTAGTGTCCGCTGATACCACAGCGGGGTTAATGTGATTGCATTAAACGGGCGGTCCTCTGACGAATTTTCGTGTATGAACGTCTAAAAACAAATGGAGGATTACAAAATGGACGCATTGAAGACGATCACCGAAGGCTGCATGAAAACCGAAAAGCCCGCGTTTAACGTGGGCGACACGGTGCGCGTGGACGTTCGCATCAAAGAGGGCGAGCGCGAGCGTATTCAGGCTTTTGAGGGTACTGTAATTGCAAAACGCCACGGCGGCGTTGCCGAGACCTTTACCGTCCGCCGCATGGCTTACGGCGTGGGCATCGAGCGTGTCTTCCCGGTTAACAGCCCCTTCGTTGAGAAGGTTACGGTTGTTCGCAAGGGCAAGGTTCGCCGCGCAAAGCTGTTCTACCTGCGCAGCCTGACGGGCAAAGCGGCCAAGGTCAAGAGCGATATCTGATCATCTTGTACGTGAGGAAAGGGGCAACTTGTTTGTCCCTTTTTTCTATATCCGGAATCAAGCGACAAAAGAGGTGCCGGTATGACAGAAGAAGGATCGGAAAAAAGCGGGCAGGGGCTGCTAGAGTGGTATGAAGCGCTGGTTTTTGCCATTGTCGTGGTGGTTGTGGCGTTTTCGTTTGCGCTGCGCATCACGCTTGTCAACGGCACTTCTATGGTGCCTACGCTGCAGGATCAAGATCGGCTTGTCGTCTGGGCGGCAGGGTATACCCCGGCGCACGGCGATATTGTGATTTTGGACGGCTAT
This sequence comes from Faecalibacterium sp., assembly GCA_022652735.1. Taxonomy (GTDB): domain Bacteria; phylum Bacillota; class Clostridia; order Oscillospirales; family Ruminococcaceae; genus Faecalibacterium. Next base: position 54,873 of record JALCRP010000004.1, on the reverse strand, counting down.
ATCGATTTTGGCAAGCCGTTGGTCAAACGCATCATCGGCCTGCCCGGCGATACGGTGAATATTGATTTTTCGACAGGGGAAGTGAGCGTGAACGGCGAAGTGCTCGACGAACCCTACATTGCCGACCAAACACATTTGCAGGGGGACGTTACGTTTCCACTGACGGTGCCGGAAGGCAAAGTGTTCGTGATGGGCGATAACCGCAACGGCTCGACGGACAGCCGGTTCTCTTCTGTCGGCTGCATCGATGAACGGGACGTTTTGGGCAAGGCGTTTTTCCGCCTGCTGCCTTTCAGCGAGATAGGAACGATCGCATGAGCCAGATACAAAACTCAAATCAGTATCAAATTCAGTGGTTCCCCGGGCACATGGCAAAAACGTTGCGCATGATGGAAGAAGAAATCCGCAATGTGGATGCCTGCCTTGTGCTGTTGGATGCGCGGATTCCGCTTTCCAGCCTGAACCCGGAGATTGAAAAAATTGCCGCGCATAAGCCGCGGCTGTATATTTTGAACAAAGCAGATTTGGCAGACCCGGCCGTTACCGCGGCATGGGTCCGCTATTTTCATGCGGCGGAGGCCGGGTGTGTTGCCATCAGCGCAAAGCAGAAGGGCGGCACCGCGGCTGTAAAAACCGCAATCGACGCAGAGCTGACAGAGCTGTTTGCCAAGCGCGAGCGCCGCGGCATGGCGGGCGCCAAAACGGCGCTCATGCTGTGCGGCATCCCAAACGTGGGCAAATCCACCTTTATCAACACGTTTGCCGGCTCGGCCCGCGCAAAAGCGGCCGACAGGCCGGGCGTAACGCGCGGCAAGCAATGGGTGACGGCGGGCAAATACGATTTGCTCGATATGCCGGGCGTACTTTGGAAGAAATTTGACAGCCCGAAGATTGCCTCGAACCTCGCCTTTATCGGCTCCATCAAGGATGACATCCTCGACGGAGAGGAGCTGGCGATGAACTTGCTCGACGAGGTGCGCGCACATTATCCGGCAAAAGTGGCCGAACGCTATGCCCTGACACCCGAGACGCTGGCGCTGCCGCCCTACGAACTGATGGAGGCCATCGCCAAAAAACGCGGGATGCTGATCCGCGGCGGCGAGGCCGATACGGCGCGCGCGGCCGTCATGCTTCTGGATGAATTTCGTGCCTCAAAATGGGGCCGCATTTCGCTGGAAGTGCCGCCTGAGCGGGAGGCGTGAGGGATGGCAGATTCGACGGCGCTGTATGCGTTTGATGCCGAGGTACGCGCCGGGCACGGCTGTTTTGCGGGCGTAGATGAGGCCGGGCGCGGGCCGCTGTGCGGGCCTGTGGCCGTGGGCGCCTGCATCCTTGACCCGGAAAAGCCGATTTCCGGCGTAAATGATTCTAAAAAATTGAGCGAGAAAAAGCGCGAGGCACTGTATACGGAGATCACCGAGAAGGCGCTGGCTTGGAAAGTCGTTTTCGTCGGCCCGGAAGAGATCGACCGCGTTAATATTTTGCAGGCCACGATGGAAGGCATGTGCGAGGCCGTGGAGGGCCTTGCCATCGTGCCGAATTTGGTTTTGATCGATGGCAACCGTGTGCCGGAGGCGCTGAACATCCCGGCGCAATATGTCATCAAAGGCGACGGAACCAGCGCGAGCATTGCGGCCGCATCCATCCTCGCTAAAGTCAGCCGAGACCGCTATATGCGGGAGCTTGATAAGCAGTTTCCACAGTACCAGCTGGCAAAACACAAGGGCTACCCCACAAAGCTGCATTACGAATTGATCGCGCAGTATGGAATTCAGCCGTTTTACCGCCGCAGCTTTTTGAAAAAGCAGGGGTATTGGCACCCGGACGAGGTACAGCAATGAACCGCGCCGAAACCGGGCAAAAGGGCGAAGCTGCCGCCGCGAAGTATTATCTTGACCGCGGCTGCCGCCTGCTGGCGCACGATTACCGCACCCGTATGGGCGAGCTGGATCTTGTGCTGGAAGAGGGGCAGACGATCGTGATCTGCGAAGTAAAAACGCGCAGCGCCGGCAGCTGGGGCCGCCCGGCCGAGGCTGTTGACGCCGCAAAGCGCCGCCGCCTGATTTTGGCCGCCGAACGCTTTTTGCAGCAAACCGGAAATCTGGAGCGTACTGTGCGCTTTGATGTGGCGGAAGTGCGGCCGCTGGAAACCGGCGGTTGGCAGGTGCATTGCATCCAAAGCGCTTTTGCGGTATCCTGAAAGAGCAAAACCTACACAAGCGAAAAAGGAGCCTGCCTTATGCAGTATTTCAGCACTAGGAACCGCACCCAAACCGTATCCGCCTCACAGGCGATCGCGCAGGGGCTTGCCGCGGACGGCGGCCTGTTTGTGCCCGAGCGCTTCCCGCAGGTGGAGCTGGCCGAACTCTGTGAAAAAAGCTATCCCGAGATGGCACAGGCAATTCTCGGCCGCTATTTGACGGAGTATCCGGCTGCGTTTTTGCCGGCCGTACTGCCGGCCGTATACGGCGCGCCTTTTGCGGGTAAAGCCGGCTGTGCTGTGCCCGTCAGCGAGGATACATGGGCGCTGGAGCTTTGGCACGGGCCAACCTGCGCTTTTAAGGATTATGCGTTGCAGCTTCTGCCGAAGCTGCTGGTGCAGGCAAAAAAGAACCTTGGCCGTACCGAGACGACTCGCATCTTGGTGGCCACCAGCGGTGATACCGGTAAGGCCGCGCTGGAAGGCTTTCGGGATGTAGAAGGCACCGAAATCGCGGTATTTTATCCGCAGGACGGTACCAGCGTGATCCAGCGTATGCAGATGGCCACGCAGGAAGGCAAAAATGTTGCCGTTTACGCGGTAAAGGGCAATTTTGATGATGCCCAGACAGGCGTAAAGCGTGTGTTTGCCCGCGCATCCGAGCCGGATTTTGCCGCGGCACTGTCCGCGCAGAACGTGCGCCTTTCGAGCGCAAACTCCATCAACTGGGGGCGGCTTGTGCCGCAGATCGTATACTACTTTGCGGCCTATGCGCAGCTTGTGCGGGCGGGCACGGTAAAGCTGGGGCAGCCGGTGGATTTTTGTGTGCCGACGGGAAACTTCGGCGATATTCTGGCCGGCTGGTACGCAAAACAGATGGGCCTGCCCGTGGGAATGCTCGTCTGCGCCTCCAACCGCAACAATGTGCTGACGGACTTTTTGTCTACGGGCACATACAATGCGCGCCGCGCCTTTTATAAAACCACTTCGCCCAGCATGGACATCCTCATTTCCTCGAACCTCGAACGCCTGCTGTATCACATTTCCGGCAGCGATACCGCCGTGGCCGGCTGGATGCGCCAGCTGAAAGAGGCGGGCCGCTATACGGTGGACGACACCACGCTGGCGGCGCTGCAAAACAGCTTTGCCTGCGGCTGTGCGGATGATGAACAGGTGGCCGAAGAAATTCGGATGCAGTATCAAAAGCATCATTATTTGTGCGACCCGCACACGGCAGTGGCTTTCCGTGTGGCGCGCCTTTGGCGCGAAAAAGCAGGCCGTACCGCGCCGATGGTTGTGCTGAGCACGGCTTCGCCATTTAAGTTTCCACGCAGCGTACTCGAAGCGCTGGGCTGCGCCGCGCCGGCCAACGATTTTGATGCCATGCATGCGCTGGAAGCAAAAACAGGCTGCGCTGCACCGCAGAGCTTATCTGTGCTTTCCGACAAGCAGGAACGCTTTACAGAGAGAATTGCCCCTGCGGACATCCGCGCGGCGGCGCTGAAAAGCTGCAAGCAGTAAATGTAAAGCCGGCATTGCGCCATGAAGGCACAAGCCGGCCTGCGCTCAAATTTCGGAAAACGTTTCACAAACGCTTTCTTCCGGCGCGTCCGCTTTGTTGCGGACATGGATCTCTCCGGCGGTACACTGGCTGCAGCCGTTGTTGTAAACGCAGTTCGTGACGTCGCAGCTGACCCCATTGAGTACAGGCTCTTGCGGTTCCATTCTGGCACCCCCTTTGCGTTTTGAGTATTTACCGTTTTGGTTTTCGTTATCAGGAGGATTGGATGGCAATATTTGCTATCGGGGACCTTCATCTTTCTCTGGGCGCCGCCAAGCCGATGGACATTTTTCCCGGCTGGGAAGGATATGTGCCGCGCTTAGAAAAAAATTGGAGGGCTTTGATCGGCCCTGGCGATACCGTTGTGCTCGCCGGGGACATCAGCTGGGCGATGAAGCTCGAGGATACCAAAGCTGACTTCACCTTTTTACAAAGTTTGCCCGGCCAAAAGCTGCTGATGAAGGGCAACCACGATTATTGGTGGACGACCGCCAACAAAATGAACGTCTATTTGGCGGCCAACGGCTTTGATACTCTGCATATTTTGCACAACAACGCTTATTCCGTCGAGGGCGTTTCGCTGTGCGGTACACGCAGCTGGCTGTTTGACCCCGGCGAAGCGCACGATGAAAAGGTGATGCACCGCGAGATCGGCCGGCTGAAGGCAAGCCTTGACGCCGCACAAGAAGGCGAAAAGCTGGTATTTTTGCACTATCCGCCGCTTTATCCCGGCACCGGTGCGCCGGAAGTGATCGCCACGCTGCGGGAGTACGGCGTGAAGCGCTGCTTTTACGGCCATCTGCACGGGCAATCCCTGCGCTATGCGGTGCAGGGCGACATCGACGGCATCCGCTATAAGCTGATTAGCGCGGACGGGCTGGATTTTTGCCCGTACCTTGTGTCACGTAAATCGGAATGACGCGCCCCTTTCTGCGGCCGGCACACAAAAAGCTCTGGTATTTGGCCGCATGGCGTGCTATAATAAATTGAATTTCTTTGAGTGGAGGAAAAATAATGAAACTCATCAAAAGTGAAAAGCTCGAAAAGAGCATGCATGAGCTGCAGTTTTCCATCGACGCCGATGCTTTCAAGGCTGCGGTTGCCGATGTTTTCAAGCGTGAGGGCAAGAAGTACAGCGTCCCCGGCTTTCGTAAGGGCAAGGCACCCCGCCATCTGATTGAACAGATGTACGGCAAGGATGTTTTCACCTACGATGCCATCAACGATCTTTTCCCGGCCGCGTATGAGCAGGCCCTGAAGGAAGCCGCTGTCGAGGCTGTGGGCCGCCCGGATGTGTCCGTGGATTCTGCCGACGGCGAAAACGGCGTTCAGCTGACCGTTAAGGTTGCAGAAAAGCCGGAAGTCAAGGTTTCCGCGTATACCGGGCTTGCCGTAGAGAAAACGGTCCATACTGTCGAGGACAGCGAGATCGCGGACGAGATCAAACGGATGCAGGAGCGCAATGCGCGTGAATGCACCCGCGACGGTGCCTCCGAAAACGGCGACATTGTGGACATCGACTTTGACGGCTATGTTGACGGCAAGGCTTTTGAGGGCGGCAAAGCGGAGCACTATATGCTCACGCTGGGCAGCGGCTCGTTTATTCCGGGCTTTGAGGAGCAGTGCGTGGGCCACAAGGCCGGCGAGGATTTCGACGTGAACGTTACGTTCCCGAAGGAATATCAGGCCGAAGAGCTGGCCGGCAAGGATGCCACCTTTAAGATCAAGCTGCACGAAGTAAAATACAAGGAACTGCCCGAGCTGGACGATGATTTTGCAAAGGACGTTTCCGAGTATGACACGCTGGATGCGCTGAAGGATTCCATCCGGAAGCAAAAGCAGGAGCAGTATGATAAGCAGGATGCACTCGACGTAGAAAACAAGCTGGTTGACCAAGTGGTCGGCGGCATGGAAGCCGAGATCCCCCAGGATATGTACGAAGCCCGTATGGACGAGATGGTGAACGATTTTGCCTATCGTGTGGAGCAGCAGGGCCTGAAACTGGATCAGTACCTGAAGTATATGGGCCAGACGGTTGAGCAGTTCCGCCAGAGCTTTATGCCGCAGGCGGAAAAGCAGGTCAAGATTCGTCTTGCGCTGGAGGCTGTCGCCGCAAAGGAAAAGATCGAGGCTGCCGAGGATGATGTCAGCGCCGAGATTAAGCGCATTGCTGACCAGTACAAGATGGAGGAAGAGAAGGTCAAGGGCCTTGTCAACCTCGATGATCTGAAAAAAGATCTGGCCGTCAATAAGGCGATTGATTTCCTGAAGGAAAAGGCAAAGATTACTGAGAAGCCGGCCGAAAAGGCAGACGAAGCCGCCAAGAAGGAAGAAAGCGCAGAGTAATCTTTTTCGCTGCCGGGGGCAGCGCTTGAAAATGTTGTGAAAATTGACCGATACGGCGCTGCTTTTGCCGTGTCGGTCAATTTTTCAAATCCATTTGGTAAGAAATTCGGGAGGCGAAGGATTTTGAGTAGTTTGGTACCTTATGTAGTAGAGCAGACCCCGCGCGGGGAACGGTCTTATGATATTTTTTCCCGCTTGCTGAACGATCGGATCATTGTGCTCAGCGATGAAGTAAACGATACGACGGCGAGCCTTGTGGTGGCGCAGCTGCTGTACCTCGAAGGGCAGGACCCGGATAAGGACATCAGCCTGTATATCAACAGCCCGGGCGGCAGCATTAGCTCCGGCTTTGCCATCCACGATACTATGAAATATATCAAGTGTGATGTTTCGACGATCTGCATGGGCATGGCGGCCTCGATGGGCGCGTTTTTGCTTTGCAGCGGCACAAAAGGCAAGCGCTTTGCGCTGCCCAACTCCGAGATTTTGATCCATCAGCCCCTGATGCAGGGGCTGCAGGGCCAGACGACGGACATCAAAATCCACTCCGATCATCTGGTAGCCACGCGCGAAAAGATGAACCGCCTGATGAGCGAGTATACCGGCCAGCCGGTGGAGAAGGTTCGTCAGGATACCGAGCGCGATAATTTCCTGTCGGCCGAGCAGGCAAAGGAATACGGCCTCATCGACGATGTGATCGCACACCGCTAAAGCACCCCCGCGCCTGCGCAAAAGGGCTTTTCGGGCTGCTTAGATAAGGAAGGAATTATGCCAAATAACAATTCCGGCAAGGATAAAAACGAAAAAGATCTGGTGTGCAGCTTCTGCGGCAAGCACCAAGATGAAGTAGAACGGATGATTATCGGGCCGGGCGTCAATATCTGCAGCGAGTGCATCACACTTTGCCATTCGCTGCTGGAGGACAAGCCCGAGCATGGCAGCCAAAAGCCGCCGCGCGCCGGGGCCGGGCATGGCAATGCCCGCGCGGCCGCGGGCGAAGCACCGCTGCAGCTGAATATCCTCAACCCGGAGGAGATCAAGGCTGGGCTTGACCAGTACGTGATCGGGCAGGATGAGGCAAAAACCGTGCTTTCCGTGGCGGTTTATAACCATTATAAGCGGATTCTCAGCGGCAAGGGCGCAGATGTCGATTTGCAAAAATCCAACGTGCTGATGCTTGGGCCTTCCGGCGTGGGCAAAACCTTGCTGGCCCAGACGCTGGCGAAAATGCTTGGTGTGCCGTTTGCCATCGCGGACGCCACGACCCTGACAGAAGCCGGCTATGTCGGCGAGGACGTCGAAAATATCCTGCTCAAGTTGATTCAGGCCGCGGATTATGACATCCAGCGCGCACAGGTCGGCATCATCTATATCGATGAGATCGACAAGATTACCCGCAAAAGCGAGAACCCCTCGATCACGCGCGATGTGGGCGGCGAAGGGGTACAGCAGGCGCTGCTGAAAATTCTTGAGGGCACCGTCAGCAATGTCCCGCCGCAGGGCGGGCGCAAGCACCCGCAGCAGGAGTTTATTCAAATCGACACCACGAACATTTTGTTCATCTGCGGCGGCGCGTTTGATGGCCTCGAAACGTATATTCTGCGCCGCACGGATAACTCGGCGCTGGGCTTTGGCGGGCAGCTGAAGGATACCGGCGATGCGGTGGAAAAAGAGCTGATGCGCAAGGTAGAGCCGCACGATCTGGTAAAGTTCGGCCTCATCCCGGAGCTGATCGGCCGCCTGCCGGTTATCACGGTACTGGATGCGCTGGATGAAGATGCGCTTGTCCGCGTTTTGAAAGAACCGAAAAACAGCCTCGTGAAGCAGTATAAGGCGCTGCTCGGCATGGATAACGTGGAGCTGGAATTTACGGAAGACGCCCTGCGCGCTATCGCCGGCAAAACGCTGGCCCGTAAAAGCGGCGCCCGCGGCCTGCGCAGCGTAATGGAAAATCTGCTTATCCCGGTGATGTACAAAATCCCGAGCGATGCAACGATCGTGCGTGTCACGATCGATCGCGACACCGTCGAGGGCGGCGAGGCGCATCTGGAATACGGCGCTGTCCGTAAGCGCTATAAAAATCAGTTCCCGGCGACGTAAGCAAAAATCTTTTGGAAGCGCAGCTGAAAAGGCTGCGCTTCTTCCTTTTTTAGGCCGCTTTGGCAACAGGCTGTTATTGCACTGTTCACAATTTTTGAGTATAATAGCACAATAGCCGTGTTATGCCCCTGTAAAGGGCGGCGGCATGGAGGTTCTTATGTCTGAACGTGTTACGGTAAAAGTAGATCGGGGAGATCTGCACCTGCCAACGATCGCGCTGCGCGGGCTGGTAGTGTTCCCGAACAATCTGGTACATTTTGAGGTTGGCCGCGATAAAAGCGTGGCTGCCGTGGAGTGGGCAATCAGCAACAACAGCAATGTGTTTTTGGTGGCCCAGAAAGATATGGAGACGGACGACCCCGGCCAAAACGAGCTATATGCTTACGGCGTTGTGGCTGAAGTTAAGCAGGTGCTGCGCGTTTCCGATGACCTTGTGAAGGTATTGGTCGAGGGCAAATACCGCGCCCGCTTGGCCGAGCTGGATTCCAACGGAAAGTTTCTTGTTTCGCTGATCCGCCCGGCGCCGGTACGCGGCTTGAAAAACAACAGCAGCGTCGAAGTGGAAGCGCTGGTGCGCAGCCTGAAAACTGCTTTCGACGATTACATTGCGTTGAACCCGCGCCTTGCAAAAGATGTGGTGTTTACCATTGTATCGAACGACGACCCCGCGTTTTTGAGCGAGTATATGCCGGCAAACCTCTTATTCAAGTACGAGGATAAGCAGGCCATCATGAACGAGGGGACGCTGGCCGGGCGGCTTGAAAAGCTGCTGAACCTGATGCAGCGGGAATGTCAGGTGATGCAGATCGAAAAAGAAATTCAGGATAAAGTCAACGATTCGATGGACAAAAACCAGCGGGAGTATTATCTGCACGAGCAGATGCACGTCATCAGCGACGAGCTGGGCGATGGCGACGATACCCACGCCGAGGTGGACGATTACCGCGCGCGCATCGAAAAACTGAAGCTTGACGAGGAGACGCACACAAAGCTTTTGAAAGAGTGCGACCGTCTTGTTAAAATGCAGGGCTCCAATCAGGAGGCAACGGTGATCCGCACCTATCTGGACACCTGCCTTGATTTGCCTTGGAACACGATGACGCCGGATAATCTGGATATTGCCCGCGCCGCGAAGATTTTGGACCGCGACCATTACGGCCTGAAAAAGGTAAAAGAGCGTATCCTTGAAATCCTGTCCGTGCGCAAGCTTGCGCCGGATGTGAAAGGGCAGATCATCTGCCTTGTCGGCCCTCCGGGCGTCGGCAAAACAAGCATTGTACGCTCCATCGCCGAATGCCTCGGGCGCAAATATGTGCGCATGAGCCTCGGCGGAGTACGCGATGAAGCCGAGATTCGCGGCCACCGCCGTACGTACATCGGCGCCATGCCGGGCAAGATCATCAACGCAATGATTACGGCAAAAAGCCGCAACCCGCTGATTTTGATGGATGAGATCGACAAGCTCGGCAACGATTTCCGCGGCGACCCGGCTTCTGCGCTGCTGGAGGCGCTTGACCCGGAGCAAAACAGCACCTTTAAGGATCATTTTCTCGACGTCCCGTTCGATTTGAGCGAGGTGCTGTTTATCACAACGGCCAACGACCGCGGCACGATCCCTGCGCCACTTTTGGATCGTATGGAAGTAATTGAGCTGCCGAGCTATACCCGCATCGAAAAATATAATATTGCGCGCAAGCATCTGCTTCCAAAGCAGCTCAAAAACTGCGGCCTTGCCGGCAAAGTATCCATGAGCCAGAGCGCGCTGTACGGCCTAATCGACGGCTACACGCGCGAGGCCGGCGTCCGCGGGCTGGAGCGTGAAATTACAAGCGTACTGCGCAAGTGTGCGCGCCGGATTGCCCAGGGCGAGACGGAAAGCGTCGCCGTTACAGGCGCAATGCTGGAAGATCTGCTTGGCCCGCGCCGCAATAAGCCGGAATTTTTGAACCGTACGGATGCCGTCGGCATCGCGAACGGCCTTGCGTGGACGACGGTGGGCGGCGAGACGCTGCCGATCGAGGTAGAGATCATCCCGCACGGCAGCGGCAAAATTGAGCTGACAGGCAGCCTCGGCGATGTGATGAAGGAAAGCGCAAAGCTTGCCATCACATATGCGCGCGTACATGCCGAGGAATACGGCATCGATGCGGAGAAGCTGAAAAACAGCGATTTGCATATCCACGCGCCCGAAGGGGCCATCCCGAAGGATGGGCCTTCCGCCGGCGTTACGCTGACGACGGCGCTGATTTCGTGCTTGTCCGGCATCCCGGTGCGCGGCGATGTCGCCATGACGGGCGAGATCGCGCTGCACGGCAATGTGCTGCCGATCGGCGGGCTGAAGGAAAAGAGCATGGCCGCTTACCGCGAGGGCATGAAAACCGTGCTGATCCCGAAAGATAACGAGAGCGACCTGTACGATGTGGATGCCGAGGTGAAACAGGCCATCCGCTTTGTGCCGGTATCTAATGTCTGTCAGGTACTGAACCGCGCGCTGCTCAAGCCGCGCAGTTTTTCGGCCGACAGTCGGCAGGTATCGGGCAAAAAGGCGGCCGGCAAGCCGGTTCCTGTGCCGGAAAAGCCGGTAGCCGGGGCAGTTGTCTGCCGATAAAGAAAGGCGCAGCATGACGATACAGTATAGCAAGGCAGAGTTTTTGGCGAGCTATGGGCTTTCGAGCCAGTTGCCCGAAAGCGACCGCCCCGAGATCACCTTTTCGGGCCGCTCCAACGTCGGGAAGTCCAGCCTCATCAATAAGCTGTGCAACCGCAAAAATCTGGCCCGCGTTTCCAGTACGCCGGGCAAAACGGCCACAATCAACTTTTATTCCGTCGCGCCGTGCTACTTGGTCGATTTGCCAGGATATGGCTATGCCAAGGTCAGCAATGCTGACCGCAAACGCTGGGATGATCTCATCAACCGCTATTTTGATGCGCATCGCCGCTGTACGCTGCTGATCCAGCTGCTGGATTGCCGCCACGCGCCCAGCGCCGAGGATGAGCAAATGCTGCAATATTTGCAGTATCACAATATGTCCTTTGTGGCGGCACTTACCAAGGCGGATAAGCTGAAAAAGGCGCAGTTGGCCGAGATGCAGGACGCTTTTGAGCGTTTTTGTGCGCCGTATGGCTGTAAAGGTGTATACCTTACCAGCGCAGAAAGCGGCTACGGCATAGAAGCCCTGCAGGCCTGCATGGAGCAGGCCGCCGGCGGCGCGGAGTAAGCGCGATGGCTTATAACGAATTTGCGTACTTTTATGATGAGTTTAACGGTGCCGCAGATTATGACGCCCTATACCGCCACGTAGATGCGGCGCTGAAAGCGCACGGCGTTCGCGATGGCATCGTGGCGGATCTCGGCTGCGGCACAGGAGAACTTACCCTGATGCTGGCGCAGGCCGGCTATGATATGATCGGCATCGATCAATCGGAAGAAATGCTGGCCGTTGTGCGCGATAAGGCCGATCAGCTTGGCATCGCGCAGGGCCTGCTTTTGCTGCGGCAGGACATCTTGAAGCTTGATTTATACGGCACAGTCCGTGCCGCGGTTTCGACGTTTGATACGCTGAACCACATCGCCGATTTGGACGCCGCGATCCGCAACGCTGCCTTTTTTATGGAAGAGGGCGGCGTATTTGTGTTTGATATGAATACGCCCTATAAGCACGAAAAAGTTTTGGGCGACAATATGTTTTCTTTTGACGGGCCGGATGCGGCCTGCATCTGGAAAAATCATTATGATGCCGACGGCGGCAGGGTGGATATTTCCATCGCTATCGATTATCGGGATACCGGCGAGCATTTTACGGAGCAATTTTGCGAATACTCCTATTCCCGCGATGAGATCGAAGCAACGCTGCGAAAATACGGCTTTGCGCCGGAAAGCGTCTGCGACGGCGAAACGTTTGGTCCGCTGACGCCTGAAAGCCAACGCTACTTTTTCTGCGCCGTCAAGCAATATACACAGTTAGGGGAGAAAGAACAGCATGTATAATATGATTCGCGGCCTGTCGGAAAACGGCGGGGCGATTTTCTGCGGCGTCGATTCCACCGAGATTGCGCGCACTTCAGAGCAGCTCCATCATACCAGCGCGACATGCTCGGCGGCGCTGGGCCGCCTACTGACGGCAGCCTCGCTGATGGGCATGATGTTAAAAGAGAAAAACGATTCGCTGACGCTGCGCGTAGAGGGCGGCGGCCCCGCGGGCACCGTGATCGCGGCGGCGGATGGGCTTGGCATCGTAAAAGGGTGCATCACACACCCGCTTGTAGAGCTGCCGCCGCGCGCGGACGGGCATTTGGATGTCGGCGGTGCCGTCGGGCACAACGGTGTGCTGACGGTGCTGCGCGACAATCAGGGCATGAAAGAGCCGACGATCGGCCAGATCCCTCTGGTTTCCGGCGAGATCGCCGAGGACATCACGCAATATTATGCCGTGAGCGAGCAAATCCCGACCGTGTGCGCGCTGGGGGTGCTTGTAGATACCGACCTGACGGTAAAATATGCCGGCGGGTATCTCTTGCAGCTGCTGCCGGGCGCAACGGATGAGGAGATCACGCGGCTGGAAAAGAATGTAGCTGCCATGCCGAGCGTGACGCAGCTTTTGGCCGCCGGCAAAACGCCGGAGGATATGATGCATCTGGTTTTGGATGGCTTTGCGCCAAATATCCTTGACGAGCACAATGTAGCCTATCGGTGCGATTGCAGCCGTGCGCGTACAGAGCAAATGCTGCTTTCGCTGGGGCAAAAAGAGCTTGAAAAGATGCGCGACGAGGACCCGACGTGTGAGGCCGTCTGCCATTTCTGCAACAAAAAATATACCTTTGATTTGAACCGCCTTTTGGAAAAGAAAGCGGCACAATAATCTGTGCCCGGCGCTTTGGCGCCGAGGCAGCGGGCATCCGGCCCAAAGCGGCGACGGGCCTTGTTTTTTGGCGGATGCTTTTTTTCGCGCGCTATCGTTCAGGAAAGGCAAAACTTGCTTTTTCACTTTCTTTTTGGTAGATTTCCTATTGACAAAAATGTGCTCAGCCAGTATAATAACAAACGTCGCCCGGTGAGGTAAACCCCTGCGGGCGCTTCCAAAATTATGCGGCCGTAGCTCATCTGGTAGAGCGCCACCTTGCCAAGGTGGAGGTAGCGAGTTCGAGCCTCGTCGGCCGCTCCATTTTTTGGGAGTTTAGCTCAGCTGGGAGAGCATCTGCCTTACAAGCAGAGGGTCAGCGGTTCGAGTCCGTTAACTCCCACCATTGTGGCCCGGTAGTTCAGTTGGTTAGAACGCTAGCCTGTCACGCTAGAGGTCGTCAGTTCGAGCCTGATCCGGGTCGCCATTTGCCTCTGTAGCTCAGTCGGTAGAGCAGGGGACTGAAAATCCCCGTGTCATTGGTTCGATTCCGATCGGAGGCACCATGTATCTCCAGTGGACAAGATGTCCACTGATTTGCGGCCGTAGCTCATCTGGTAGAGCGCCACCTTGCCAAGGTGGAGGTAGCGAGTTCGAGCCTCGTCGGCCGCTCCAAAAAATAGTCGGTGCAAGCCGGCTTATATGGTGACGTGGCCAAGTGGTAAGGCAAAGGTCTGCAAAACCTTCATCCACCAGTTCAAATCTGGTCGTCACCTCCAAAATGCCCGTTGTACGGTTTTGTACGGCGGGTTTTTTCTTTGTTCGGTTTATGGTATACTTTTTGTGCTATCCTAAAGACAGCACAGGGATAAGGATGTGATCGCGTGAAAGATCCAAAATTGAAAACGGTATATGTCTGTACAAACTGCGGCGAAGTCAGCCCGCGCTGGATGGGCAAATGCCCGAGCTGCGGCAGCTGGAACACGATGGTAGAAGATGTCGTCACGCCCGAGCCGGCCGCGGCGAAAGCCGGCGGCAGCGCGCGGCGTGAAGGTGTTACCAGCATCACCGCACGGCGCCTTTCGGAGATCAGCACAACGGAAGAGAAAAGCCGCATCCTGACCGGCATCAGCGAGCTGGACCGTGTATTGGGCGGCGGTATCGTGCTGGGCGGCGTTGTGCTGCTTAGCGGCGAGCCGGGCGTTGGCAAATCCACAATGCTGCTTCAGCTGTGCGGCGCAATCAGCCGCCAGCACAGCGTTTTATATGTGACGGGCGAAGAATCTGTCCGGCAGGTGAAACTGCGCGCAGCGCGCCTTGCTGTGCCGCAGGAAAACATTTTTTTGGCGGCGGAAACGGATGTGGACGAAATCTGCGGCCTGATCGAGCAGCAAAAGCCTGATCTTGTCGTGATTGATTCGATCCAAACGATGCGCTGTGCCGATGTATCCTCCTCGGCCGGCACGGTAAGCCAGGTAAAAGAAAGCACGGCGCGGCTGCTGGCCGTGGCGAAAACGCGCGAGATCCCTATGTTTTTGGTCGGGCATGTCAACAAGGACGGCGCCATCGCCGGCCCAAAGGTGATGGAGCATATCGTGGATACCGTGCTGTATTTTGAAGGGGATAAGATGCTGCCGTACCGCATTTTGCGTGCGGCAAAAAACCGTTATGGCTCTACCAATGAGATCGGAATGTTCGATATGACAGGCCGCGGCCTCGCAGAAATCGCCAATCCTTCGCAGCAGCTGCTGGAAGGACGCCCGATGGGCGTTTCGGGTAACTGCGTAGCCTGTACCATTGAAGGCACACGCCCGATATTAAGCGAAATACAAGCGCTGGCAACCAAAACCAATTTTCCGGCGCCACGCCGCGCCTCCAGCGGATACGACTATAACCGCATGAATCTTTTGATCGCCGTGCTGGAAAAGCGGGCGGGATACTTTTTCGGCAATCTGGATGTATACGTCAACATTGTGGGCGGCCTGCGCCTGCAGGAAACGGCATGTGATCTTCCGGTATGTTTAAGCATGGTGTCGTCGCTGCTGGATCGGCCGGTGGATGACAAGACGATCGCCATCGGCGAAGTGGGCCTCGGCGGCGAAGTACGCAGTGTTCCAAATTTGGAGCTGCGCTTGAAGGAAGCCGAACGTATCGGCTTTACGACGGCCATTGTGCCAAAGCACAGCTTGGCACATTTGGATGCGGCAGAGTTTCCGAAGCTGAAGCTTGTGGGCGCCGCCTATGTGCAGGATGCGATTCGCGGGCTGAAATAAAAAAAGGGAATCCAGAAAAGAGCACAAGCAAAAATAGATATAATTTCGTATAATACCTATTAAGCGAAATTAAGGGGAGAAAGAAACAGGATCGGAGCTGTCATCATGAGCGCTTATTTTGATTCTATCCATCCGAAGCTGGATGTCTCACATCCGGACGTCTGCTCGTATGTGAACGAATATCTGCATTATGTAGCGGTAATTAAAGGCCACTCGCTTCAAACGGCCTTTAACTATTATGAAGACTTGAAAGAATTTTTCCGCTACCTTGCTGTGTCGCGTCATTTGTGTGCTGCCGACGCGGCGGATGCCTTCGATCAAAAGCAGATTGATGCCGTCTTTCTGCGCTCGATCACTTCTACGGAAATCTACGAGTTTCTCTACATGCTGCAACAGCAAAAAAACTGCAAAGCAACGACGCGAAACCGAAAATTGAGCGCACTGCGCGGCTTTTTTAAGTATTTGACGGTCAGCGTGAATGTCTTGGAAAAGGACCCGACCGGCAGCGTCGAAAGCGCAAAAAATGCGAAAGTGCTGCCGAAATATCTTACAAAAGAACAAGCTGTGGAGCTGCTGAGCAATGTGCAAAGCGACTTTTATGAGCGTGATTTTTGCATTTTGACGCTTTTTTTGAACTGCGGTATGCGTTTACAGGAGCTTGTGAAAATAGATTTGGTCGACATCAAGGAAGATACAATTTTACTGCACGGCAAAGGCAATAAGGAGCGTACCACTTATTTGACGCCGGCCTGCTTGGATGCGATGAAGCATTATTTGCGCGAGCGCGCTAAGATGCCTAATATTCAGCCCACCGACAAAGGCGCGTTATTTTTATCCCGCCGCACGGGCCGCAGGCTTTCGCCGCGGCGCATCCAGCAGATTGTCGAGCGCTGCCTGCAAACGGCGGGCCTTGCCGGAAAAGGTTTTTCGACGCATAAGCTGCGCCATACGGCCGCTACATTGATGTATCAAACGGGCGACGTGGACATTCTTGAGCTGAAAGAACTGTTGGGCCATGCCAATGTGGCGACGACACAAATTTATACGCATCTCGATACCTCTCAGCTGCGTAGCGCGGTAAACGCTTCCCCGCTTTCCCGCGTGAAATACATACAGCCGGAGGAGCCGGATGCCACCCCTGCGGCCGCAGAAGCCGATGGGCAGGATAAAGTTGACGCAGCCCAGCCCACAACGCAAAAATAGCCGGGCTAAACCAGCCATTTTGCCGCATACTGTGTCAGTACGGCGCTAAGCCCGCAGGAAAGAATTTGTAAGGTGCATAGAAACAAGTAGCGATTAAGCAGTAATTTTCCGGTAAGGCGGCTGCCGCCGGCGCCATCAGCCGCCGAACGCCCGCCAAAAAGCGTGGCTGCATTTTGCGCGCAAAGGCATCCCAACGAGCATAAACACCAGCCCAGAAAAATATCCGTCAGGGCCGGAAAAGCAATGTAAAGTAAAGCACCTTTCCATCCGTGTAAAAGGAAAAGCTCTAAGGCCAGCAGCCCGCTGCCAGCGCCCTTGCAAACCAGCAGGCCGTATACCAGCGGGACGCCAAACGCACAGAAGCCGAACACCAGCAACAGCGTCATAGATAAGACACCAGACAAAAACAGGGTGCTGAACAAATGCAGCGGGCTGGCGAGGCTACAAAACAAGTTTGTCCAATTTTCTGCATAATAGCGCAGGAATTCTGCGCCTTTTCCCTGTACGGCTGCCAGCAATATGCCGGAAAGAAAAAGCCCGGCCACATATAAGCATACCATCAGCCGCATCGCGCAAAATAGTGGGGCGGCCGGCACAGCATGCCTTCCAGCGGGTAAAACGACACTCCCTTTGCGCGCAGGGGCCGCTTGCGTGGGGGCGGCAGGGCTGCCGGGCAGGCGGCGTGGGGCCACATCATCCGAAAAATGCGGTATGCCGGCGCCGCTTGCAGCAGCGGAAGAAATTGGCTCGGCAGACGTTCTGTCGGGCTGCGGTACAGTCGCTTGAGACGGCGTATAGACCCACATAGTTTGTCCCTCCCGATCAAAACGTGGCAAAAGCGCCGGGTATGTTATACCCGACGGCGGCGTGCCTGTTTTTCCGCGCTGCGCAGGCCCAGCAGGCCGCCCGCACACCCGGCCGGCAACAGCAGAATCGTGCGCAGCAGGCCCGCGCTTTCCAGCGGGCTTGTGCCAAGCGCTGCCGCTGCGCCGCTTAAAATCAGCGCATACACGGCGAAGCTAATCAGCCCACAGCGCAGGCCGCCGCTTTTGCAGGCTTTTGCTGCGATCCATGCCGAAGCACAGCAGCCGAAGCAGGCGCTGATCGTTGCAAAAGCGCCGGAAAGCCCTGCGGAAAGGCTTCCCTTCACCATAATGAACGCGAAGAAGGCCAGCGCGGCGCAAAGGCACAGCGCGCCGCCGATGGCGGAAAATAGCAATGGACGCAGCCATGTTGCCGGCTGCCGGGCATTTCGTTTGGACATAAATAAAACGCCTCCCCTGCCATCACTGTATGCGGGGAGGCGTTTTATTTAGTATTTTTGTACCGAAAAAATTATTTCTTTGCTTTCTTGTCGGCCTTGGCGTCCGTTTTGGCCTTGTCGCCGTCCATGTTCAGCTTCTCCACAGAGCCGACTGCGGCTTTTGTGAAGCGGATCTTAACGCGGTCAGCGCCGGTTTCAAGCAAAATGGAATCATCTTTGATCCCAACAACACGGCCGATTACGCCGCCGATCGTCGTCACCTGATCGCCGATCTCAAGGCTGCCGCGCATGGCGGCATCTTTCTTTTCCTGCTTCTTCTGCGGGCGGTAGACCATGAAGTAAAGCAGCACGACCATCAGGATCATGGTGCCGAACAGCGTGATATAACTGCCGGTCGAATCGGCAGCAGTCAAAAAATTATACATAGGGAATCTCCTCTCAAATAGATGTTTTTATTATAACGGCTCTGGGGCGAAGATGCAAGAAAAAAAGTGTTAAATTCGTGTGTCCAGCCGTTTTACGTAGGCATCGTGGAATTGCTCGAACGTGCCGGCGTCCAGTTCCTTGCGGATACGCTCCATCAAATGGTTGTAAAACCACAGATTGTGCATGACGGCCAAGCGCATGCCGAGGATCTCTTCGGCCTTAAACAAATGCCGCAGATAGGCGCGGTTATAGCGGCGGCAGACAGGGCAATCACACTGCGGGTCGATCGGGAGAGGGTCGGTTTCATACTTGGCGTTTTTGATGTTGATGATGCCGCCCCATGTGTTCAGGTGGCCGTGCCGTGCGTTGCGGCTGGGCATTACGCAGTCGAACAGATCAACGCCGCGCCAGACGGATTCCAGGATATTTCCCGGTGTGCCTACGCCCATCAGATAGCGAATCTTGTCTTTCGGCATATAAGGCTCCACCTGCGAGATGATGTCATACATCACCTCGGCCGGCTCCCCTACCGCAAGGCCACCGATCGCGTAGCCGTCAAGGTTCATATCAGCAATCTGCTTCATGTGCTCGATGCGCAAATCCGGGAAAGTGCAGCCCTGATTGATACCAAACAAAAGCTGATCGGGATTTTGCGTTTTGCCCTCGGCTTTCAAGCGAGCCATTTCTGCTTTGCACCGCGCAAGCCAGCGCGTTGTGCGGGCACAGCTGGCTGCCGAATATTCGTGCTGCGCCGGATTCTCTACGCATTCGTCGAATGCCATTGCGATCGTAGAGCCGAGGTTGGCCTGAATCTGCATGCTCTGCTCCGGCCCCATGAAAATGCGGTGGCCGTCGAGGTGCGAGGCAAACGTAACGCCCTCTTCGGTGATCTGCCGCAGTTTGGCGAGGCTGAACACCTGAAATCCGCCGCTGTCTGTCAGGATCGGGCCGTTCCAGCGCGTAAATTTGTGCAGGCCGCCCATCTGCGCGACGACGGTATCGCCCGGGCGCAGGTGCAGATGATAGGTGTTGCACAACATCACCTGCGTACCAATCTTGCCGAGATCATAGGCGGAAAGGCCGCCCTTGATGGCGCCCGCCGTGGCTACATTCATGAAAGCAGGCGTCTGTACGGTGCCGTGCACCGTGGTAAAGGTGCCGCGGCGCGCGGCATGTTCGGATTTCAAAAGCTGATAAGTGGGTAAAGAAGGCATCAGAAAATTTCCCTTTCTCCGCGCAAAACAGGCGCGGCGGCAAAAATAAAATTCATGCGGGCCGCCTATTACCGGCGGGGCATGAGAAGCAGATACTTTGCGTAAAATAAAAACAAAACGGCATTACACAATCAGCATGGCATCGCCGAACGAGAAAAAGCGATATTTTTCTTCGACAGCCACCTTGTAGGCCGCCATCGTTTTCTCGTAGCCATAAAAGGCGGAAACCAGCATGATGAGCGTACTTTCCGGCAGATGAAAGTTGGTAATCAGGCCGTCGATACAGCGGTATTTTACGCCCGGATACAAAAAGATGTCGGTATCGCCGCTGCACCCGCGGATCTCGCCGTATTTAGCGGCCATGGCCTCCAAGGTGCGACAGCTCGTGGTGCCCACGGCGATCACACGGCGGCCCTCGGCCTTTGCGGCGCGAATTTTTGCGGCGACATCGTTGGTGATACAGTACCATTCCGTGTGCATCTTATGGTCGGCAATTTCGTCCTCTTTCACAGGGCGGAAGGTGCCAAGGCCCACATGCAGCGTAACCTCGGCAATGTCCACGCCGCCGGCTTTCAGCGTTTCCATCAGCTCGGGCGTAAAATGCAGGCCGGCCGTCGGCGCAGCGGCGCTGCCAAGCTCCTTGGCGTACACTGTCTGATACTGGCTCTGATCCTCCAGCTGCTTTGTGATATACGGCGGCAGCGGCATTTTGCCGAACTCGTCCAGCTTTTCGTACAGTGTTTCGGTATCGTAATGGAACGTGACGTACTTGTTGCCGTCCTCTTCCGTCTCGTCGACAACCGCCGTCAGGCTGCCGTCGCCGAAAGATACCACCGTGCCCGGCTGCATGCGCTTGCCGGGTTTCGCAAGGCACTCCCACTGGTCGCCTTTTACCTGCCGCAGCAGCAAAAGCTCGCAAACGGCGCCCGTCGGCTGCTTTGTGCCGACGATGCGCGCGGGCAGCACCTTAGAGTTGTTGACGATCAAAAGATCGCCGGGCTTCAAAAATTGCGGCAAATCATGGAACACCGCATGGCGGATGGAATCATCCTTACGGTCCAGCACCATCAAACGGGCCGAATCACGCGGATTGGCAGGCTCCTGTGCAATCCTGTCTTTGGGCAAATCATACCAGAAATCCTTTTTTAACATGCTGATTTTGAACCTTTCTCGCATTGACAGACCATTTTGTCAATGATAACATAAAATGTATGGCAATGTCTTATTATATTGCATTGGGCACTGCTTTTCAAGCTGCAGCTTCGCTGCATAAACTGGGAATGTGGAAAGTATAGGTTTTATAGGGAGGGTTCACAATGAAACAGCAGTACAAGGTTGGCGTGGTGGGCGCTACCGGTATGGTTGGGCAGCGTTTTGTGACGCTTTTGGCGCAGCACCCTTGGTTTAAGCTGACGGTTTTGGCGGCTTCTGCCCGCAGCGCCGGGAAAACGTATGAAGAGGCTGTCGGCCCGCGCTGGGCGATGACGGCGCCGATGCCCGAAGAAGCCAAAAGCATGATCGTGCAGGATGCGGCCGAAGTGGAAAAGATTGCGGCGCAGGTCGATTTTATCTTTTGCGCCGTCAACATGAAAAAAGACGAGATTAAGGCGTTGGAAGAAGCCTACGCCAAAGCCGAGTGTCCTGTCGTATCGAACAATAGCGCGAACCGCCTTGTGCCGGATGTGCCGATGGTGGTGCCCGAAATCAACGCGGGCCACATTGATATTATCCCCGCGCAGCGCAAGCGCCTTGGCACGAAGCGCGGTTTTATTGCCGTGAAATCGAACTGCAGCCTGCAAAGCTATGTGCCTGCCCTGCATCCGCTGATGGCCGAGTTCGGCGTCAGCAAGGTTTTGGTATGCACTTATCAGGCAATTTCCGGCGCGGGAAAAACCTTCGAGCGCATGCCGGAAATTTTGGATAACGTCATCCCCTACATCGGCGGCGAAGAAGAAAAGAGCGAGGTCGAGCCGCTGAAGCTTTGGGGCTCACTGCAAAACGGCGCGATCGTGCCGGCTACAAAGCCCGTCATTACCGCCCAGTGCTTCCGTGTGCCGGTGGCTGACGGCCACATGGCCGCCGTGTTCGCCAGCTTTGACAAGAAGCCTACGATGGAGCAAATGAAAGCCGCATGGGCCAACTTCCGCGGCCCGGCGCAGGAGCTGAACCTCCCCAGCGCACCGAAACAGTTCTTGCATTATTTTGAGGAACCTGACCGCCCGCAGACCAAGCTTGACCGCATGACGGAAAACGGCATGGCCGTCTGCATCGGCCGCCTGCGCGAGGATACGCTGTTCGATTACAAATTTGCATGCCTGAGCCACAACACGCTGCGCGGCGCCGCAGGCGGCGGCGTTTTGCTGGCGGAACTGCTGGCCGTCAAGGGCTATCTCGACTGACGGATTTCGGCTTTTTGAGAAAGGAGCCTTGCGCAGTATGAAACAACCTGTATTTACCGGCGCCGGCGTGGCAATCATCACGCCGATGTATGAGGACGGCACCGTCAATTTTGACGAGCTGGCCCGCCTGATCGACGACCAGATTGCCCACGAAACGGACGCCATCGTTATCTGCGGCACAACCGGCGAGTGTGCCACGCTGACAGATGAAGAGCATCTTGCCTGCATCGAGGTTGCCGTGAAAACGGCGGCCGGCCGTGTGCCCGTCATTGCGGGTACCGGCTCAAACGATACCGATCATGCCTGTGCCATGACGGCCAAGGCGGCCGAAATTGGCGCAGACGCGGCGCTTTTGGTCACGCCCTACTACAACAAAACCAGCCAGGCGGGCCTTGTGGCGCATTTCACCACCGTTGCCGAGGCAGGCGGTATCCCGGCGATTTTGTACAATGTACCCTCGCGCACGGGTGTGAACATCACGCCCGAGACGGCCAAAAAGCTGAGCGAGCACCCGCTGATCTGCGGCATCAAAGAGGCCTCCGGCAATATCGCGCAGGTGGCGCGCATTGCGGCGCTTTGCGGCGATGCGCTGACGCTTTATTCCGGCAACGACGACCAAATCGTGCCACTGATGGCGCTTGGCGGCAAGGGCGTTATCAGCGTGGTGTCGAACGTTGCGCCGCAGCTTGTGCATAACTGCTGCGCGGCATGGCTCGACGGCAAAATAGATCTCGCGCGCAAACTACAGCTGGAAATGCTGCCCTTGTGCGAAGCAATGTTCTGTGATGTGAACCCAATCCCGGTGAAGTACGCGATGAACAAACTGGGCTGGATGGCCGGCGAATGCCGCCTGCCGCTGGTTGCGCCCGACGAAGCGAAGCAGGCGCACATCGACGAAACATTACAGGCTTATTCTCTGGTTTGATCTCTTGCCCGGGAGGAGGACCTTCCGGGCATTTTTTGCAGGAAGCTCAAATGCGCCGCAAACCGGCAAGGAGAAAAACGTATGACGGATATTTTGATTCAGGGCATCAACGGCCGCATGGGCCATGTGCTTGCCGAGCTGATCGCCGCACGGCAGGATTGCCACGTAGTGGCCGGCGTAGATCGCGTTGCTTCGGCGGATGGGCCTTTCCCTGTTTTTGCGGATTTTTCCGCCGTGCACGTAAAAGCGGACGTGCTGATCGATTTTTCGGCCCCGGCCGCGACGAAAAATGCAATCGCCTACTGTGCAAAAGAAAAGCTTCCCTGCGTAATTTGCACGACGGGCCTGCCCGAAGAAACCGAGCTGGCGCTGGTTTCCCTTTCCAAAACGGTGCCGGTGTTTAAAAGCGCGAATATGTCGATGGGCATCAACCTGCTGGCGGAGCTTTGCAAAAAGGCTTCGCAGATTTTGGGCGCAGGCTATGACGTCGAGATCATCGAAAAGCACCACCGCAACAAGGTGGACGCACCGAGCGGCACGGCGCTGATGCTGGCCGACAGCATCAACGAGGCGAACGACAGCAAATATCATTATGTGTATGACCGTCAGAGCGTCCGCGCCAAGCGCAGCGACAATGAAATCGGCATCAGCTCGGTGCGCGGCGGCAGCATTGTGGGCGACCACGAAGTACTGTTTTGCGGGCCGGACGAAGTAATCACATTGCAGCACACTGCCTACTCCCGCAGCGTATTTGCCAACGGCGCGGTGAACGCAGCCGTATATCTTGCCAAAAAGCAGCCGGGCCTGTACAATATGGGAGATATGATCGCAGAAAGTTAAAAGGCTTTTCGGTACAGGAAAGGCGAAAGGGACACCCATGTCGGAAACTTCAAAAAACAACCGCGGCGCGCGGCATATCCGCCAAGAGCATGCAATTTCTTCCGGCCAAAGGCCCAGCCATTTGGTGCCGGCGGCGCGGCGCGGCCGCAAAAAACGATCCCGCAATCGGCGCATTGCGTTGGCTTGCGGGATTGTCCTGCTGGCTTTGGCCGCGATCTGCGTTTCCCTGGTTCAGCTGGCCGGGCAGATGCCGGAACTTTCGGCGCTGTTTGCCGGGAAATCCTCTGGGGTGTCGGCCTCGTCGGTGGCCTCTGAGCCCGCCGCGCCCACGCCGGAGCCGGCCCCTTATACCGAAACCGTGCGTTTCTCGGCGACGGGCGATGATTTGATCCACAGCGCAATCTATCAGCAGGCGGCGCGCAATGCCGCCGACGGCGCCGCGTATGATTTTTCTTCCTGTTACGCCAACATGGCCGATTTTTACGCCGGGTATGATGTAAACTGGATCAATCAGGAAACGCTCATCAGCAATGAAATTGCGCCCTCTACTTACCCCACCTTTTGTACGCCCGGCGAATGCGCGCAGGCGCTGTACAACGTCGGCTTCCGCGTGTTCAGCCTTTCCAACAATCACTCCTACGATAAAGGCGCCGAGGGCATCGCTTCGACACGGCGTTTTTGGGCCGGCATGCCCGCGGATGTTTTGACGACGGGCCTTTGGGCTGGCGACGCGGATTATGAGCGCATCCCGGTACAGGAAGTGAACGGCATTCGCATTGCCTATCTCTCCTATACAGATTGGACGAACGGCATCCCTACCCCCAGCGGCGCCGAGGCGAATGTGATCTACACCAGCGAAACCGACGTCATCCAGCGGCAAATAGCGCTGGCGCGCCAGCAGGCGGATTTTGTGGTGGTGGGCGTCCACTGGGGCGTGGAAGACAGCCACACTACGACGGACGCGCAGCGTACCCTTGCGCAAAACCTTGCCGATTGGGGCGCAGATGCCGTGATCGGCACCCATCCGCATGTAGTGCAGGATGCCCAGTGGCTGACGGCTTCCGACGGGCGTCAGGCGTTTGTGGCATATTCGCTGGGCAATTTTATCAGTACCCAGAAAAAGACGGATAACCTCGTGGGCGCTGTGCTTACTTTTACGATTGAAAAAACGGTGCAGCCGGACGGCACGTCGGCGGTGCAGCTCATCGAGCCAAAGCTGCACCCTACGGTGACGCATTACGCGCCCGGCACACAGGATATTACAACCTATCTTTACCGCGATTATACGCCGGAGCTTGCGGCGGCGCATGGTGTCCGCGGCAAAGATTCCCGCTTTACGTATGATACCATCACGCAGATTATCCAGCAAAACATCAGCTCGGATTTTTTGGATATTACTTGAGGAAGCACCGCAGAAGATAAGGTGCCGAAACCTATCGGCCCGAAAATGTACGGGAGCTGCCCCAAAAATGCCAAACGGCAGAAATGGAGTGTAACACCTATGTACGGAGTATCACAGATCCACAGCGAGCAAAACATTATGCTTATCACGTTCCCAGATGCATCCTATTCCCCTGCGGGGCTGGCCAAGCATTTACAGGTGTTCGCCGATATGCACATCGTCGTGGACATGATTAGCCAAAGCGCGCCGCACGGTACGCAGATCGACTTCAGCTTTACCACCGGCGACGAGAACTTTTCGGCCGTCATGAAAGCCCTGCCGACGCTGAAGGCCGGCGACGGCACGGCCCCGCTGATTAGCAGCGGCTATTCCAAGGTGAATTTGTACGGCAAAGAGATGGTAACCAGCTGCGGCGTAGCGGCCCGCGCGCTGCATGCGCTGGCGGTAGCCGGTATCGACATCACGCTGATTACCACAAGCGATTTGGATATTTCGCTGCTGCTGCGCAGCGAGGATGAGGATACCGCGCTGGCGGCGCTGAAAGAAGCCTTTGCAGTGTAATCCCGGCGCTGTTTAAAATAGGATAAAGTATGGACAGGCTTTTTTCGAGTGGGCTTTGCCCCAAAAAATCAGCCGTCGGCGCCCTAATGCGCCACAAAAACTTGGCTCATAAAAATCCCCCGGAGGCGGTTGGCTTCCGGGGGATTTTTTTGCGTTGCAGAAAAGAATTCTGCTGTGCCGCATTTGCTGTGAAACCTAGCGGCGCTGCGGCTTAGAGCGTCACTTTATGGTAAATCTTTTTGCCCTTTTTGATAACGATGCCGGCTTGCAGCTGTTCTGCCGTAAAAGAGGCTGTCGGGTCAGTGGCCTTTTCGTTATCAACCAATACCCCGCCCTGCTGCACCAAGCGGCGCGCCTCGCCGTTCGAGGCGGCCAGCCCGGCCTTGACCATCACGCTCAAAATGCCAATCTTGCCATCCTGCAAATCGGCCGCGGAAAGCTGTGTGGCGGGCATGTGCTCGGTATCGGCCGCGCCGCTGAACAGTGCCTTGGCGGCCGCTTGCGCCTTTTCGGCTTCCGCCTCGCCGTGGACAAGCTTTGTCAGCTCGTAGGCCAAAATTTCTTTTGCCTGATTGAGCTGCTCGCCCTGCCAGTTCGCCATCTCGTCGATTTGCTCCAGCGGCAAAAAGGTCAGCATACGGATGCATTTCATCACATCCGCGTCGCCGACATTGCGCCAATACTGGTAAAACTCAAACGGCGTTGTCTTTTCAGGGTCAAGCCAGACGGCGCCCGACTGCGTTTTGCCCATCTTTTTGCCCTCGCTGTTCAGCAGCAGCGTGATCGTCATGGCATACGCGTTCTTGCCCAGCTTTTTGCGGATCAGCTCTGTGCCGCCCAGCATATTCGACCACTGGTCGTCGCCGCCAAACTCCATGTTGCAGCCGTAGGCCTGGTACAGATGGAAGAAGTCGTAGCTCTGCATTAGCATGTAGTTAAATTCCAAAAAGGAAAGGCCCTTTTCCATGCGCTGCTTGTAGCATTCGGCCGCCAGCATCTTATTGACAGAAAAGTTTGCGCCCACCTCGCGCAAAAAATCCACATAATTCAAATCAAGCAGCCAATCGGCGTTGTTTACCATTTGGGCCTTGCCTTCGCCGAACTCAATAAAGCGGCTCATCTGCTTTTTGAAGCATGCGCAGTTGTGCTCGATGGTTTCTTTCGTCATCATCTGGCGCATATCCGTGCGGCCCGAAGGGTCGCCGATCATGGCCGTACCGCCGCCGATCAGCGCGATCGGGCGGTTGCCCGCGGCCTGCAGGCGCTTCATCAGGCAAAGCGCCATAAAGTGGCCTACGTGCAGGCTGTCGGCCGTCGGGTCGAAGCCAATATAAAACGTGGCCTTGCCGTTGTTGATAAGATCCTTGATCTCGGCCTCGTCTGTTACCTGCGCAATCAGCCCGCGCGCCACCAGTTCGTCATACAGTGTCATCGAAAAATACCTCCTGTTTTTGCGGCAAAGGGCAAAAAAACGCCCTCCGCCAAATGAAAATTTGGCAGAGGGCGGAAAATCGCGGTACCACCTCTGTTCGCTGCCCCCTCACGAAGGCAGCCTTACGAGTGCAAAACACACTCTGCGTCTGTAACGCGCGCATGCGGCGAGGCTTACTGGCGAAAATGAGTTCGGCCTGCGGCTCGGGGATGTATTCGCTTCGCGCGGCACAGCCCCTTTCACCGGCCGGGGCCTCTCTGGGTGCCGAAAACGAAGGTACTGGTTCCCTTCTCAGCTTTTCCTAACGAAAGTATACCCAAGCGGCCGCCGAATGTCAAGCGGCGGCCAAAACGCCTGCCGTGCAAAACGCCGCACGGCGGCATTTGCGTTTTCGCATTTACCGCGCCAGATTGGCTGCGTTTTGCAGCATTTCCATTGCATTGGCGCGGCTTAAATCGGTTACATGATCGCCGGAGATCAGGCGCGCAAGCGCCTCGATGCGGCCCTGCGCATCCAGCGGTGAAATATGGGTATAGGTACGGTCGTTTTCGATATTTTTCTGGATCAGCAAATGCGTATCTGCCATCGCGGCGATCTGCGCCGTATGGGTTACGCACAAAATCTGATGATCCTTCGCATTCTTTTTCATAGTTTCGCCGATGCGCCCGGCCGCCATGCCCGAAACGCCCGTGTCGATCTCATCATAGATGACGGTCGGCACACGGTCGCGGTCAGCCATCGCGCTTTTGATGGCAAGCATGATACGGCTCAGCTCGCCGCCGGATGCAATTTTAGCCAGCGGCTTCGGCGCCTCGCCGGGGTTTGTGGAAATGTACAGCTCCAGCGTATCCTGCCCATGACTTGCCAGCGGGCCGCGGGTATGCTGCAGCGTCAGCCGGACGCCCGGCATATTCAAAAAATCGAGCGTCCCGATGATTTTTTGGTTCAGCTCTTCAAAAGCGGCAAGGCGCGTCTGCGTCAGGGCTTCGGCCTTTTCCCGCGCGGTTTCGTACAAAGCGCGCTTTTGCTTTTCCAGTTCGGTGCGCCGCTGGCTGGAAAGCTGAATGCTTTCCAACTCAGCCCGTGCCTTTTCGCCAAACGCCAGCACATCGGCCACGGTTGCGCCGTATTTCTTTTTCAGCTTGTAGATCAGCTCCAGCCGATCTTCCAGCTCGTTCAAATCTTCGCCGCCCGCATCGAAATCCTCGAGATGCCCGGCGAGATCCGCGGCCAGCTCTTTGGCGGCATAATAGTATTCCGAAAGCTTTTCTGCGCCGGACGCCAGCGTGGTATCCAGCGCGGCCGCTTCGCCCAGCGCATTGCCGGCCTCGCCCAAAAGGTCGACGGCGCCGCCTGTCTCGTCGTCGCCGGAAAGCAGC
Source organism: Faecalibacterium sp. (assembly GCA_022652735.1). Lineage (GTDB taxonomy): Bacteria > Bacillota > Clostridia > Oscillospirales > Ruminococcaceae > Faecalibacterium. Next base: position 26,510 of record JALCRP010000004.1, on the reverse strand, counting down.
GCGTGAGCCTTTGCCATCCGTTCGCGGATCGTTTCGGCATTGGCCAGTACCTTGCGGCGCGCCTCCAGTGTTTCTTCTTCGCCGTCCGTCAGGGCTGCTGCGTCGATCTCGTCGACCTGATACTGCAAAAGGTCGATCCGGCGCTGCTTTTCTGTTTCGTCCATGTTTAAGGCATCCGCCTCGCGCTTGACGGCGATCAGGCTGCGGTAGGTATCGTAGTATGCCTGAAAAGTGGCGCTGTTCTGCGCATATTCGTCCAAAAGCTGTACGTGCGTAGCCGGGTTTATCAGGCCGACCGAATCGTGCTGGCCGTGGATGTTGACAAGCCCGCCGCAAAGCTCCCGCAGCACAGCGGCCGTGGCCGGCATGCCGTTGATGCGGCAGCCGTTTTTGCCCGAGGCGGTAATCTCGCGCACCAGCAAGAGATCGCTCGCCTTTTCGTAGCCGGCCGCAACCAGCTTTTGCGCCACTGCATCCGGGATACCCTCAAACGTGGCGCGAATCACGGCCTTTTCAGCCCCGGTACGAATCAGATCGCGCGAGGTGCGGTTGCCGAGAATGGCGTTAATGGAATCAATCAGGATGGATTTTCCGGCGCCGGTTTCGCCGGTTAACACGTTCAGGCCGCGGGCAAAATGAACCTCGGCCTTTTCGATCACAGCTACATTTTCGATTTGAAGACAAGTCAGCATCGAAACATCCTCTTTTCCCTATACGTTCAGGGCTGCATAAAGCGCGCCAACTCCGCCGAGATCGTCCGGGCGTCGCGCTCGGTGCGCGCCAAAACAAAAAACGTATCGTCGCCCGAAAGCGTCCCGACAACCGTATTCCAGCTCAGCGCATCAAATAGCTCGCAGGCGGCGTTTGCCATGCCGTTGTAGCATTTTACCAATACGATATGGCCGGCACAATCTACCTTGATGGCGGATTCACGGAAGATCGTTTCAAAGCGCCCCGCGGTTTTTCCGTCGTGCGGGGCCTTTTCGCTGCGGCTTGAGACATAGCGGTAGCCGCCTTTATCGGCCGCGGCTTTTACAAGGCAAAGCTCCCGAATATCGCGGGAAACGGTGGCCTGCGTTACGTCAAAACCTTCCTCTCGCAGGTAGGTAAGCAATTCCTCCTGCCGCTTGACAGGATACTGCTCGATCAGCCGCAGGATCGTTTGTAGACGTTCCTGCTTCGATCTGCGCCCTTCGCTTGTGATATTTGCCATTGTTGTTATCCTCCTAGCGGCGGCTTCTCAGCTTGAGGTCAATCGCCTCAAACTGATCGGCGCGGCCGAACGTAATCAGATGAATCTGCTTTTCGGAAAGGGTTACTTCTATTTTTGCGCCCGTATGCAGCGGCATGCCGGGGCGGCCATCGCAGCTGACGAGCACTTCATCGGAAAAGATGTCGCCGATTTCAATATCCAACGTCCGCTCGGGCGAAAACACCATTGCCGAGGCCTGTAGGCTGTGTGGGCAGATCGGCGTGAGCACAAGCGCCTTCGTCTGTGAATCGACAATCGGGCCGCCGGCCGAAAGCGAGTAGGCCGTCGAGCCGGTCGGCGTCGCCACGATCACGCCGTCGCCGCTAAACTGTTCTACGGGGCTTTGATCGCACAAAATCCGGTAATCGACTGTGCGCAGCAGGCGGCCGTTATATACTACCATATCGTTCAGCGCGGATTCACGGCGCGAAAAGGTTCCGTCCGTGATCTGTACATCCAGCAGCGCGCGGGTATCCAAGTGAAAGCGGTGCGCGGCCACAAGGGCAAGTTTTTCTTCCATTTCGGCTACCTCGCAGGTAGCCAGAAAGCCGCACCGCCCGACGTTTATGCCGAGGATCGGGGTCTGCCGTTCCAGCGCAAGAGGCGCTTCGTGCAAAATCGTGCCGTCTCCGCCGACGGTAAGGATCACATCCGCGCGGGCAAGGCATTCGCTTACGGGCAGGCAGGCCGCCTCTGCGGCGCCGCACTGCGCGCTGACTTCCGTATCCCATAAAACATCACAGCCGTGCCGCTGTAAAATTTCCGCGGCGGCGCGGGCTGTATCCATCGTTTTTGCCTTAGAGAGGTTGGGCACGATATAAGCCGTCATGGCAGTTCTCCTTTTATTTGTCCAGCGCGGCATGCGAAGCCTCGACCACCGCGGCGGCCGCCGTTTCCGGCAAGGGCTGCGGCGCAGAAGATTTCTCGACAAACATCAGATATTCGATGTTGCCCTCCGGCCCCTTGACGGGGCTGAAATCCAGCCCGCGGACGGCAAATCCGTTTTCGACGGCGTAGCCCATCGCCGAGATAATCACCTCACGGTGGGTAGCCGGCTCGCGCACGACGCCATGCTTACCTACTTTTTCGCGCCCGGCCTCAAACTGAGGCTTGACAAGGCACACGCCCGTCGCGCCCGGCACCGTGATGGCCTGCGCCACAGGGAAAATATGCGAAAGCGAAATAAAAGAGACGTCTACGCTGAAAAATTCGATCGGCTCGGCAAGCTGCTCCGGTGTCACCTTGCGGATATTGGTGCGCTCCATGTTCACCACGCGCGCATCCGTGCGCAGGCTCCACGCCAACTGCCCATAGCCCACATCCACGGCGTACACTTTCTGCGCGCCGTTTTGCAGCATGCAGTCGGTAAAGCCGCCCGTCGAGGCACCGATGTCCATGCACACTTTGCCCTCGGGCGTCAGCGGAAACACCTGCATCGCCTTTTCCAGCTTCAGCCCGCCGCGGCTGACATAGCCGATGTCGTGCCCGCGCACTTCCACTTTGGCGTCCGGCGCAATCATTTCGCCGGCCTTGTCCACCTTTTGCTCGTTGACATAGATCACGCCCGCCATAATCATAGCCTTGGCGCGCTCGCGGCTCTGGATTAGGCCATTTTGTACAAGATATTGGTCCAAACGAATTTTCACGTCAGGCTCTCCTTCATCGCGTGTGCCAGCGCGGCGGCATCCAGCCCAAGCAGGGTTTTCAGCTGCGGTACGGTGGCATGTGTCAGCTTGGTATTCTCTACGCCGCAGTGCACATAGCGCCCCTGCCAGCCCGCCTGCTGCAAGGCAAACAAAAGGTGCTCGCCGATGCCGCCGCGCGTAATGCATTCCTCGGCAAACAAAATTGCCGGGTACGCCGAAAGCGCCTCGACAAGGCCGTCGGGCAGCGGATAGATTTGCAGCAGCTTGCAGCAATCGCACAAAATGCCGGCCTGCGCAAGCTGCGCGCAGGCTTTTAGCGCATCCTCCGTCTCGCTGCCGTAGCTAACGAGCACGGCGCGCGGGCTGGGATTTTGCAGCGGAAAATCAAAGGGGCGGCCGGTGCAGCCCAGCGCAGCCAGCTGCCGGCTTTCCGCCCCGCGCGGATAACGCACAGCAGCTGGGCCTTTCGGCGCGGCAAGCAGTTTTTCAAGGCAGAACCGCAGCTCAGCATAGTTCGCGGGCGAAAGCGTCGGGATGCCGATCTGGCTGAAAAAGGCCGGATCGTACACGCCCTGATGCGTTTCGCCGTCGCCGGGCACAAGGCCCGCGCGATCCACTGCGAATACGACATTCTCCTTCAAAAGGTTTACGTCATGGATAATCTGATCGTAGCTGCGCTGTAAAAATGTGGAATAGATGCCCACTACGGGCACCATCCCCTCGCTGGCAAGGCCCGCTGCAAAAGTCACGGCATGCTGCTCGGCCATACCCACATCAAAAAAGCGCTCAGGGCAGGCATGGTGGAAATACTGCAATCCTGTGCCGTATTTCATCGCGGCCGTAATGGCGCAGATGCGGCGGTCCTTTTTACCCAGCTCCACGAGCTTTTGCCCAAACACCGTCGAAAACGATTCGTCCGGGGCATTATCCGGGTCCATGCCGTCGGGTGTAAAGGAGGATACGCCGTGAAACTCTCCGGGGTTCTTTTCGGCCGGGCGGTAGCCCTTGCCCTTGGTTGTTACCACATGAATAAACAGCGGCGCCGTCTGGTGGCGCAGGTTCTTGAACATCTCCGCCAGAGAAACGACGTCATGCCCATCGACAGGCCCGATATACTGAAAGCCCATCTCCTCGAACATCGTGGAATGATACAGCGAGCGGCGCAGCGTCTGCTTGCCGTGCTGCAAAAGCTCCCGGATCGGTGTGCCGATTACCGGCACAGCATCAAGGAAAATCTGTACGTTTTCTTTGATACGGAAATATTCCGGGTCAGTGCGCAGGCGCGTCAAATACCGTGCCATCGCGCCGACATTTTTGGAAATGGACATTTTATTGTCGTTCAGCACAACAACGAGATTGTCCAAAGTATCTATATTATTCAGGCCCTCATAGACCATGCCGCCCGTAAAGGCACCGTCGCCGATCACGGCATAAACCTGCCCCGGCTCGCCTTTCAGCTGCTTGGCGCGCGCCATGCCGAGGGCAAGGCTCAGCGCCGTATTGCCGTGGCCGGCAATAAAGGCGTCATGCTCGCTTTCGCGCGGATTTGGAAAGCCGGAGATGCCGCCCAGCTGGCGCAGCGTATCAAAGCGATCACGCCGGCCCGTCAAAATTTTATGTGTATAGCATTGATGCCCGACATCAAACACAATTTTATCGACAGGCGTATCCAGCGCGCGGTGCAGCGCAACCGTCAGCTCGATCGCGCCCAGATTTGAGGCAAGGTGCCCGCCCGTTTTGGCCACACTTTCCAGCAAAAAGCTGCGAATCTCTTCGCAAAGCGGCGCAAGCTGCGCAGTGCTGAGCTTTTTCAGATCCTCCGGCTGGTGGATCTTGTCCAGCAGAGGTGTATCCATAAACAAACCTTCTTTTTTTATAACATCGGCATGACAAAGCCGATCAGGGTTCCGAGGGCGGCGCCGCTGATAACTTCAATCGGCGTATGGCCCACCATCTCCTTCAGCTTTTTGTCTGCCAGAAACGGTGCGCTCTGGGCGCCCATATCCATCCATTCGCTAATCATACGGTTCAAAATCTTGGCCTGCTCGCCGGTTTCGCGCCGGACGCCCATCGCATCGTGCATCGTGATGATCGCCACCACAAATGCGATCGCAAAGATCGCCGAAGATGTGCCTTCCATGCGCCCCGTTGCCACCAGCATCGCACAAACAGTAGCGGAATGTGCGCTCGGCATGCCGCCGTCGCCCCACATCCGCTCGATAGAAAAGTGCCGAGCCAAAATGCAGTTGATGAGCGTTTTGAGCACCTGCGCCACCAGCCAGCCGACCAGCGCGGAAATCAGGATAAAGTTCCAGCGAAGGAGCATTTCCCAGTATTGCATCGTTTGTTGTCCCTTTCTGCCTTTGGGCGCTTTTTCACTTTTTCCGCGTCAGAAGCCGCTGCGCCAGCAAAACCAGAAAGCCGGACGCCTCGCCGAACTCCTGCTGCATGCGGGCACAAGCCGCGCAGTTGATCGTTTCGGCCAGCTGCATTGCGCCTTCGGCACCGTACAGCGTGGCATACGTTACCTTGCCATTTTCTGCGTCGCTGCCGACGGGCTTGCCCAACTCGGCGCTTGAGGAAGTAACATCCAGCACGTCGTCCACGATCTGAAATACCAGCCCCAGATCAAAAGCATACTGCTCCAGCAGCGCACAGGTTTCCGCGTTGGCCGCGGCGCAGGCCGCGCCCATCTGTACGGCGGCGTTAATCAGCGCGCCCGTTTTGTAATGATGGATCGTGCGCAGCTGTGCCTCGTCGGGCGAAAGCGCCTCATATTTCAGGTCCAGCTCCTGCCCATACACCATGCCGCGGCTGCCTGCCCCGCGCGAAAGCGCGGCCACGGCGCGCGCCCGAATTTCAGCGGCATTCTGTGCGGCCTGCGCGTTGGCCGCTGCCTCAAACGCTTGCGTCAGCAGCACATCCCCCGCCAGCAGCGCCGTCGCCTCGCCAAACTGTTTGTGGCACGAAGGGCGCCCGCGGCGGGTATCGTCGTTATCCATGCAGGGCAAATCGTCGTGAATCAGAGAATAGCAGTGCAGCATCTCGACAGCCGCAGAAAAATCGGCCGCGGCTGTGTCGTCTCCGCCGAGCATCTCGCATACCGCCAGCACTAAAATCGCCCGAATACGCTTTCCGCCCCCCAAAAGGCTGTAGCGCGCCGCGCGGCAAACCTCTGAAGTATCGGGCAAATATATCTGCGCATTCCGGGCAAGGGCAGCCTCGGCCGTTTCGAGATAGGCGGCATAGCGCTGCTCAAATTCCGTCTGTGTCATCGTTTTGCTCCTCCGGCACGGCCGCCTTAGGCAGCTTTGCGTCGATCTCTTCGATTTTCAATTTGGCGTCATCCAGCGAGGCGCTGCAAAAAGCCATCAGCTCGGCCGCTTCGGCATACAGCTTGACAGCCTCGGCCAGCGGGGTGCTTTCTTCGCCGATCTTCGCCAGAATTTCTTCAAGGCGCGCCGCGCCCTCTTCAAAGGTTTTCGGTGTTTTCACGGTTCGTTCCCTCCGACGCCTGCACTAGGCAGCTTGCTTTTTGATGCATTCCCTCGACCCATACCGTCTGGCCGGGCCGCAGCGTATCCGGCGCAATCACGTCGCCGTCCGCGCCGCGCACCAGCGCATAGCCGCGGGCCAGCGTCCGATACGGGCTTAAAGAATGTGCCAACGCGGCATCCTGCCGCAGGCGCCCGGCCGCGCGCGCCAACGCATTTTGCATCCCGGCCGAAAGCCGTGTGGCATCGAGGCTGATTCGGGTTTGTGCCGTGCGGCATTTTTCCGCGCAGGGCAAAGCAAAAAGCGCCCTTTGCGCGGCAGCAGACCTATTATAGCACAAACCCAGCCGAGTTTGCATAATTTCATGAATATTTTCGAGATAACTGTATAATTCCCGCCGGATTGCCTGCCCGTCCGGCACGGCCAATTCGGCCGCCGCGGAAGGCGTAGGCGCGCGCAAATCGGCCGCATAATCCAGCAGCGTCGTGTCGATCTCGTGGCCGATCGCGCTGATAAGCGGCGTTTTGCAGCGGAACGCCGCCCGCGCGATGCATTCCGCGTTAAACACCCACAAATCCTCGCGGCTGCCGCCGCCGCGCGCCACCAAAATGACATCGGCACGGCCATCGGCATCCAGCGTGTCGATGGCGGCCGCCACCTGCGCCGCGGCGGCAAAGCCCTGCACCTGCACCGGGCAAAGCAGCAGCTTTACCATCGGCCACCGGCGCGAAAGCACGTTGCGGATGTCCTGCAGGGCCGCGCCGGTTTTGCTTGTGACGATGCCGATGCAGCTTGGCCGCACGGGGATCGGCTTTTTGTGTTCCTCAGCAAAAAGCCCTTCGGCATACAACTTTTGCTTGAGCTGTTCCAGCGCAAGCTGGGCGCTGCCGATGCCGTCCGGAAACATATCGCTCACATATACCTGAAACGCGCCATCGCGCTCATACAGCGTCACGCGGCAGCGCACGACGACCCGCATGCCCTCCTCGGGGCGAAAGGCCAGCCGCTGGGCATCCTGACGGAACATGACGGCCTTAACGCTGGAAGCCTCGTCGCGCAGCGAAAAATAGCAATGCCCGCTGCGGGCATTGCATACAAAGTTGGCGATCTCCCCCCGCAGCGCGAGATCAAACAAGACATCGTCCGCATCGAGGATGGTTTTCACATATCGGTTCAGCGCCGATACTGAGATCACATCAGGCATGCGCCGCCTCCCTTGCCGCTAAAAGCGCAACGCCGATCGCGTTGTCGCTTGAAAATTTGCCGGGCACAAAGTAGGTTCCCGGCAGGCGCTGCTGCACATAGCCGCGGATAATATCGCTGCTCATCACGCCGCCCGCGCAGATTACAGGCAGGCCGGGATATGCTTGCATCGCCGCTTTTGCCATGCGTACGACGGTTTCGCCGACGCAGCACAGGCAGTATTTACATACATAGGATGGGCTTTTCCCTGCCGAAAGCAGCGCGTTGCATTGATTTTCCAGCCCAGAAAGGCTGCATGCCATGCCACGCACTGTGCACTTGCCGCGCACAGGCTCGGCGCAATCCGCCGCATAGCGCGAAACCTCCGCCCCGGCCGGGAAAGAAAAGCCGAGTTTTACCCCGAGCCTGTCCACGGCCTGCCCCGCGTACAAATCGCTGCTGGTGCCCAGCAGCGTAAGGGCTTTAACGGCGTCGCACAGCAAAAGGTCCGTCGTACCGCCCGAAACATGAAACAGCAGGACGGGCTTTTCCAAAAGCTCCGGCCGCCCTGTGGCAAACAGCGCGGCCGCGGCATGCCCCTGCTGGTGTGTTGTGCGGATCAGCGGGATGCCTTTTGCCAGTGCAAAGCCCGTGGCGGCGCTGACGCCGGCCAAAAAGCACGGCATATAGCTGCCCTGCTCGGGCCGCGGTTTTTCCGAAACGCCCACGGCTTCGATCTTCGTCAGATCCACAGCCTGCGCCAGCTCGGCCAGCATGCCGGGCAACGCTTCGGTATGATGAAACAGCGCCTCACTTTGGCGCAGGCCAAGGCCGCCCGCGCGCACAGGCAAAAAGCGCTTTTTATCACAAACAACCCCTCCGGCGCTGTCAAAAACGGCCAGAGAGGTTGCATAGTTGCTGGTGTCGATTCCTAATGTCAACATAGCTTATTCCTGCGGCTTTTCCGCCTCAGGCGCCGGTGCTTCCGTCTCCTGCGGCGCCTCGTCCGCGCCCTCGATATGCAAATCGCGCGCGACGCTGCCCAGCAGGCCGTTAACGAACTGATAATCCTCATCGGCGCCGTACTTTTTGCTCAGCTCCACGGCCTCGTTGATAGCCACGCCCGGCTTTTTGTCGGGGCTGTATACCAGCTCGGCCACGCCGAGGCGCAGCACAGAAAGCGTAACGCGCGGCAGGCGCTTCATTGTCCAGTTGCGCAGCCGTGCCGAGATCAAATCGTTTACTTCTGCCGAGTGATTATAATACATCCGCAGCAGCTGTTCGCCGAAAGCGTCGACGACATGCTCGCCGTCTTCTTGGTTCTGCGCCAGAAGTTCTTCCAGCGGCTGGTCATCAAACGTCGCGGCAAAAAGCACCAAAAACGCATTTTCGCGCGCGGCGCGGCGGGGCAGATTCTTTTCCATACTTTTCCTCACAAAAGGCAGCCCTCCCGGGTTCGGCCGGGAGGGCCTGCACAGTTTTTACTCGGCTTTTTCCGGTTCCGTTTGGGCGGCTGCCGCGGGCGCGGCGCGCAGGCCGGCCACAATGATATTTACCTGGCTTACGGTGACGCCTGTCATATTCTGGATAGCGCTCTTGACATTTTGCTGTACCTTTTCGGCCAGCACGGGCACTTTTGCCCCAAACGCCACCATCAGCTGGATCGTCACTTCGGCCGTGCCGTCCTTAATCACCACGGATACGGGCTGCTGGATGCTGACAAGCTCCAGCAGATCCCGCACATTTTTCTGGCCCGCGCAGGAAACAGCGGTCACACCGTCGATTTCCAGCGCAGCGCAGCGGGCGATTTTGGCCAGCGCTTCGGTAGAGATCTGCAGGCTGCCGCCTGCGAGGATGTTGTTCATTCCGTCCATATTTGTTTCCTCCCGAAACCGGCGGGGCTGCCGCCGGCGGTAATTGGATTCCCGCGCTTCGGCAAAGGCCCGCCTTACGGCGCGCCTTCGCAGAATGTGCATTTATTATAGCATTGTTTTTTCGTTTGTACAACCGTTTACTTTACTTCTACTACGGTAATATCCTGTGCGGAAAGGCCGGTGCATTTTTTAAGCACGATGTCACGAATCTGGGCCACCTGCGAAGCATTCAGGCCGTCGCCGCTCGAGGTCATAACGGTCAGATCGGCTTTGCCGTCCTGCAAAATGCACAGACAATCTGCAAAGCCTTTTGCCTTTACAAGTGTTTCGATTTCATTTTCTTTCGTAATATCCTGCAAATAGGCCGTAAGCTTTGCGGTAAGATCCTCTTTTTCCTTATCGGAAAGGGAGGATTTTTTCAGGCTTTTTTCGATGTCATCCACCGCGCTGTCGCGCGTTTTGGTGCGGTCAAGCCGGGCCTGCTCAAAAAATTCGCTGCCGCTGTCCTTCGAGATGCTGACGAGCTGCGCTTCGCCGTAGTTTTTATTGGCGGCTTCCAGCGTATCTTCCTCGGTCATCAGCCCGTCGGAAACAGTCAGTGCGCTGTCGGCCGAAGCCTCGAGCGCTGTGCCGTCGCTGGCCGCAGAGGCCTCCAAGGCATCGCTTCCGGCCGAGGCTTCCAGCACGGCGCTGTCTGCGCCGGCCGCTACCGCCACCGCAGAGCCGGCCGCCTGTGCCGAGACGGTTTTCACCGGATCGGCTTTGGCGTACTCCCAGTTCAGATATACGGCAACGCCCAGCGCGACCGCCAGCGTCACTGCGGTGATCCGACGTGTGTTCTGTGCAGAATTTCTCATAATAGATGGCTTCCCCCTATTCATTCATTTTCGCCACGCTGATCCGGCTTGTGGATAAATCCAGCAAAGACGAAAGCATTTGCGTGATCTCAGACACTACATGTATCTGGCCTCCCCCTTCGCATACCACCGCGACGCCGCATACCTCTGGCATACGCACTGTTTCGGTCAGCGCGCTTCCGTCGTCCAGCAGCACATGCGTCTCGCCCGTATCCGCCTCCCCCTGTTGTGTATCCACGGCATATACGCTCTCTTCCCCGGTTTCGAGCGTGACCATCACTTTGGTTTTTCCCGCGCCGTCGATCTGGCTAATCAGCGTTTCGAGGCGCGTTTCCAGCGCCGCCTCGTAAGCATCCGCGCTTTGCGGGGAAGCCGCCGCGGCATCCTTTTTCGGAGCAGTGCCGGCCGGCAGAAATTCGCTTGCCAGAATCAACAGCATGCCGCCCAGCCCGAGCACAACAATCAGACGGGCCGCATTTTTGGAATCTTTTAGGCGGGTAAACAGCGCTTGCACAGTATCATTCATTGCGCATCCTCCCCGTTTTGAAACACGATCCGGGCCGGGGCATAATCCTTGAGCACATCGAGAACTTCCTGCTTTTGCTCCGGCGAAAGCCGATTCTGGCTGGAAACTTCGGCCAAACTGACATAAACGTTGCTTTCCCTTTGGGCAAGGGTGAAATTCACTTTTGCCGCCAACCCTTGGGCTTCCAGCTGGGTGTTGCATCCGGCCTCCAGCCGGACGTCCGTATCCTCCACGACATCCTGCCGATACGCCGTGCTCTGCGCCGTACTTTCTGCCTCGGGAAGCGAGAACGAAAGCCCCGCGGCAGAAAGATCACTCGCCCCGTGCAGCAGCACTAATAGAATATATAGCCCAGATACCGCTTTTATGACTTTTCGGCTTTCTGCCTGCGGCATCATTTCCTGTACGGCGCCGCTTGTCAGGCAAGCCAGCCCATAACACAGCGTTAAAGATTGAAACGTGTTCATGTTCAGCCCCCGCTTCCGATCCCGATCATGAGGATTGTACTTACCGTCACCATGCCAAAAAACAGCGCCAATACGGCAGATAGCGCTTCGAGGCCCGCAGAAAGGCAGCGAAACAGCCCCGCACAGCGATCCATCCCCAGCAGCTTGGCGCCCAGCGCGCACACGGCTGCAAACAGCCAGTTTGCCAAAACCTGCAAATAGATCGGCAAAAAATCTGCGGCCAGAATAGCCACGGCGGCAAAGCCCAGCCCTGCCTGTAAGGCATGCATGCCGGCAGATACCGTATCGGCCGCCGCCGAAAGCGCCTGCCCTACAAGCGGCACCGTGCCCGAAAGCAGGGCCTTGCCGGCTTTCAGTGCGGCGCTATCCGTTGCCGCAGCAAACACGCGCTGCAGCCCGAGGATTGCGGAAAAAACCAAGCCTGCCCCGGCCACGATCCGGCGCAGCAGTTTACCCGCCGCTTCGCAGCCGCTGCTGAGCGCTTCGCTGCCGGCAAAGGTGCCGGCAGCTGAAATAGCGAGATAGCCTTTGGCCGCCGGCAACAAAAAGCAGCGCAGCCCTTCAGACAAAATGCTTACCGCCAGCAGAAAAAAGCCGCTGTATACGGTAGCAGAGCTTATTTGCCCACCCGCGGCCGTTACCGAGGCAAACACCGGCACAAACGCCGTGAGAAAATCCCGCCAGCCCTGGCTTTGGACGGCAACTGCGGACGCCAAATCCACCAGCTCGTCCGAGATCAGCAAAAAGCTCCCGCCTGCCGCCAGCATTTCCAAAAGTGAGCGCCATTCTTCCCCCGGCATAAGCAGGATGACAGCAGTACATAGCAGCAAAAACAGCAAAACGCGCGCAAAACTGCGCAGCGTTTGCCGCACCGGCCCGGCGACGTTTTTTTGAAATAGTGTGCCCAGCGCGTTGAGCGGCGACGCCATGAAATCAGAAAAGTTAACAGGCGACTGCTCTATATATTTCTGTGCGGATTCTTCCTGAGATGCCGATGTTTGCGGCTGCTGTATGGCGGCATCTGCCGCGCCAACCGGCATAGCCGCCCCGCACACCAGCAGCCCGGCCAAAAGCAGCGCCGCGGCCCGGCGGCGCAATCCGCCTGTCCGTTTTTTCATGTCGAAAGCCTCTCGATCGCCTGAAATACCCCTTCCAAAATGGGCCATGCCGTCATCAGCACGAGGCAACGCCCCGCAAACTCCATACACACCCCTGCCGAAGAAAGCCCGGCATCCCGGCAAAGGCTGCGCGTATAATCCGTTACCAGCAGGATGCCGGCCGCCTTAAACAGGCACCCGAACGCCTCGGCGCCCTCTGCCTGCTGCAGCGTTTGCAGCCATTCGAGCACACGTGCGCCGCTCGTCGAACCGAGCAAAACCAATACAGCCCCGGCCCCCGCCAGCGCCAGAACCGGCGCATACGCGGGCGCGGCGGTTTTCAGGGCCGTGTACAGCACAACCAAAATCACCGCCGCCGCGGCGAGTTTCAAAATTTCCGTCATAGCGAAAACAGCGATTTGATCGTAACGAACAATACGCTGATCTCCTTTACGATCATGCTCAAAACGACGATCAGCCCGGCCAGTGTTGTCATCATCGCCTGATCCTCCCGGCCGGAGCGGATCAGCAGCTGGTTCAGTACGGCGACGATGATCCCGATTGCCGCGATCTTGAATACCAGATCAATATCCATGCTTTTCTCCCTCCGTTTACAGGATCGTGATGGCCAGCATGGCCCCTGCGCCGAGGCCCAGCCGCGGATACAAAGCGTTTGCCTGCTTTTCTTTTGCGGCGGCATCGGCGGCCAGCTGTAAAAAGCGCGCGCGGTAATACCCAAGGCGCCTGCATTCTGCGATGCTGTCGCTGTGCCCCAGCCCTGAAAAGCATTCGGAAAAGAGGCTTTGCTCTAAGTGGGAAAGCACCTGTGGCGGGGGCAGCTTTTGCAGGCTTGGCGTTTGCAAAAGCCCCAAAGACGGAAAAGCCTGCTCCCGCCGCAGCGCCGCCAAAATGGCGGAAAGCGGCGCTTTGCGGCAGCGGATCTCCTGCTCGAGCCGTGCCAATAGCTGCAGCGTCTCGCCCAGCGCGGCGCGGCGGGCTGTGGCACGCTGCACCGCAAAGGCGCCGCAGGCCCAGCCGCACAAAAGCAACAAAAGAGCGCCGCATCCCCGTAAAATCAGCGTCAGCAATAGTCGCGGCCTTCTTTCACGCAGCCGGGCGTTTTTCGTCCGGCCAGCAGGCAGACGGAATGCAGCATGCGGTGTGCGAGCAAAAAACGCACCTGCGGCTTTTGTTCGGCTTCCGCAAGGCTTGCCGCATGCAGCGTAGCAATAAAATCCACGCCGCTGAAAAAGCCCTGCTCCAGCAGTTCCGTCTCTGCAAGCGTCCCCAGCTCGTCCAACAGGATCACCTGCGGGCCGAGCGTCCGCAGCGCCATCTGAAGTGCGCTCGCCTTATCGAGGCCTGCCACGCGGTCGCACCGGGCATAGGCGGTTTGGGCCGCGGCCTGTGCCGGCAAAAGCTCGCCCCGCTCGTCGATCACCGCCACGGTGCGGTTGGCCTCGCCTAAAAGCGGGATTAGGCTGCGCAGCAGCGTCGTTTTGCCGCTGTCCGGCTCGCCCGCCAATAGCAGGCCCGTAAAATGCTCCCGCAGCAAAAGCCGAAGGAAAACAGGTACCTCACATGTCAATATCCTTGCAATGCGCAGGTTCAGCGATTCCACACGCTGCAAAACGGTGTTTCCGTCCGGCCCGCGCACATACTGCCCGCCCACGCCAACACGGTGCCCGCCCGAAAGCGTAAAGTAGCCGCCGGAAAGCTCGTCCTCAAAGCTATGTACCGAGCCGCCGCACAGCGTAAACAGAACCTCTTCCATTCGCTCCGGCACGACCGTCAGCCGCGCCAGCGCCGGAACCTGCGGGCAATATGCGGCGGCCGCAATCGGCTCCCCGCGCACAGTAAACCATATCGGGCAGCCTTGCCGAAGGCGTATCTCATGTACAGCGGCTGCTTTTTCCGGCGGCAGCTTCCGAAGCGGCTCGGCCAGCCAAGGCGGCAGCCCGGCTATCGCATCATAGTACTCGTCCATCCTTTTCACCTCGCCTGCTTTATGGTATGCGCGCCGGCGGCGCAATAGAACCGCGCTGTTTTCTGCAAATAAAAAACAAAGCCCTCCCCCTGCCTGCGCAGAAGAAAGGCTTTACAAAAAGCAAAGAGAAACGGAATCCGAAAGTGTCGCGCATCAAGCGCGGCCTTGCAAAGAATAAGGCAGAAAGCCGCTTTCAAACGGCGGGCAGCCGCCAAACGCTGGGGCGAGAAATCCGCTTACGAAGCCGCCTGAATCGTTTTGCCGTAATAGGCCGAAATTGCCCCGTATGCCCAATCCATGTCGCCGGAGGCGATGTCGCTGACATATAAAAGCGTGGCTTTCGTACCGATCGGCGCCAGCTCGACGGTAGAAAGCGCCGGGTCGTGATACTGGGCGATACGCGCGTCACATTGCTGCGTATAGGCCGCGGCGTTTCCGATGGCGATTTCCACCAATGCCTCGGTGGAAGTGCCGTACTCGCAGTTGCCGCGGTTGCCGCAGCCTAAAACCCCGACGAGGCAGAACGCGGCGGCTAACAGGCAGGCCGCTTTGCGCCGGCGCGGCGAAAGCCCCTCCGCCTTACGCTGCAGCGCAAAGGTGCGCAGCAGCCAGCCCAAAAAGTATGTATAATCCAAAAAAGCAAACACCAAAAACGTGATCCAAATCGCATTTGTTAAGCGCGGCGCGCCAAAATTTCCTACCGCATACCGCGGCACAAACCACATGGCGCTGAGCAAAAGGTAGCTCAAAATGACAGGCACCAGCGGCCAGCGGAACTGAAAATGCAGGCGGTTCGCCTTTGCCGCGGCCAGCGCCAGCGGCGTCAGCAGCGCAAGGCTGCAAAGCAGCCCGAGCGTTACCCAGCCAAGCATGGTTTTTGCGCCCTGAAACAGTGCCAACGCCATCGAGCCGAACAGGCTTTGGTTGGCATAGCCGCCCTTGCGCACAGAAGTGCCGGGCGCAAAATATACCATCGCAAACCCGGCCACGGCCACCAAAAACGGCGGCACGGCCCATCCGTTTTTGCGGCGCAGAAAAACGGCCATCGCCAAAAAAAGCAGCAGGATGTTCAAAAATGCGGAAACATTGTTGCCGCCGGCAATAAAAAACGCCATCAGGCTGGCCGCAAGGCACCACCCTGCCCGCCGCGCGCGGCCCTGCGCAAAATACAGCTTGACCAGCAGCGCGAGGTTTGCAAATACCAGCACACTATAAGGGGTATAGTACATGCCGCCGTTCCACCAAAATAGCCCCTGATTCGGGTACGGCATCTGTTCGACGATTAAAAATGTGCCCAGCAGCGCCAACAGCGCATCCGGCAAAACAGGATGCGGCAAAAGATACTTTTGAAAAACATGCGCACAGCCCCACAGGATGAAAAACACCATCGCCGTAAGCAAAACGGGCGTCAGCGCATAGCATTTCTCGCCCCAAAGCCCCGGCTGCAGCGCCATAAAAAAGTTCGCGGTATAGGTGCCCTGCCAACTGTGGTAGTCGACAAGATTGACTTCCCACGCGCCCTTGACGGCGGTGAACGCGTCCGTGCCGTTTTCCGTCATGGCGGCATGCACTAAATGCGAAAAATCGTAATCGTCGGCAGAGGGCCGGGCATACGTGCCGATCCAGAAGATCGGCAGCATGCAAAAAATCAAGATCGCCGCGGCGAGCAGCTGCACACCGCGGGCCTTTCCTTGTTTCACTTCCATCGGCAAACTCCTTTTGCTTATTGCAGCATCTGCAAAAATTCCTGTTCCGTCAGCACGGGCACACCCAGCTCCTGTGCCTTGGTTAGCTTCGAGCCGGGCGCGGCGCCGGCCAGCACATAGCTTGTCTTTTTCGAGACAGAGCCGCTGGCCTTGCCGCCGTTTTTCACGATCAGGGCTTCCGCTTCGATGCGCGAAAGCGTCTCGAGGGTGCCCGTCACCACAAGCGTCCGGCCGGCAAGCTTTGTCGTTTTCTTTTCGCCGCGCCATGTCATATTCACGCCGGCGTCGGCCAAGCGATGAATGAGATCGGACGTGCCGTCCTTTTCAAAAAATGCCACGATGCTTTCGGCCATTACGCCGCCAAAGCCGTCGATCTCGCTGATTTTTGCGGCGTCGGCCTCACGGATTGCCTCAAGGTTGCCAAAATGTTCGGCCAGCAGCGCGGCGGCCTTATCGCCGATGTTGCGGATACCAAGCCCAAACAAAAGCTTATCAAGGTTGTTTTGTTTGCTGGCTTCGATTGCCTTCAAAAGATTATCGGCGCTCTTTTCTTTGAACTTTTCCAGCGTAAGCAGCTGGGGCGCCGTCAGCGTATACAGGTCGGCCGCCGAATGCACAAAGCCCTTTTCGACGAGCTGCGTCGCCACGGCGACCCCCATGCCGTCGATATTCATCGCATCGCGGGAGGCAAAATGGATGATGTTGCGCAGCGCCTGCGCCGGGCATTCGGGGTTGATGCAGCGCAGCGCCGCTTCCTCTTCAAGATGCACACAGCTCGAGCCGCAGCTCGGGCAGATATGCGGCATTTCGTAAGGCACCGAACCTTCCTTGTGCCGCGTAACAGCGATCACTTCCGGGATGATGTCGCCGGCCTTGCGCACTTGGATGGTATCGCCGATGCGCAGATCCAGCTGGCGGATAAAATCCTCATTGTGCAGGATCGCGCGCGCCACAGTCGTGCCCGCCAAAAAAACGGGCGTAAATTTTGCCGTCGGCGTCAAAACGCCCGTGCGCCCCACGGAGACATCCACGCCGGTCAGCTCGGTTTGCTTTACTTCCGGCGGATATTTGAACGCAATGGCCCAGCGCGGAAATTTATTGGTAGAGCCCAGCGCATTTCTCTGCGCAAAGCTATTCACCTTTACAACCGCGCCGTCCATGTCAAAATCCAGCGATGCACGGCTGTTTCCGATAGCCGCAATCTGATCGAGGGCCTGCTCGATGGTAGGCACGAGCAGATAGTGCGGCGAAACCGGCAAGCCAAGGCTCCGAATATAATCCAAGCTCTCCTTATGCGTGGTAAACGTTTTGCCGCGCACCTGCTGAATGTTGAAAATGAAAATAGAAAGCCCGCGGCGGCCCGTCACCTTCGGGTCCTTTTGGCGCAGGCTGCCGGCCGCGGCATTGCGCGGGTTTTTGAACGGCGTTATGCCTTCGATCTCCTGCTCGGCCCGCAGCTTTTGAAACGCTTCGTGCGGCATATACACTTCGCCGCGCACCTCGAGAAATTCCGGCGCGCCGATCAGCTTCTTCGGGATGTCGCGGATGGCGGCGACATTTTCCGTCACGTCCTCGCCCACTACGCCGTCGCCGCGCGTAGAGGCGCGCACCAATTCGCCGTTTTCATATTCCAAGCTGCACGAAAGGCCGTCGATTTTGGTTTCGACAACATATTCTGGCGTAATGCCGGCCTCACGCACACGATGATCGAAATCACGGATTTCGTCATAAGAGAACGCATCCAGCAGGCTTTCCATCTTAACCGCATGGGTTACTTTATGGAAATGGCTGGAGGCTGTACCGCCGACATGCTGCGTCGGCGAGGAGGCAACGACCAGCTGCGGGAACTGTGCCTCGATGGCCTTCAGCTCACGGTTCAGCGCGTCATACTCGTAATCTTCCAGCTCCGGCGCATCCTGATCGTAATAAAGGCGGTTGTTCTTTTCGATGATTTGGCGCAGTTGTGCTGCGCGGGCGCTTGCCTGTTCCAGTTCCATCTTTTTGCCTCGTTTTCAGCCCGCGGCGCTGTGGCAGCGGGCCGTTATTTGCCCTTTTATTATACCCGCCTTGCCGCGAAAAGAAAAGCCTATTTCCCTGCCATGCTCTCGGCCGTGCTGTTTTGCTCGGCGGCGGCGCTATCTGCATTTCCCCAAATTTGCCCGCTTGTTCCCCAATAGTTTTGCGGCGTCTGGCCCACGAGATATACCTGCGAAAGGCAAAGTTCGCCCTCGGCCGTAACACAGGCGGTATAGCCCGAAAGAATCACACTCATTTCAATCGTATAATGCGCGTAGACGCACAGCTTTGTCTGGTTGATCCCGGCAGATTCAAGCGAATCGTAAAGCTGCGCCTTAACATAAGTTTCGGGCAGCACCTTCAGTTTTAGCTTTGGCCCGCGCCCTGCGAAAGCCTGAAAGCCGAGCAGTGTGCCGATCGGCATATCGAGCGAGCTATCCTCAAAGCGGTCCATCTTTTCCTCTACCTTTTCTGTCAGCTGGCTTGAAAGGCGGTTCAGCGCATAGGTGTCGGCCTGAATGGCCGCAATCGAGCCGTCGGTTGCGTAGGTAATCACATAAAGGCCCTG
Source organism: Faecalibacterium sp. (assembly GCA_022652735.1). Taxonomy (GTDB): domain Bacteria; phylum Bacillota; class Clostridia; order Oscillospirales; family Ruminococcaceae; genus Faecalibacterium. The sequence goes on along the minus strand of JALCRP010000004.1, from coordinate 7,837 downwards.
ATAGCCGTCCGGCTGCTCGGCGATCATTTCGGCCACAGAATCGTTAAAAGCGCTCATGGCATAGCGCTTGCTTTCATAATCCACCAAAGACAACAATACAGGGCGAATGTGTTCCTCCAGACGATACAAAAAATAGCACAGCAGCGCCAGCACGAGCAGAATCTTTGCGATGCGGCGCCGGCTTAGCCAGCGGTGCTTTCTTTTTCGGCGCCGGCTTTGCGGCGGCGTTTTGATTTTCAGCATCGTGATCTCTCCTTCCGCCCTCTACCACTATATGCGGCAAAAACGGAATAGGCACAAAAAAGAGGCGCCAAACGGTGCCTCTTTTGCAGAGAACCTTATTTTTCCGCTACATTTCCGGGGCCGAGGATGTTTTCCAGCTCCTTGCGAAAAAGCGGATGATCGTTTGCCCAAAGGCGGCGCGGCACGGCAATCTTTTTCTTCTCCGCGGCGGCGTACAAAATCACCGGCACATTTCCGTCAAAAATCGCAAGCAGATTCAGCACCTTTTCCTTCTCGGGGCATTCCATCGCGGGGATACGGATATACAGGCGCGTTTCGGCCTGCTTGGCCTTGTGCACAAAATCGCGCGCGGCATCCTGCGGGCGGTTCGGGTCGTATTCGTCGATGGGCACTACTTGCTCGGCCAAAAGCTTTGAAGGCTCGTCCTCGCGCACGGATACCCTGCCGGAAAGCACAACAACAGCATTATCCTGCAAGGCGTCGCGGCACTGTTCCAGCGTCCGTGGGAAGACAATCACTTCCATCGAGCCAGTCAAATCCTCGATGCTGGTAAAGGCCATCATCGTGTTCGCTTTCGTCGTCATAAATTTTGTCCTGACGATCGTGCACACCAGCTTTACCCGCTGGTTGTCCATGTTCTTTGCCTCATCGCCGATCAGATCCTTGATGGCGTGAGAGGCAAACCGACGAATCTGCTCGCGGTAGGCATCGAGCGGGTGGCCGGAAAGGTACAGGCCCGTCGCGTCTTTTTCCATTTGCAGCAGCTCGGCCGCGGTATATTCCGGCAGCGGGGTAAGCTCGTAATGGCTGCCTTCTTCGCCGCCGCCCATCGCCGAGAAAAGATCCAGCTGTCCTTCAAGGTTGCGGCGCGCATCGTTTTCGACGCTTTTTAGGATATTTTCGACGGCTTCCAGCATACTGCGGCGCGTGGCGCCGAAGCTATCGAACGCGCCGGCCCGAATCAGATTCTCGACAGCGCGGCGGTTCAGCTCGTTGCCGCGCATGCGCTTGCAGAAATCATACAAATCGGCAAAGGGCTGGCCTTTCCGCGCGTCGATTACGTTTGCAATCAGGTTGCGGCCGACATTTTTCACGGCGTTCATGCCGAAGCGGATGTTGCCTTTGTCCGGCGTAAAGCCGCCGCCGCTGATGTTTACATCCGGCGGAAGCACTTTGATGCCAAGGCGGGTGCATTCGCTCGAATATTCGATCACCTTATCGGTATTGTCAAGCACACTTGTCAAAAGCGCGGCCATAAACTGGCTTGGATAATGGCACTTCAAATAGGCTGTGCGGTAAGCCACATAGGCATAGCAGGCCGCATGGCTTTTGTTGAACGCGTAAGAAGCAAAGCTCGACATATCGTCGTAAATCTCGTTGGCAACTGCCTCCGGGATGCCGTTGGCGACGCAGCCTTTGCATTCGTGGCCCGGCTCGGTATTGCCGTGCACAAAATGCGCGCGCTCGGCCTCCATGACGGCATGCTTTTTCTTGCTCATCGCGCGGCGCACGTTGTCCGCCTGCCCGAACGAGAACCCGGCCAGATCGCGGCAGATTTGCATAACCTGCTCCTGATAGACGATACAGCCGTTCGTCACATCAAGGATATGCGCAAGCTGCGGCGTTTTGTAGCTGATTTTGTCCGGCTCGTGGCGGTTGCGCAGATAGGTAGGGATGGAATCCATCGGGCCGGGGCGGTACAGCGAGATCAGGGCGATAATATCCTCAAGGTTTTTCGGCTGCAGGCCCATAAGCACCTGCTTCATGCCGGTAGATTCCAACTGAAAAATGCCCTCGGTTTCGCCTTGCGCCAGCATGCCATAGGTGGCGGCGTCATCATAATCCAGCGCTTCGATCGAAAACGCCGGCTCTTGGCGCCGAATCTCTCTTTCGGCATCGTGGATAACCGTGAGCGTACGCAGGCCCAAAAAGTCCATCTTCAAAAGGCCAAGCTCTTCGATCTCCGTCATATTAAACTGCGTCACGGGCAGGCCGTCGTTGGTGGAAAGGGGCACATACTCGTCGGCCGCCTCGCGCGTAATCACAACGCCGGCGGCATGCGTGGAAGCATGCCGCGGCATGCCCTCTACCTTCAGCGCCGTTTCAAACAGCTCTTTCACCTGCGGGTCGGTATCTACCATGCGCTTTAATTCCGGCGATACCTCGAGCGCATGCGTCAGCGTCATTTTAGGGTCCGGCGGAACCTGCTTTGCCACGACGTCCACCGCCTGATACGGCATCGCCATCACACGCCCGACATCGCGCAGTGCATTGCGCGCCGCCATCGTGCCGAACGTAACGATCTGCGCCACATGATCGGAGCCGTACTTGCGGTTGACGTAATCGATCACTTCCTGCCGGCGCTCGTAGCAGAAATCTACGTCAAAATCCGGCATGCTGACACGTTCCGGGTTCAAAAATCGCTCGAAAATCAAATGATACCGCACGGGGTCGATGTCTGTAATGCCGACGCAATAGGCCGCAATACTGCCCGCGCCGCTGCCGCGCCCAGGGCCAACCGGGATGCCCTTGCTTTTGGCAAAATTGATATAATCGAACACAATGAGGTAATAGTTGGTGTACCCCATCTTGTGGATAACGCCGATCTCATAATCGAGGCGCTCGCGGTTTGCCGCAGGCACATCGGGGCCATAGCGCCGCTCGAGGCCCTCATAACAGAGCTTTTCAAAATACGCCTGATTGTCCATGCCGTCGGGCGCCTTGAAATACGGCAGCTTTGTATGGCCAAAATCAAAATCGAAATTGCACTGTTCTGCGATCTTATTGGTATTTTCACACGCCTCGGGCACGATCGAGAACAGCTCGTACATTTCCTCGGTGGTTTTTAGGTAAAATTCGTCCGTCTGGAACTCCATACGGTCGGCATCCTGTATGGTTTTGCCCGTCTGAATGCAAAGCAAAATGCTCTGCATCTTGGCATCGTCCTTGCGCAGATAGTGGGAATCGTTCGTCGCCACAAGCGGGATGCCCGTATCCTTGGCAAGCCGGATAAGCTGCGGCAGCACGACGCGGTCTTCTTCAAGGCCGTGATCCTGTAATTCGATATAATAGTTGCCTTCGCCAAACAAATCCCGATACCAAAGCGCGGTTTCCTTGGCCTTTTCATAGTCTCCGGCCAACAGCGCCTGCGGCACTTCGCCCGCAAGGCAGGCCGAAAGGCAAATCAGCCCCTCGTGATATTGCTCCAGCAGTTCGTGATCGACGCGCGGCTTGGAGTAAAAGCCCTCAATAAAGGCTTTTGATACCATCTTAATCAGATTTTTGTAGCCCTGCTCGTTTTTGCACAGCAAAATCAGATGGTTGTTGCCGTCGATATGGCTGACTTTATCAAAGCGGGTGCGCGTAGCCACATATACTTCGCAGCCGATGATCGGCTTGATGCCGGCGGCTTTCGCGGCCTTATAAAACTGTACACAGCCGTACATAACGCCGTGATCGGTAATGGCGATGGCATCCTGCCCGCATTCTTTTACGCGCTCCATCAGGCGGTCGATCCGGCAGGCACCGTCAAGCAGGCTGTATTCGGTATGGACGTGCAAATGCGTAAAGCGTTTTTGCGGTTCAGACATGTTCGGCAGCCTGTTCCTTTCTCTGTTTCATCTGCTCGGCGACCGCCTCAAGCTTTTTCAGCCTGTGCGAAAGCCCGGATTTGCTGATCGCGGGGGTAAACTGCTGCGCAAGCTCGGCCAGCGCCAAATCCGGGTACTGCTCGCGCTTTTCGGCGGCCTGCCGCAGCGTTTCCGGCAGCGCGGCCAGCGCGTTTTCTTCGTGCAGATACTGGATCGCGCGCAGGGTGCCCGCGTTGGCGTTGGCTGTCTTGCTCAAATTTGCGGTATCGCAGTTGGTACGGCGATTGGTTTGGTTGCGCAGGGATTTATATACCTTTTGGTCCATCAGGCGCAGGCTGGCGCTGCTGGCGCCCATAAAGGTCAGCAAATCCTCTACGTGGCCGCTTGCCTTTACATATACAAGGTTTACGCCCTTGCGGCGGGTGCGGTGGGGCGCAAATTCATGCTCGGCCAAAAGCGCCTCAAAATCCTTGGCGAGGTTTGTGCGTGGGGTAAGGATTTCAAGGTTATACTCCTTGCTTGGGTCCGTCACCGTGCCGCTGCACAAAAAAGCCGCGGCAATGTAGGCCGCCATACATCCCTGACAGATCAGCAGCCGAGGGTCGATCTGTAAGCTCGGCTCGCGGCCCGTGGTACCAAACAGCGTATGCAGCTTTTCTACTTCTTCCGGCGCTTTCACGGCGAACTCATACACAGCCCCGCCCGTGCGCGCGATTTCTTCTACCGTGCCCGCCACGCCGCAGCGCCCAAACATTTTTTGCGCATACTGCGCCACGAACGAAAGCTCTGTTTGCAGCACGATGCCGCGCGCATCAAAGTATTTGGCAAAGCATGCGATGCCGTAGCAGGCGGCCCGCAGGCAGCAGGGCTTTGCGATCTTTTTCTGTGTGATTTCTTTTTTAGCTTCCGACGCAAAGCTCACAAAGCCCGTCCCCCTTTTTTCATTTCTTGCCGCGCGGCGGCGAAATAAAGCACGGCACGCTCCAATGCCCGCGCCCGGCCTATCCCGTCAGCGCAGCGCGTCGCGGTGCTGGATGCTCGGATGATACCCAAGCTTTTGGCAAAACTCGCCGATCAGCCGCGCAAAAGTAATGCTGCGGTGCTTGCCGCCCGTGCAGCCCACGCCAATCATCAGCTGGCTTTTGCCCTCTTTAACATATAAGGGCAGCGCATATTCCAGCAGGCTTTCTAGCCGGTGCAAAAATTCGCGCGATTCCTCAAAGCTCATCACATAATCCGCCACTTCTTTGTCCATGCCGGTTTTCTCTTTCAGCTCCGGCACATAAAAAGGGTTTGGCAGGCAGCGCACATCAAATACGAGATCGGCATCTTTGGGTAGGCCGTATTTGAAGCCGAAGCTCATCACGGTCAGCGCCATTGCGTCGCCCACGCTGCCGCCCTGCATAAACATGCTGACAATACGTTCGCGGTTTTGCGCCGTCGAAAGCATTGAAGTATCAAGCTGATAATTGGCGCGCTCCTGCAGAGGGCGCAAAATTTTGCGCTCGCGCTCGATGGCCTCCGCCGTGCTGATGCCCATGCTGATGCTGATGGGATGGCGGCGGCGCGTCTCTTTATAGCGGCGCTGCAAAACATCGTCGCTGGCGTCGATAAACAAAATGCGGTAACCAACCTTGCGCTCGTCAAGCTGGGCCAGCGCCTCCATAATCTCTTGGCTGGAGCGCGCGCCGCGGATGTCCATCGCGATGGCCACTTTCTGCAGCATATTTTCGCCGGCTTCCGAATACTCCACAAAGCGCGGCAGGATGCCGGCCGGGATATTGTCGATGCAGAAATAGCCGATGTCTTCCAGCGCGTTCATGGCCACAGACTTCCCCGCGCCGGAAAGCCCGCTGACGATCAAAAGTTCCATTTTCCGCTCCTCGCCCTCATACCGTTACTCTACCACGCGAATCTCTTTTTCCAGCGTATAGCCGGTTTTCTCTTTTACAATGGCGGCTACGTCCGCGCAAAGCTGCAAAACGTCCGCGCAGCGCGCGCCGCCGAGGTTTACCACAAAGCCGCTGTGCTTTTCGCTGATTGCGGCCCCGCCCACGCGGTAGCCTTTCAGCCCGCACTGCTCAATCAGCGCGGCGGCATAAGCGCCCTCCGGCCGTTTGAACGTACTGCCTGCGCTGGGCTTATCCAGCGGCTGCTTTTCGCGCCGGCGGCTCATAAAATCTTCCATGACGCCGGCAATATGCGCGGCGTCGCCCGTCTCAAGGCGCAGCCGTGCCGAAACAACGCAGATGCCCTTTTCCTGAATGGCGCTGTGGCGGTAGCTCAGCTGCAAATTGCCCGCACCGGCCGTATGCAGCGTACCATCCGGCAGCAGCACTTCGGCGTCAAGCAGGACGTCCGCGATCTCGCCGCCGTAGGCGCCGGCATTCATATAGATTGCGCCGCCCAAAGTGCCCGGGATGCCATAGGCAAATTCCAGCCCGGTAAGGCTGTTTTTCTGCGCAAAACGGCACAGGCGCATTAGGCTGCATCCGGCCGAAGCCGTCAAAATGCAGCCGTCGGTGCGCAGGGCTTCTTCCATCGAGGAAAGATCGATCACCGCGCCGCGGAAGCCTTCGTCACGGAACAGCACATTGCTGCCGTTGCCGAGAAAATAGCTGCGCATCCCGCTTTCGCGGCAAAATTGTGCCGCCTGCCGCAGCTGCGCCGTGTTTTTGGGCAGCAAAAAGTAATCGGCCGGGCCGCCGATGCGGAACGTGCAGTGGCCAGCCAGCGGCTCATCGCGCAAAAAGGCAATTTCCGCCTGGCTGCAAAGGCTTTCTAACTGTTTTGAATCGGGCATGCAGACCCTCCCTTTTACTGAAATTGGCCGCTTTGATCGAGGCCAAGCCGCTGCAGAAGCTCCTGCGCGGAATTATAGCCCATCTTCTTTTGGCGGTTATTGATGGCCGCCGTCTCAAGGATAACGGCCAAGTTGCGTCCGGGCATTACGGGGATCACCGTGCTCGGGATCTTAACGCCCAGAATATCGCAGTATTCGGATTCGAGGCCGGTGCGCTGATAATTCTTGGTTTTATCCCACGCTTCCAGCTCGATCACGAGATCGACTTTTTCGCTGACCTTGACGGCGCCTACGCCGTATACGCGCGCCACGTTGATGATCCCTACGCCGCGCAGCTCAATAAAGTGGCGAATGTTTTCCGGCGCGGTGCCCACGATCGAGCGGCTCGAAACCTTGCGCAGCTCCACGGCATCATCGGCTACAAGGCGATGGCCGCGCTTGACAAGTTCGATGGCCGTTTCGCTTTTGCCGATGCCGCTGTCGCCCAAGATCAGGATGCCCTCGCCGTATACTTCCACAAGGACGCCGTGCCGCGTCACGCGCGGCGCAAGCTCTACGTTCAGCACACTGATGAGGTTGCTCATCAGGGTACTGGTCGTCTCGTTCGAGCGAAGCAGCGGCACACGGTACTGCTCGGCGAATTCCAGCATTTCAGGGTAAGGCTCCAGCTCTTGGCTGCGGGAGACGATTACCGCGGGCGGCTTCATGCTGAACAGCTTTTCCAGCGCAGCGCGCCGTTTTTCGGGCGGGAACTGAGAAAGGTAGTTCATCTCGGCAAGGCCGCACGTCTGTAAGCGCGAAGCGTCGAAATAATCATAATAGCCGGCCAAAAACAGGCCCGGACGGTTCACTTCCGCGCTGGTAACCTTCACTTTTTCCAAGTTCTCAGGCACCCATACGGCTTCCATATCCACATCTGTGATTAACTTTTGCAGCGGGCAGGAAAAGATCATTTCCGTTGCCTCCTCTTTCCACAAAAATCCGGATTTATCCTTCCGGGGCGGCAGGCATTCCCGCCTGCCAGAGCTTATTTTATTATAGTATAGCCTGCGGACGATTACAACTTGTTTTGGGGCTGCGGGCAAAGTGGGCAAGGTATAGATTATAAAGCACGGAGCGATAAACCACGTTCCCGGTCGAAAAATACATAAAGAGCCTAGCAGGTGAGTTAGGCGGAAAGATTAAGAGGTAAAAAAATGGA